>NZ_JACIYP010000421.1 GCF_014359905.1 Hoeflea sp. | reverse complement strand
CACCAAACGTGGTTACGGAAGCCAGGTTCCGCGAGCTCGTGGAAATCGGCTATAGTGCAGAAATCCTGTGCCAGGAGTCGGCACATAAGAAAGGCCCCACCTATTACGGGGTCTGGATCATGCGCGTCGTGTCGGACGAGGGTGTCGAAAAGCTTCTCGTCACTGCCCGCACCCGAACGACCTACAACGACATCAAGATCCGCGAGTTCAAGACCGTCTCCGGCGTGGTGTCTTTCTTTCTGGGTCTCGGCTTTGCGCATGTCGACCTACCCCTCGTCGCAGGCACAAGCCGGAGCCACAAGCTCTCCCCAGCCGACAAAACTGCCTCGACCAAGACCCCGTCAGACAAGAGCGCTGACAGCTAACCTCCTCTGGCTGCTGGCCACACCGGCCACGGCGCAGATGGTGCTGGTGATGGAGAGCGACGGCTCTCTTACCCCGTCCCGCTCACAAGACAGCTTCGCGCGCCATTACCAGGATGGGATTGCCATGGGTCCGGGAACCCGGGCCTTGGCGATCCTTGGGACAGGGGATGCTTCGGGAGGTCCTGACACTGATCAGTCTGCAGGGTTCAAACGCTCCCCCGCCCGGCCAAGCCCCGAGGTGCTGGCGGCGATCGAAGCGACGGGGCTGCGCTATGCCAGCCATCCCGGTCTGCGCCGCGCGGCGCTTTCCGTCACTGACTGGCTCAGTCTCTACCGGGCAAACATCGAGGTTGAAAGTGCCTACCGGCAGGAGGCTGTCTCGACCGCAGGGGCGATTGGTCTCGGACAGCTCATGCCCGGGACCGCAGAGGAGCTTGGCGTCGACCCGAACGATCCCATCGAGAACCTTGATGGCTCAGCCCGCTACCTCGTCTTGATGCTGCGCGAATTCGGCAACCCGCAGCTGGCACTGGCCGCCTACAACGCCGGGCCGGACGCTGTGCGCCAATACGGTGGCATCCCCCCCTACCCGGAAACCCAGAACCACGTGGCCCGCGTCATGGCTGTCGTGGCCCGATTGGAAGGATCGAATTCATGAAACAGATTTCAAACCTCTTTGTCGCCTCGCTGGCGCTATTCCTGCTGATTGCCGAACCCGCCCTCGCCCAGAGCATTGATCTCTCCCCGATCCAAAGCTTGTTGCAGGGCATTGTCGATGCGCTGACCGGCCCACTTGGCGTTGTCATCGCGACGCTTGCCGTTCTCGGGGTCTTTCTCAGCTGGTTCTTCAACATCATCGATCTGCGCCAAGCCCTCTGGGTTCTCGTGGGCATCGCTGGTGTTGCCGCCGCCCCCACCATCGTTGCCGCGGTCTTTGCCGGTGGCTGAGCGCGCGCCTCTCTTTCTCGGCCTCGTGCGCCCGCCGAAGCTTCTGGGCCTGCCCATCATGTACGCGATGGTCTGGCTCTTCGGTTCGGTGCTCTTGTTCGTCTGGGTCCAGCACATCGCGGTATTGGGTGTCGCCGCCCTTCTTTATCCGGTGCTGTGGAAGGCCGCAGATTGGGACCCGCGTTTCATCGACGTGATGATGACGGCCCTGCAGGAGACACCGCCCACGCGTAATAGGTCCATTCATGGCGGGGACAGCTATGCCCCGTGATGACGCCCGTGATGCTGCGCTCGATGCCCGCACGATGACGCCGGAATGGTATGCGCGCGAGATACGCCTTGCGCATATGCTGCCCTATGTCAGCCTCGTCGATGACCAGACCGTGCGGACCCGGGTCAACGAGCTCTTCCGCTGCATCCGGCTCGAGGGGATCAACAGCTACACGACGGACGATGCCTATCTCGACAAGGTGACGGCGCTCTTTGCCCGCATCGTCGCGCAGCTTGGGCCGGAATTCAGCTATTACGTCCACAAGGTCTCCAAGGCCATCACACCGGATCTCGACCCGATCCGTGAGGACAGCTTCGCGGGAGAGGTCGACCGCCGCTGGCGCGCGAAACTCGCGACCAGCGGGCTGCGCGACAAGACCCTGACGCTCACCGTCATTCACCGCCCGCCCCCGAAAAGCCTCCTGCCGTTCCTCAGCCGCAGCGCGCCGGACCGCCTGAGAGAAGAGACCCGCAAACGCCTGCAGCGACTGGGCGAGGCCGTGAACGTCTTCCTCTCGGGGCTTACCGAGCTCAAGCCACGCCTGCTGTCAGCCGGATCGG
>NZ_JACIYP010000420.1 GCF_014359905.1 Hoeflea sp. | reverse complement strand
CTTGATACGCGGACGATCCTGTCAGAAGTAGGCCGGCGGCGGATGGTCGGCGGTCAGGAAGACATGATCGTCGATGTGGCGCTAGACCTTGTGAACGGAAACGATTCCGAATGAGGCTTTGAAACAAGCCTCGTCAGGCAATGACTTTGATTTTTCGGAAAAGAGGAGAATACCAGTGAATGCAAATTCTGAAATCGGTAGCCGCATCGAAGTCAATGGGATCGGAACGAATTACCATGACATGGGAGAAGGGCATCCCACACTCTTCATCCACGGTTCCGGCCCCGGAGTAACCGCGTGGGCCAACTGGCGACTGAATCTGCCCGTACTGGCAAAGCAGATGCGTGTCGTCGCACCTGACATGATCGGTTTTGGCTATACTGACCGCCCTGACGATCAGACCTACAGCCTTGAGCGCTGGCGAGATCACCTGATCGGCCTGGCCGATGCTCTTGAGCTGGAAACATTCGATATCATCGGCAACTCCTTTGGCGGCGCGCTGGCGATTTCCATGGCGGTCCATCATCCCGACCGGGTGCGTAAGCTAGTGCTAATGGGATCGGCCGGGCTCGAGTTCCCAATGACAGAGGGACTCGATAGCGTCTGGGGCTATGAACCTTCGGTCGAAGCGATGCGTCAGTTGCTGGATATTTTCGCTTTTGACAACTCACTCGTTTCGGATGATCTTGCCGAGATGCGTTACCGGGCAAGCATTCAACCCGGTTTTCAAGAAGCCTTCAGCGCAATGTTTCCTGCGCCCAGACAAAGACATATTTCCGCACTCGCAACGCCGGAAGAAAAAGTCGCGGAAATCGCCTGTCCGACATTGATCTTCCACGGCAGGGAAGATCTCGTCGTCCCGATGGAATCCAGCCTCCGGCTCTTTCAGCTCATCAAGAACGCCCAATTGTGCATGTTCGGATGCTGCGGTCATTGGACGCAGATCGAAAAGCTGAATCAATTCAACAGTCTGGTCGCAGACTTTCTAACAGCTCAAGCGGATGTCAAGTCCGGCTAAAAGTAGAGCGTTAACAGGATCTGCTGCAGCCGAGCGCGCGAGCAGGACTGCAAAAAAATCGGTTGAGCGCGCAGCTTCGAGCTGGGTGTTCTTGAATTCATGAAATGAGGCACCTCGGTGTGGTGTCAATCTGGGTGGAGTCCATACCGGGCACCATCCGTGTGAACGTAGGAGTATATGATATGCGAGTTGGCGTCCCAAAGGAAATCAAGAAGCAGGAATCGCGTGTGGGTCTAACCCCAATGGCTGTCCGTGAATATATCGCGGCCGGGCACGAGGTGATCGTGGAAACTGCTGCCGGTGCGAAGATCGGTTGCGATGACGCCGCCTATATTCAGGCCGGGGCGTCTATCGTTCCAGATGCGGGTGAAATCTTTGCCCGCTCCGACATGATCGTGAAGGTCAAGGAACCACAACCTTCGGAATGGGTGCAGTTGCGCGAAGGGCAGATCCTTTTCACCTACCTTCATTTGGCCCCCGACCCCGAGCAGACGAGAGGATTGCTCGCGAGCGGCGTTACTTCGGTTGCGTATGAAACCGTTGCTGAAGGGAACAGTTTGCCGCTGCTGGCACCCATGAGCGAGGTCGCCGGGCGGATTTCGATCGAGGCTGCTGCAATCTCCTGCCGTGATTATAACGGCGGCAATGGTCTCTTGATGGGCGGCGTTCCGGGTGTACTGCCCGCGAAAGTACTGGTGATCGGCGGCGGCGTCGTGGGCACCCAGGCCGCACGAATGGCCGCGGGTCTTGGCGCGGATGTACAGATTCTCGACCGTTCACTCCCGCGCCTGCGCCAGCTTGACGATCTGTTCGCTGGCAGGGTACGTACAAGTTACTCGACACGCGATGCTGTAGAGGCGGCAATCTGCGATGCCGATGTCGTCATTGGTGCGGTGCTTATCCCCGGGGCGAGCGCGCCCAAGCTGGTTAGTCGGGAAATGCTTGGAATGATGAAGCCCAGCTCGATTATGGTCGATGTGGCGATAGATCAGGGCGGGTGTTTCGAAACCAGCCGCCCTACAACCCACGAAGACCCGATTTTCGATGTCGATGGCATCATCCATTACTGCGTGGCCAATATGCCCGGATGCGTTCCGCGCACATCAAGCTATGCGCTAAACAATGCAACTCTTCCCTATGGG
>NZ_JACIYP010000042.1 GCF_014359905.1 Hoeflea sp. | reverse complement strand
GGTGCCGAAACTGTAGAGCGTCGGACCGACCAGATATATGCCGAAGACACTGATCGGCGGGGCGTCAGCGCGCGCCAGTTCGGATTCGAATATGAACCGCTGGATCGGTGTCCAGCCCGGACCGCCAAATTCCTTGGGCCAATGATGCGCCGACCATCCGCGCTGATGCAGGATCCCGTTCCATTCCGCCATGGTGTCGCGGGTCATGTGCAGGTGCGTGCGGGTATGGGCCGCGAGATGCTCCGGTAGCATGTCCGCGATTGCCGAGCGGACGTGATCCCGGAAACTCCGCTCCTCGGCCGTGAAGAATTCATCCATCTGCTGTCGTCCCGTTCTTACTCGTAAAGCAATGGACCCAACGGCGCGGGCGCGCACAAGGCAGGCGCTGGTGTTCATCGCGGACCAATCGGCGGCTATTTCGCTGCGTTCGGGCTGTGCTCAGGTGGTATCCTCGGTCGCCATGTAGGGCCGCAGGGCATCTTGGTGGGTTGTCGACAGCGGTATGGCGCTCCGAGTGTGACCGTCTGCGAGGACGGTGACCGATTCCGCCGTCGCCGCTATCGCTCCGTCAACTATGAGGTGCTGGCGCATCGCCATGGAACTTCTGCCGATACGGGTGATCGACGTGCCGACGCGTGGCGCGTCGAACATCCGAACTTCTTTGCTGAAGTTCATTTCCAGCTTGACCAGCGCAAAGTAATCCGTGGCTTCGACGACTGGCCGCAGCTTCTGGCGCAGCAGGATGTAGCGCCCGTCATCAAACCAGGCGCAGATGACCGAGTTGGTCACATGATCGTTCGGATCGAGATCGGCATGGCGAACCGTCACCTGATGCCAGAACGGATAGTGCGGGACCGTCTCCGTGTTCCCATCCGTCATGGCAGGAGAACAATCGCGCCGGCCGTACGCCCTGCTTCAAGCTTTGCGTGCGCGGCTGCGACATTGGACAGCGCAAAGCGTTCGCCGATCCGTGGCTTCATCGCGCCGGAGGTGACCTGCGCGAACATCTCGTCCGCTGCCTCCTGCAGATCTGGGCATGTCCTGAGATGCGCAAAGACACCCGGCACCGACACGGTGAGCGAGCGCTGCGGCCCCAGATCGGCGAGCGCCACCGCATCGAGCGGCTTGCCGACCTGACCGAGATTGATCGCATGGCCGAAGGGCTTGAGACAGTTGAGCGAGCGCGTCAGGATGTCGCCGCCAAGCCCTTCGAACACCGCGTCAACGCCGCTCCCGTCCGTCAGATTTTGGACCCTATCCACAAAATCGCATTCGTTGTAGAGAATCGTCTCGCTGCAGCCGGATTCCCGTGCGATCTCGGCTTTCTCGGCGGACCCGACGGTTCCGATCACCCGGACACCGATGGAAGACGCCCATTGGCCGAGCAACTGCCCCAGGCCGCCTGCGGCCGAATGGACCAGGATCGTCTGGCCGGCTGACAGCGGCCGCACCCGCGTCATCAGCATGTGCACGGTCATGCCCTTGAGCATGATGGAAGCCGCCTCTTCGAAAGAAAGAGTTTCGGGGATGAGCACCAGGCTCTTGGCCTTCATGACCCGCATGTCCGCATAGGATCCTACCGGCGGTCCGGCATAGGCGACGCGGTCCCCGGGCTTCAGGCTGCTGACGTCGCTTGCGCAGACAACCACTTCGCCGGCCGCTTCGACGCCGATGGCGCCGGGGAGGGCGGGGATCGGAAACACGCCCTTGCGGTGATAGACGTCGATGAAATTGACACCTGCCGCGTGCTGGCGGACGAGCACCTCGCCCGGCCCAGGCTCTGGAAGCTCCACCTTGTCGCTGGAAAACATTTCCGGCCCGCCATAGGCATGGATCCGCATTTGTCTGGCAATTGTCATCAGCTTGCTCCTTCTGTCTCAATATCTCGCCGAGCGGACACGGGTCGGCAACCTCACCATTGGTCCGCAGAAGAGACCAAATCCTGCCTCCATAGAGAGCCAGCGATTTGCCACAGTAGAGGCCAGTCCGGCGTTCAGTGCGCCGGCACTCACGAGGCAATGATGAACAGACCCGACGACATACTTGAAATGACCGTGCCGGCGCTGCTTGCATGGCAGGCGCGGAAACGGCCGATGTCGATTGCGCTGTCGGCGCAATCCGCGCTGGGTGACCGGCAACGTTATGGCTATGCGCAACTCGTCAAGCACATGGAAGCGGTGGCGGCTGGACTTCTCGCACGCGGCGTTTGTCCCGGCGACCGGATCGCGGTTTTTCTCGACAATGACAGCGGGCTCGAAGCGATCCTGACGGCGCTGGCCCAGTTCCGGCTTGGCGGCGTGGTGGCCCCGCTCAACACGCGCTATTCCGATTCCGAGCTGTCGCATGCGCTGGAACTTGTCGATCCGGTTGCGATCGTGGCACGCGCGAGCGATGCCGCGAGGCTTCGCAGCTTTCACGCGCGGGCACAAATGCTCATCGTCAATGGCGAGGGGGAGGGTGACCCGAGCGCTTCCGCGTGGCCGCGCGCGGCCGATCATCTGGTCTATCAGCTTCCGCCGATGCCGACCGATCCCGATACGCCGGCATCACTGCTGTTCACCTCCGGCACGACGGCGCGCGCCAAGGCGGTGATGCACAGCCACGGGACAACGGTCGCGTCCGGCGTGTGCACCTCCGAAGCGATCGGCCTCAGGCCCGGGGATCTCTACCAGGGCGGATGGCCGTTCTTCACCTCGTCGGGGCTGAACCTCGGCTGCGCGTCAGCCTGGGCCAGCGGCGCGGGCCTGGTGTTTGAAAACATGCTCGACAATGCCGGGCGCCTCAATCTGATCGCCAGCGAGCAATCCACCTTCTACCACGGCGTGCCCTCGGTGGTGTACTTCATGATCGAGGACTATGCGCGCGGCAGTTTCGACGTGTCGTCGCTGCGCCGGATCGGCTATGGCGGCTCGGCCATGCCGCTGGAGGTCGTCAAGAAGATTGATGTGCGCTGGCCGCATGTCGAGCAGGTCCAGATTTACGGCATGACCGAAAGCGGGCCGAACGGCACGATTCTTGAACCGGCGCGGGTGTTCGACAAGTTCGGCTCCGTGGGGCGCGCCATGCCGCACTGCAAGGTCGACATCATCGGCGAGGACGGCCAGCGCCTGCCGCAAGGCGAGCGCGGCGAAATCCTGTTGTCGGGACCGGCTGTAGCAAAAGGCTATTTCCGCAATCCGGAGGCAACCAAAGCCGGTTTCGCGTTTGGCGGGATCAGAACCGGGGACGTGGGCTATCTTGATCCCGATGGCTACCTGTTCTTCACCGACAGGCTCAAGGACATCATAAATCGCGGCGGCTTGAAGATTGCCTCCATCGCCGTCGAGGAAGTGCTTTACCGCCATCCGCTTGTCCGGGAAGCAGCCGTTGTCGCCGTGCCGCACAAGGCGCTGGGTGAAGATGTCGGAGCCTGCATCGTTCCTGTTGACGGACAGGAGATCGACATCGAATCGCTCAAGGCATTCTGCGCGGAAAACCTCGCCGATTACGAATGCCCGCGGCACTGGCGGGTGCTCGACGCCCTGCCGAAAAACCCGATGGGCAAGGTCCTGAAGGCCAATCTGCGTGAAATGTTCAACGATCCGGCCAAGACCTGACCGGCCCCGCAGGTGCTGCCAACGCGGAAGCTGCGGGCGCTCCGCTCAGCCCTCGGCGGCATCCCGCCGGGTCGCGGCGACGCTTTTGCCGGCCACGGCGAAATCTCCGGGCGCCAGGTCGCTCACCATGATTCGGACCTGGTCGGGCCGGCAGCCGAGGGTGCGGCACAGCGCGTCTGTGACCTCGACATACATGGCTTCCTTCTGGCTGTCGGAAAATCCCTCGAGCATCTTCATGTCAATGATGGGCATTGTGGTCTCCCGTTATGAACTCGCGCCAACAATGCGACATGCCGGCCAATCCACCGCAACAATCGGTCTGGCCATCCCGCAAGACCATTGGCGTCGCATATGGCTCCGCGTCAGGCCGACCGGCCGTGGGGGCGAGGAGGGTTTTGCAGGATCCGCTCCAGCCGGTCGAGTGCGGCATCGAGATCCTCGAGTGTCGGCGGCGATCCCAGAACGATACGCACGGCGTGCGGAATATGGCGCCGTCCGACAACGAAGCTGTGTGTTGGCGCAATCGCAATGCCGTGCGCGGCGGCCGCGTCAACAAATTCCTCGCTGCGCCACGGATCGGGCAGGCCAAGCCAGATGTGCGGGCTGTTGGGCAGGCTGACGGCGTTCGCCAGTGTCGGATAGGCCGCCAGCAGCGCCACGCGGGCCTGGGCGTCGTCCTGTTGCCAGGCCACCATCTTGCGGATATGGCCGTCGCGGATCCAGCGGGCCGCGATCTCCGCCTGCAGCCGTGACGAGGCGCCGGTCGACATGCCGACGCCGGACTGGCTGCGCATGACGCTCTCAGGCGGCGAGACCATGCAGCCGACCTTCATGCCCGGACCGGCGATCCGGCCGAGGCTTGTCACGAAATGGGTCCGGTGCGGCGCAATCGAGAAGATCGGCTGCTCTTCGTCCTGGCGCAACGTGCCGTAGATATCGCTCTCGATAATCGGAATGTCGTATTTTTCAGCTATCTCGGCGATGGCCACGCGGCGCTCATAGGGGAGCACCGCATTTGTCGGGTTCTGGTTGCGCGGCGTGCAGTAGATGGCTGAAATCCGGCGCCCGCCTTTGCACAGGGCTTCAAGTGCGTCCGGCAGCATGCCTTTGGCGTCCATCTCGACGCCGGCCAGCTGCCGGTCGAGGTAACCTGCGACCGATTTCATTCTTGGATCGGTCAGTTCCTCCGTGGCGATCGTCTGACCGGGATGCGTGATCGTCGACAGCGCGCACATCGTTGCATGCTGGCCCCCGTTCGTGACGATGATGTCGTCTGGTCTTGCATTGATACCAGACTGCGCCAGCCAGTCGGAGAGGGCTGATCTGTGCGCATACTCGCCCTGTGTCGGACAGTTCTCCAGCACCAGCCTTGCCGCATCATCCGAGGCAATCGCGCGTAGGGTCTCGGCTACCAGACCCGGAATGTCCGCAACCGGGACACGGTATGTCTGCATGTCGTAAAGCCGGCCGGAATTGACCCCGGATGGCGATAATTTTGTTTTGATTTCAGCAATATAGGTTCCTCGTCCGATATGGCTTCGGACAATGCCCATCTGCTCCAGTTCGCTGTAGGCGCGGCCGACCGTCGCTATGGCATAGCCCAGCGTGTGCGCCAGTTCCCGTTGCGGCGGCAGCTTCTCCCCCACGGCGAATTTGCGCTGCGCCAAGCCGTCGACGACTGCGGCAATGATCGCCTTGTAGCGCGGCTTGATATCCGATTGTATCAGTTTTTCTATCATCGGACTATTACAATATATTTCTTGTGTTAGCTCAATTGCTCGCCTAGCCTATTCAAAACCTGACACAATTGCAAATGCAATTGGGACATTCGGAGGATGTTCTGTCACCTGGGAGGAGAAGCATGATGATTATGAAAAAGCGCACCTGCGCTGATACCTACGCGCTTGATCAGCTTTCAAGCGTTGATACCAAAGGGCTCATTTCCCGCCGTGAACTGATGCGCCGCGCAGCGGTGTTTGGCGCGGCTGCAACGCTGGGCACATTCGGGGGCGTTCTCGGCGCTGCCGGGCAATCCGGCGGTGGCAAGGTGAGGGTTGGCCTCGACAGCGGCGCCTTTACCCCGATCCTGAAGGAATTCGCCACGGAGTTCCGCGAAGCGACAGGAACCGAAGTCGAATTCCTGTCCTATCCGCTGGGCAACATGTATGACCAGAACCTGCTGGCGCTTCGGCAGGACGAGGCGCGGTTCGACGCCTTTGATTTCTGGCCCAACTTCACGGGCGATTTCGGTCCCTTCATGACCCCACTGGAGGATGTGGGTTCACTTGCCGATCTCAATTTCGATGACATTGCCAAGCCGTTTCAGCTGCTCAACATTTATGAGGGCAAGTCTGTCGGCGTGATGATCGATGGCGACATGTTCATCAACACCTACCGCACCGATCTGTTTGAAGACGCAGCCGAGATGAACGCCTTCAAGGCAAAATACGGCTACGATCTGGCGGCTCCGAAGGACTGGCAGCAGTATCGCGATACCGCTGAATTCTTCACCCGGCCAGACCAGAACACTTACGGCCTTGTCGAGGTGACAAGCTACTTCGTCTACGCCTTCTTCATCAACCAACTGGTTCAGGAAGGGTCGGCGAGGGGCGAGCGATACGGCGAGCTTTTCGACGAGCAGATGAAGCCGAAACTCGTCAATGACACGGCGATTGCTGCACTGGATCAATATCGCGAAGTCACCCAGTTCATGCCGTCCGACCTGGCCAACGCCATGCCATGGGATGTGGGCCGGCAGATCTTCTTTGAAGGTCGTGTGGCCCAGGCCAACTGGTGGACCGACATGCCCAAGGGCGCGGCCGATCCGTCCATCTCGAAGGTTGCCGACAAGATCAAATGCGCACCGAGCTGGGGCGATGTCACGGTCCTTCCCTATGGTCGCGCCATGGGCATTGCCAAGAACTCGTCCAACAAGGAAGGCGCATTTCAGGCCATCGCCTGGATTCAAAAGTCGGCACAGGCAAACCGCTGGGTTGCCGAGACCTTCTCGCAGTCGCTGATGGACCCATGGCGGATGAGCATGTTCAACGAGCCGGCTAGCACCTTCCCGTTGCAGGCTGAATCGGGCTTTGCCGAGAACTTCGCATCGGTCTCCAAGCAGCTGCTGGCCAACGAGAAGGCCTATCTCGATATCTCCATTCCGGGTACGAACCAGTATCTCGCCTCCATGATCCAGCACGTTCAGCGTGCGGTGACTGGTCAAGCGACATCGGAAGAGGCCCTCCAGGCGATGGAAGCCGATTTCGAGGATACCACCGAGACCTTCAACCGCGACCGGCAGATCACCCATTATGACGAGTATCGTCAGCGGATGATCTCCAACGGTTACTGGAGCTGATCCCAGTCCTCCCGAGGAGACCGGCCCGCGATCTCGCGGGCCGGTGTTTCCAATCGGCGGCGCTCTGGCCGTCCGGCGGGTGTTCCTGACTTCTCTCGATGGTGATGGGAGCAAAAGCATGCGGATTGTTCATGACTGACTACACACCCACTCTGACAATCAGCCGCCCGCCGCCAGGCGAGCGCAGCAAGCGCGAGCGTGCCGCCGAACGCCGCTCGACCATGATCCTGCTCGCGCCGGCGCTCATATTCCTGACGTTGATGTCGATCTGGCCCTTCGCCTATCTGCTTTATGCATCCTTCACCTCCTATCAGCTTGCTGTTCCGATCCCGATCGAATGGGTGGGCTTCGACAATTTCACCAAGCTGCTGTCAGGCGAACGGTTCTGGAGCAGTCTCGGCATCACCGCGATTTTTGCTCTGGTCGCCGTGCCACTGCAGATCCTCATCGGACTTGGCCTCGCCATGCTGATCAATTCAGTCGTGCGCGGACGCGAGATCTATGCCTCGCTGTTTCTCATTCCGATGATGCTGGCGCCCATCATCGTGGGTTTCTCATGGAACCTGTTTCTCAATCCGATCTATGGCCCGCTCAATGCCGCCCTGCGCGGGCTCGGCCTGCAGCCGCCGGCTTGGGCGCAGTCGCCGGAATGGGCCTTGCCGACAATCGTCGCCGTCGACATCTGGCAGTGGACACCACTGGTCATGGTGATCCTGCTTGCCGGCCTGCGCTCGATTCCGCCGCGGATCTTCGAAGCCGCCAAGGTTGATGGCTCCAATCATCTGCAGACCTTCTTCAACATCATCGTGCCGATGCTCGCGCCCTATATGGTGGTGGCGTTCGTGTTGCGGTTCATCGACAGCTTCAAGGTCTTTGATGTCATCTACATCCTGACCCGCGGTGGTCCGGGCACATCGACCCAGAACCTAGCCTACTACACCTATGATGTCGGCTTCGGACGCTTTCAGTTCGGTAGCGCCGGCGCGCTCAGCATTATCCAGCTCATCCTGCTTATTGTCGGCACCAGCGTCATTCTGGCTGCAGTTCGCCGCCGCTCCGCAGGCGCAACGGGAGGGGACCGCACATGACCCGGTCTTCAGTCTTTACAGTACTGCGCCACCTGACCCTGATCGTGCTGCTTGCCGCAGTCCTGGCGCCGCTGCTGTGGTTGCTGCTGACGGCCTTCAAACCCTATGAAGAGCTGTTCAACAGCCCGCCCAGCGTGTTGCCGATCAATGGCACACTGGTCAATTTCACCGAAGGCTGGGAAATCGGCGGCGGCAAGGGCATCATGGACAGCCTCATCGTATCGTCGGTCTCAACCGTAATCTGCCTGATCCTGGGGTTCCCGGCGGCCTATGCGCTTGCCAGGCGATTTCCGCCGCACGGCCAGCTCAGCTTCACCATCCTGTCGCTCAGGATGATGCCGCCGATCGTTCCGGTCATCGGCTTCTACCTTTTGTTTCAGGAACTGTCGCTATTTGACACCTACACGGGTCTGATAATTGTCTACTCTTTCATGAACTTGCCGTTGGTCATCTGGCTTCTGGCCGAGTTCATGCGACAGATCCCCAGATCCTACGAGGAGGCGGCGCGTGTTGACGGTGCGGGCTGGTTCCAGCTGTTTCGCGATGTGCTGCTGCCGCTTTCGCTTCCGGGCGTGATGACTGCCGGCATTCTGGCTATGATCTTTGCCTGGAACGAATTCCTGTTTTCCCTAGTTCTCACAGGCGACGCGGTCATCACCCTGCCCAAGGCGCTGGCCAGCTTCTTCCTGTTCCAGCAGCCCAACTGGGGCCAGCTCGGCGCCATCGGCATAGTCGCCTTTGGCCCGTTGCTGCTGCTCTCCTATTACATGCAAAAACTGCTCATCCGCTCGTTTTCCATCGAGCTGGGCGGCCGTTGAGGTATCGACATGGCATCCATTGAACTCAGAAATGTCAACAAGTGGTATGGTCAGGCGGTCCACGCCGTCAAGGATGTGAGCTTCACCATCGAAGATGGCGAATTCTTCGGCCTTCTCGGCCCTTCGGGGTCCGGCAAGACTTCGGTGCTGCGTATGCTGGCCGGTCTCGAGACCATCACAGAGGGTGACATGCTGTTCGACGGGCTCTCCGTCGCGGACAAGACCCCCCAGCAGCGCAACATCGCCATGGTGTTCGAGCAGAACGCGCTCTATCCGCACATGACGGCCCGGCAGAACATCGCCTATCCGCTGAAAATCCGCGGCAAGTCGAAACACGAAATCGATGAGATGGTCGGCGATGTCGCGCGGATGCTCCATATCGATCACCTGATTGACCGCCGCGCATCACAAATGTCGGGCGGGCAGCAGCAGCGCGTGGCCATCGCCCGGGCGCTTGTACGGCGTCCGAACCTCTTGTGCCTGGATGAGCCCATCGCCCACCTCGACACGCTTCTGCGCGCCCGGTTGCGCGGTGAACTCAAGCGCCTGCAACGCTCCCTCGGCACGACCTCGGTCATCGTTACCCATGATCCGATCGAGGCGATGACCATGACGGATCGGCTCGCGGTCATGCGCGACGGGGTTCTCCAGCAGATCGGCGCGGCCGATGAAATTCACAATCGGCCGATCAACGCTTTTGTTTCGCAGTTCTTCGGTCTGCATTCGATGAACCTGTTCCGATTGTCACAATTGCGCGAGGAAACCGGCAGGCATTACGCAAAACTGGAGAGCGGCGAAGTCGGGGTCCCCTCAGCCTTGAAGGACATGGCCAGCAAATCCGGTTCGCTCATTCTGGGTTGCCGGCCCCATGCTGTTGAAGTTCTCAAGGCTGGAGAAGAGGCTCCGGCCGATTCATTCACGGTCACAGGCAAGGTCTATGTCGCAGAGCCTCTGGGGGATGAAATGCTGGTCACCATTCAGGTGGGCGATCTGATCGTTCAGGCCTTTGACGGGCGCAAGCGTGACTATGCCATTGACGAAGAGGTGACCGTCGCCGCCCGCTCGGAGATGCTCTACGCCTTCAACCCGGAAACGGAAGACACGATCCGTTTCAGCGAGGGCGGTGGAAGCTCGCTTAAGTCCGAAATGCTGGCAGTGTAAAAATGCGGTATCTCATTGGCATAGACAAGGGTACCACGATGGTCAAATCGGTCGTCTTCGACGAGACCGGTCAGGCTGTGGGCTCCGCTGATGAGCGGGTCGCGATCCTGTCGCCACGACCGGGGTGGCACGAGGAGGATCCTGATGCCAGCTGGCAGGCCTGCTGCCGCACCATCCGTTCAGCCATTGCGGATGCGGGCATTACCGGCGGAGATGTCGCGGGTGTCGGCATCGCGGCGCATATGGGAGGCGCCTGGATTGTCGATGATCAGGGAAGGCCGGTCCGCAATGCAATCTGCTGGCCGGACGAGCGGGCCCAGTCGCTGCTCACAAGGCTTGAGATCGAGGGTTCGCTCGAAGAAGTTTTCCGGATTTCCGGAAATGGGCTGATGCCCGGCATCACCTTGATGATCCTGAGCTGGCTCAATGCGAACGAACCGGAGATCCGCAAACGCGCCGCCGCGGTTCTGAGCGCGAAGGACTATCTGCGCTATCGGCTCACGGGCGTCATCGCGACAGATCCTTCGGACGTTTCCTTCGTTCCGGGCGACATCGACCAAAGGACCCATTCCGACCGGCTGGTGACGCTGCTTGGCGCGCATGGCTGGGACCCCATGATGCCGGATATCGTCCCATCCGGCGCGATTGCGGGCGAGGTGACTGCGGAAGCGGCGGAAGAGACTGGGCTTGCGCCTGGAACGCTGGTGATTACCGGGTGCGGCGACGCCGTGGCCAATGTCGTGGGCGCCGGCCGCAGTCGCCCGGGCGAGGCCATCACCGTGCTTGGAACCTCTTGTCTCAATTCGCTGATAGTCGACCGGCCGGGACGCGAACCTGAGGGTCTTGGCTTCCTGTTCGCCATGCCAGATGAAAACTACCTGCGGATCCTGCCCAACACTTCGGGCACGATTACCATGGATTGGTTCCTTGATCATTTTGGCGGCATCCGTGACGCAGCCGGGAAATGGGATTTCCCCGCCATGGAACAGCGGGTGGCGGCAACGCCGCGCGGCGCCGACGGCGTTTTGCTTTTGCCCTATGTCAACACCGCCGGCGTCCTTGCCCCGTTCTATGACCCGCGCGCTCGTGGCAGTTTCTTCGGCATGAGCAACCAGACGACCCGGGACCATCTGATGCGCGCCGTCTACGAAGCGCTCGCCTTCGCCACACGCGATTGCCTGGCCGCCATGCCTGGCGAGATTGATGTCCTGACGCTGACGGGCGGCGGTGCACGCAGTGCCTTCTGGTCACAGATGTTTGCCGATGTCTGCAAGATACCCATCGAGATCTCGACAGCCCAGCAGACCGGCGCCACCGGCGTGGCGCTGATGGCGGGCGTCGCTGCAGGCATCTGGCCGGATCTCGCCACCGCGCAGGCAGCCACGCTGTCGATTTCGGCGCGCTTCGAGCCCGATCCCTTGGCCAGTGCCCAATACGAGGACTGGTACGATCTTTATCGCGATCTGCGCGACGTTTATCGCGGTTTCTCTGACCGCCGCTCGCGGCTCCTCGAGGAGGTGCGGGCATGAGTCATGTCATTGGCATCGACAAGGGCACGACGGCGACCAAGGCCGTGGTGTTTGAGGCCGCCAAAGGGTGCGCTGTGGCGAGCGCCCATCGGGCGACGAGATCCGTGCATCCGCAGTCCGGGTGGCATGAGGAGGATATGGACGTCACCTTCGCCGGCGTGGCGGAGTGTATCCGCGCGGCAATCGACAACGCCGGTCTCACCGCCGGCGACGTGACGGGCGTCGGCGTTTCGGGCCATATGGGCGGCATGTGGGCACTCGGCCACGACAACCAGCCGCTTGGCAGGGCCATAGCCTGGCCGGATGCCCGCGCGGCGGGGCTGGTCGCGGAATGGCGGTCAAACGGCGTCGCCGACGAGATCCATGCGATATCAGGCAATGTTCCGATCCCAGGCGTTCCGCTGGCGCTGCTCGCATGGCTCAAGGCCAATGAGCCCGAGCGCTACCGCTCGATCGGCACGCTTCTGTTTGCCAAGGACTATATCAATTTCCGCCTCACCGGCCGGTTGGCGACGGACGAATCCGATATCTCCTTCTTCCCCTGCGACATCCGCGCGCGAACATTCTCCGAGCGGCTGTTTGAAATCGCCGGCATCAGCGAGATCGCGTCGGCGCTGCCCGAGGTCCTGCCGACGGGGTCGATCGTCGGCGAGGTGACAGCTGAAGCCGCCCGCATGACCGGGCTGCGGGCGGGAACGCCGGTGGTCACCGGTGCAGGCGACGCGGTGTCGGCAGCACTCGGCGCGGGGGCCGTGCGTCCTGGCCAGGCGGTCACCGTGATCGGCACCAGTTTCATGAACAATCTGACCACCGACCGGCCGGTCATGGAGCCAGCCGGTGTCGGCTTTCTGTTCCTGATGCCGGATGGCGCATGGCAACGGCTGATGGCCAATACCGGCGGCGGGGCCTTGTGCCTGGACTGGGCCTTGCGCGCCTTCGACCTCGACCGGCTGGAAGCAGCGGGCGACGACCGTTCCGAGCTGTTCGCCCGCATGGAGGCAGAAGCGGCCGCTGTCGCGCCCCTGTCCGGCGGCGTCTTCACCCACCCCTATTTCAACACATCGGGCATGTCCGCCCCACGCTTCGTGCCCGATGCGCGGGCGTCGATCTTCGGGTTCGACACGGCCACAGGGCCGGCGCAGATGGTGCGCTCGGTGATGGAGGGCGTCGCGTTCTCGATGGTGGATTGCTATGCCGCCCTCGACACCACCGTGGACGAGATCCGCCTGACCGGAGGCGGCGCCCGGTCGCCGCTGTGGCAGAAGATCTGTGCGGCAGCGATCAACCGGCCGCTCGGATTGCTCGAGGCGGAGGAGACCGGAGCGCTGGGCGTGGCCATGATGGCGGCCGTTGCAATCGGTCGCCACAAGGACCTGCCCGAAGCCACGGCCGCCATGATCCGTCTTGCCAACACAGTCGAGCCTGATCCCGCGTTGGCGGCCATCTATCACAAGGCCTATCCGCTGTTTCGGGATCTCGGCCAGGCGCTCGAACCGTTGTGGAGCAAGCGCGCGCGTATTCTTTCCCAATCAGCCAAACGTCAGGACTCCCCATGATCGCGAAAACCGCCCGCCACGTCTTGTTCGATCTCGACGGGACGCTGGTCGACACCCGTGCTGCCGTCGAGTGCTGTTACCGTAGGGTCTTCACCAACACACTTGAACAGCCGTTCCCGCCCGCCGACCTGCCTGCCGATCTTTATGCGATGCGTCCGGCCGAGGTGTTCCAACTTGTTGCGCCCGAGCGCGCCGACGAGCTCTATGAAGCCTACAGGACCAATTACCCGTTATGCGCCGATCAGGTCCGTGTCTTTGACGGGGCCACAGACCTCATCCGCGAGCTCATTGCCGATGGCCGCAAACCGAGCCTGGTGACCAACAAGGGAATTGAGCGCACGCTCATCGACCTCTCGGTGGCAGGAATCGCGCCGGAAGACTTTGTGGCAATTGTCACGGCCGAGGACACCGCTGAACGCAAGCCGCACCCAGCGCCGATCCTGCTCGGTCTGGAACGCGCAGGCGGAGAGGCTGCTGATTCGATTTACGTAGGAGACGGCCCGCAGGATGTGCTTGCCGCTCGCGCCGCCGGCATGGACTGCATCGCAGTGACCTACGGGTTTTACTCTCTCGATGACCTGAAGCCCCTCGACCCGGCTGCAATCGCCGGCACAATCGAGGAACTGGCGGGCAAGCTTGGCATTCGCGCCCATCGCGGAACTGCCGCATGAGCCGTTTTGAGACATTGGCCGAGGGGCTCGGATTTCCCGAAGGACCGGTGATTATGCCCGACCGGTCGGTGGTGGTGACCGAGATCGCGGCCGGTTGCCTCACGCGGATTGCTCCGGACGGGTCGGTATCGCGTCTGGCTGACACCGGCGGCGGGCCCAATGGCGCGGCCCTCGGCCCGGACGGCATGCTCTACGTCTGCAACAATGGCGGCTTCTCTTGGGACAATGAGGCTTATCTCAAGCCGGTCGGACGGGCTACGGACAATACCGGCGGCAGCATCCAGCGGGTCGACCCGGACACCGGCAAGGTGGAGACGCTCTACACAAGCTGCGGCGATATTCTGCTCCGCGCACCCAATGACATTGTCTGCGACCGTCACGGTGGCTTCTATTTTACCGATCACGGCCACAGATCCGGCCGTACTCTTGATTTCGGCGCGGTGTTCTATGCCCGTCTCGATGGCAGCGAGATCCGCCAGGTGGCATTTCCGCTGATCGGGCCCAATGGCATCGGCCTGTCTCCCGATGGCGCGTCTGTCCATGTGGCGGAAACCTCCTCGGGGCGGCTTTGGACTTACCGCGTGACCGCGCCGGGCGAATTTGCCGCGCCCGACTGGCCGTCGCCGACCGGCGGAGACCTTCTCGCCGGCCTTCCGGGCTTCCAGCGCTATGACAGCCTTGCCGTCGAGGCATGCGGCAACGTGGCTGTCGCCACCCTTCGCCTTGGCGGCATCACCGTGGTCTCCCCAACAGGCCAGATGGTGGAGCGCATCGCGCTGCCCGATCCATATACTACCAACATATGTTTTGGCGGTGAGGATCTGCGGACCGCCTTCATAACCTTGTCAGGGACCGGCCGGCTCGTCCGCATGGAATGGGCGCGCCCCGGTCTCCCTGTTTAACACCCTGAAACGCGAGGATACATGGTGATGACACTTCAGAATCATCCGCCGGCTGAACCGGACATCGCAGCGCTCGAGGCACATGCGCTCGACCTGAGACGCAAGATGATGGGCATGGCGTCGGGAAAGGGCGAGGGCTACATCGCGCAGGGCCTGGCCATCGCCGATTGCCTCGCGGCGCTCTACTTTCATGAGATGCGCCATGACCCGGCCCGTCCGGACTGGGCCGACCGTGACCGGTTCCTGTTGTCCACCGGACACTATTCCATTGCCATGTACGCTGCGCTCGCCCAGGCGGGCTATCTCGATGTGGCGGAGCTGCCGAGCTACGGCATCAACGGCTCGGCCCTGCCGATGAGCACGTTCGACACCACCAATGGCGTGGAGATCGTCGGCGGCTCGCTGGGCCACGGCCTTGGACAGGCGGTCGGTATGGCCATGGGGCTCAGGCTCGATGGGTCGCCCGCCCGCGTGTTCTGCGAATTCTCCGATGGCGAGCTGGACGAAGGCTCGACCTGGGAATCGGCGATGGGGGCCGCCACCTTCAAGTGCGACAACCTCGTGGCGTTGATCGATTGCAACGGCATCCAGGCCGACGGGCCGGTAACGGTCGCCATCGAACCGGTTGCCGACAAGATGACGGCGTTCGGCTTTGAAACCTACGAGGTCAACGGCAACGACATGTCCGCACTCATGGAGGCGCTGGGCAAATGCCGCGAGTCCAACGGCAAGCCGAAGGCCATCGTCCTGCGGACCATTCCCGGCTTCGGAATTCCCACCATCATGGCACGCGAACGGGCGCACTTCGTCCGCGTCGGCAATGATGAATGGGATTCACTTATCGCAGAACTGGAGCGAGAAAATGCCTGATAATCAGACACTGGGAAACCGCACGCGCGGCATGGGTGAAATTGTCGACATTGCCGGCAAGACCACCGAGATTGCTCCTTTTGGCAACACGCTCGCCGAACTCGGGCGCGAGCGGCCCGAGATTGTCGGCCTGACCGCCGACATGGGGCGCTACAGCGACATTCTTCCCTTTCGCGACGCCCATCCGGACCGTTTCTTCAATGTCGGCATGGCCGAGCAGAACCTGATCCTGATCGGCGCCGGCTTGTCCAAGGTCGGCAAGATCGCCTATTGCACCACCTATTCGGTGTTCGTTACCCGTCGCGCCTATGATTTCGTCGCCATTGCCTGCGCCCATTCCATGGCAAATGTGAAGATCTTCGCCGGCATGCCTGGACTTCTCAACGGCTACGGCGCCACCCACCAGGCGACCGAAGATCTCAACATGATGCGCGGCATCGCGGACCTCACCATCATCGACCCTTGCGATGCGACCGAGCTCAAGCAGGTTGTCCGCGCCGTCGCGGATATTCCCGGCACGGTCTATGTCCGCAACCTGCGCGGCAAGGTGCCTGTGGAACTGCCCGCCGACTACAAGTTCGAGCTCGGCAAGGCCAAGGTCCTGCGCGAGGGCAATGGCGAGATCGGCATGATCTCGACGGGCTACATGAGCGCCCGCGGTCTCGACGCCGCCCGGATGGTCCAAGTAGAGGGCCACGATGTCGGCGTTCTGCATGTCGGAACCATCAAGCCGTTCGACAAGCAAGGCGTCATCGAGTTCGCCCGCCGCCACAAGCGGCTCATTATCGCGGAGAACCACAAGACCACCGGCGGTCTGGCGACACTCGTCATCGAGGCTCTCTATGAAGCCGGGGTCTACATGCCGGTGGTCAAGATCGGCCTGGCTGACAGCTTTTTCGAATGCGGCTCCCAGGAATATCTCGAGAAAAAGTACGAAGTCGACCTGCCGCGCTTTGTCAGGGCCATCCGCGAGGGGGTCTGATCGCAATCTGGCGGCCGCACATCATGGCGGCCGCCACCGAGAGGGAGGAGCATTCCATGAGCAGTCAATCCGAACACGCGACGATGGACCCGAGCAAGATCGCCTATGCCAAGCCCCAGCCGTTCGGGATGATCCCGGATGTCTTCATTCCGGGCGCGCTCGATCTTGACGGCGACGAGCGGGAATGGGTTCCCCAGGCCGAGGGCGTCTGGTTCAAGCCGTTGGTTCTCTGCGTCAGCCAGGGCTATTACGTCAATTTGCTGAGAGTGCGGAATTCCGGCGTGTTGTCGCGCCACCGCCACGCGGGTCCGGTTCACGCCATCACCCTGCGTGGTCGCTGGCGCTATCTCGAGCATGACTGGGAGGCGGTGCCTCTAAGCTATGCGTTCGAGCCCGCCGGCGAGACGCACACGCTTGTGGTGCCGGATGACGTCGAGGAAATGATCACCCTGTTTCACGTCACCGGAGGCTATGTCTATGTCGACCCGCAGGGGCAGGCGATGGGCTACGAGGACGTTTTCACCAAACTCGCCACCGCCCGCGCCCATCACGCGACAAGCGGTCTGGGCGAAGACCATATCATGAAGGTTGTCCGCTGATGGTAACTACGAATTTACGCATGTTTGGCGCTCCGGCGCGCTACCTGCAGGGCCCGGGCGCGCTTGACGCCCTGCCGGAACACGCCTCCCGGTACGGGTCGACGCCTCTGGTGATCGGCGATGCCCATGTCATGAAGATGTTGGGGCCGCGGGTCGAGGCCCTGCTATCCGGTGCCGGCTTGTCGCCGGTCCTGCTGACCTTCGACGGCGAGATAACCCGCGCAGCCATCGCCGCCCTGGCGGACAGGGCGAAGGGGCGCGAGACGAGCCTTGTGATAGGTCTTGGCGGCGGCAAGTCGCTCGATTCCGCCAAGGGCGTGGCGGTGCTGCTCGACCGGCCGATGTTCACGGTGCCGACGATTGCCTCCAACGATTCCCCAACCAGCGCCTCCATCGCCATCTATGACGACCACCACGTGATGATCGCCGTCGACCGTATGGCCCGCAATCCCGAACTGGTGCTGGTTGACACCGCGCTGATTGCCCAGGCGCCGGTGAGTTTCCTGCTCGCCGGGATCGGCGATGCGATCTCCAAGAAGTACGAAGCCGACGGCTGCGCGGCGGGAACCGGCGTCACGCCTTTTGGAACTCGCCCGCTGATCACGTCGATCGCGATTGCGGATTGCTGCTACCGGACCATCCGCGCCCATGGGGTAGCGGCGGTCGAGGCCTGCAAGCGCAACGAAGTCACGCCGGATCTTGAAGCCGTGGTCGAGGCAACCGTGCTGATGAGCGGCCTGGGGTTTGAGAATGGCGGCTTGTCGCTGGCCCACTCGCTGACCCGCGGCGTCGTCAAGACGCGTGATGCGATGAACGCAATCCATGGCTACCAGATCGCCTGGGCGCTTCTGGTGCAGTGGGCCGCGGAAGACCGCGCCGACGCCGAGATCTTGGACCTGATGGATTTCTACCGGGTGATCGGCTTGCCATGTTCCCTGCCGGACCTCGGCATGGCCAGCCCGACCGATACTGAAATCGATCAGATGGCGGAATGGACGATGGTTGCCCCCCATCTCGGCAACCTTGCTCGGCCGATTGATCCCGCCAGGCTGGCCGCTGCCATCCGGCGGATTGAAGGTCTTGCCGCTGCTGTCGGGGAGGGCAGGGCGGCAGGCAGTGTCTAGGAGGAGTGGTCCCGACGGGCGCCTGAGCGCGCATGCCGGGATCTTCAGGGAGTGACCCGCTGGTCGAGGATTGTGCGGGCCGTGCGCGACGCTTGGTTACCGGCGGATTGGAGGCCGTTGGACGGGAAGTGGTGCCGAATTAACGAATTGAAAGAATTAAACTATTGCGTTTCTCTCGAAACGGAAGAGAGCTGCTTGCGGGCATTTCCAAATTGGTATGAACCCCGTGCCAGTGAGTGCGTTGCCCCGGAACGAAAGTCGGAAATACTGGCGATGGAAAGAGATTTCCGAGATCCGGAGTCAATTGGGAGGAGTGAATATGAGCAAGTCAAATTGGGGCAATGCCCTGCAAAAGGTCCTGATGGCGGGCGCTGTCACGGCCGCAATGGGTTCGGCCGCCTACGCTGCTGATCCTGTAAAGATCGGCTGTGTGTTGCCGCTGTCAGGCGGGTCGGCCGCGGTCGGCAACCAGACCAAGGTTGGTGTCGAAATCGCCGCCAAACAGATCAATGACGCCGGCGGCATCGCCTCGCTCGATGGCGCCATGCTGGAAGTTGTCTTCGCCGATTCGCAGTCCAAGCCCGATGTCGGCGTGACCGAGACCGAGCGAGTGATTGCACGCGAGAATGTGTCCGTACTCTGCGGCGCGTTCAACAGCGCCGTGACATTCCCGGCGACCGAGGTCGCAGAACGCATGCAGACCCCCTGGGTCGTGGTTGGATCGGTCAAGGACGAAATCACGGAACGGGATTTCAAGTACATTTTCCGCATCAACAACAAGGCGACCTATGACGCCCGCGAGCAGATTGATGCGATGGACATGCTGAAGGACGAGTTTGGCGAAGGCCCGAAGACCTTGGCGATGTTGTACGAAGGGTCCGACTGGGGCCGCTCGCATGCCGTCAACGTCAAGAAAATCGCAGCCGAGCGCGGCTACGAGATCGTCGTCGATGAGGCCGCTCCGCCGAACCAGACCGATTTTGGCAATCAGCTGCTGAAAATCCGCGCGGCCAAGCCTGACGCAGTCATCGTGGCTCTCTACACACCTGACCACTTGTTGTTCACCCGCCAGATGATGGAGCAACGCCTCGATCTTCCCTACGGTGTCCACTCGGTCGGCGGCGGCATGGAAGATCCCGCCTTCTACAACGCGCTCCCGCCTGAGGCTGCCTTCTATGCCTTCGTTCAGGAAGACTGGCAGATCGACATTCTGAAGGTCACCAGCGATCCTGCCATCCTGGCCGCCGACGAAGCCACCAAGGCAGCGCTTGGATACGGCATGTCGGCCTACACCGCGCAGGGCATCTCCGCTGTCTATGTGATCGCCGATGCTCTCGAGCGGGCGAAATCGTCGGATCGCGAAGCACTGCGCACGGCACTTTCCGAAACCGATATCCAGTCCGGTCCGGCGCTTGTGACAGGCTACAATCGGATCCAGTTTGATGAGCAGGGCCAGAATACCTTTGCTCATGGCGTGATCTCACAGAACCTCGGCGGCGAACGCAAGACGATTTGGCCCAAAGAAAACCGCGCTTCTGACACCAGCCCCGTGTGGCCTGTTCCGGCCTGGTCGGACCGGTAACTCCTGAACCTCCCGAGGTGCACCCTTCACGGGTGACCGCTAACCGAGGGTCGCATGGCGACATGCGGCCCCGGCCCCTTTGACAGGGCAAAGCCCTTTCCTTTCAGCAGAAGATGGTAGCAATGGACGCGTTCATCCTTTCATATGCCGTTGTCAACGGACTGCTCCAAGGCGCGATCTACGGCGGCGTCGCTCTCGGACTGAGCTTGATCTTCGGCGTGCTCCGCGTGGTCAATTTTGCCCACGGCTCCTTTTTGATGCTCTCGCTCTACATATCCTTCTGGTGCTGGAGCCTGCTTGGCATCGATCCCTATCTTTCTGCGCTGATCAACATTCCGGTGATGTTCGCGCTGGGCTACATTGTGCAGTCCGTGATCATCGCACCGCTCATCAAGCGCGAAAGCGCCATGGTGGTCGAGCCGCTCAGCGCGTTGCTGCTGACCGCCGGCGTTTTCCTTGTCATGGACAACATGGCGCTGATGGCCTTCGGACCGGATGTCCGGGCTCTGCAGGCCGCCTATTACGTGCCGACGATCATTATTGGCGGGATTCCGATCTCCGGTCAGCGGCTGATCGCAGCGCTTGCCGCGTTCGCGGTGGCAGGCGGCATCGCCTACTGGCTCAGGCATTCCAACATGGGCCGGGCAATCCGCGCCACCGCACAAAACCGCGATGCGGCAGCGATGTCGGGCATCAATGTCTATTCCGTCTACGCGATGACCTTCGGCCTGGGCTGTTCGGTCCTCGGTCTGTTCGGCTCGCTGATCGCGCCGTTCCTGCCGATTTCCCCGGCGATCGGTCTGGCGTTCGGGATCAAGTCCTTCATCGTCGTTGTTCTCGGCGGGCTCGGCAGCATCTCCGGCGCCATCGTCGGGGGCATCGTTATCGGTGTGTTTGAGGCCGTCGCCTCGCAATTCGTTACGGCAACCTCGGCCTCAATCGGCTCGCTGGTGCTGTTCATTCTCATCCTGATCTTCCGCCCGCAGGGCATCATGGGGCGCGCATGAAACCGACCATTGCAGCCAAACCTACCCGGTCAGGTGGTCTGCGGATCAACCAGACTACCGTCCTCGTCACCGTTCTTCTTGCCCTGGCTTTGGCGCCGGTGGTGGTGACCGACAGCTTCACGCTCCACTCGATGATCATGGTGCTGTTTTTTGCCTATATGGCGACATCATGGAATTTCGTGTGCGGCTATGTCGGGCAGCTCTCCCTGGGGCATGCCATGTTCAACGGCATGGGCGGCTATGTCAGCGTGCTGATGTTCACCCAATTGGGGCTGAGCCCCTGGCTCGGAATGCTGTTCGGCGGACTGCTCGCGATGGTCACTGCAGTGCTCATCGGGCTTCCCACCTTCCGGCTGAAGGGGCCCTATTTCACCCTGACCATGATCGCCTTTGCCGAGATCGTGCGCATCTGGATCGAAAACACCAATGAATTTGCGGGCATACCGCTGAAGGGCGCCGAGGGCCTGATTGTTCCCAACCATGGCGACAATTTCTGGGCGTTCCAGTTTTCCACCAAGCTTCCCTATTACTACATCATCCTGAGCTTCCTGGCCGTGGCCCTGATCGCGACCGCCTGGATGGAACGCTCGAAGCTCGGATTCTGCCTCAAGGCCATCCGCGGAGACCGGGACGCAGCCGAGGCTCTGGGCGTCAACCCGACCTTCTACACCTCGCTCGCCTTCGCCATCAGCGCCTTCATGACCGCGATTGGCGGCAGCTTCTATGCCCAGTTCTTTCGCTACATCAATCCGGAGCGCAGCATGGGTCTGGAGCTGTCGATCGACATGGCGGTCATGTCCATCATCGGCGGCCAGGGAACGGTGCTCGGGCCTCTTCTCGGTGCCGCAATCCTCACACCCATTGCTGAAATCGCCCGCGGTGAATTCGGCGGCGGTCTGCTCGGTCTGCACCTCGTGGTCTACGGCTTGGCGCTGATGCTGTGCGTGCTGTATTTTCCGAAAGGCGCGATCGACCCGATCCGTAAACTCTACCTGCGGTTTTTCGGAGGAAATGAACGATGAGTGACGAAATCCTCAGGGTCGAGGCGCTTTCAAAGTGGTTTGGCGGCCTGCAGGCCGTCAAGGATGTCAGCTTCTCCATGCAGCGCGGCGAGATCCTTGGACTGATCGGCCCGAATGGCGCGGGAAAGACCACGGCCTTCAACATGATTGCCGGTTTTCTCAAGCCCAATTCCGGCAGCATCCATTTCGCCGGGCGCGACATGACCGGGCGCAAGCCCTGGGATGTCTGCCGGGCCGGTGTGGCGAGAACGTTTCAGCTCTCCAAGCCGTTCGGCGACATGAATGTGGTTGAGAACCTGATGGTGGGCGGTTTTGCCCGCCATACCGACAGAGCGCGCAACCAGTCCCGGGCAATCGAAATCGCGGAGTTCCTCGGTCTTGGGGACCGCGCCGGATCGGAAGCGCAGAGCCTCACGGCGTTTGACCGCCGCAAGCTCGAACTGGGCCGCGCCCTGTGCACCGAGCCGCAGCTTCTGCTGATGGACGAAGTCGTCGCTGGCGCCACGCCATCAGAGGCCGAAGAGATGGTTCAGCTCGTCAGGAAGGTCCGGGACCGGGGTGTTTCGATCCTGATTGTCGAACACGTCATGAAAGTGATCATGTCGCTCAGCGACAGGGTCATCGTGTTTGATCATGGCGAGCTTATTGCCAATGGCAAGCCAGCGGATGTGGTCTCACGGCCCGAAGTCCTCAAAGCCTATTTCGGAGAGAATTATGACATCGCCGGTGCTTGAGACAGTCGGCGTCAGAGCCGGCTATGGAGACATTGAAATTCTGCGCGGGATCGACATCGTGCTGCCGCCCAAATCGATCGTGGCGCTGATCGGCGCCAATGGCGCAGGCAAGACGACGCTTTTGAAGACGATTTCCGGCTTGTTGCCGCTGCGCGCCGGCAGGATCGAGCTCAATGGAGAAGCCATTGGCGGGTTGATGCCGCACAAGGTGGTGGAGGCCGGCTTTGTGCAGTCGCCCGAAGGAAAGCAGCTCTTTCCCGACATGACCATCATCGAGAACCTGATGGTCGGCGCTCATTCCAAGCGCGCGCGCGTGCGCCGTGAACAAACCATGGAAGAGGTCTTCGAGCTGTTTCCGATCCTTCATGAAAGGGCCAAGCAGCGGGCCGGAACCATGTCCGGCGGCCAGCAGCAGATGCTGGCGGTGGGCCGGGCGCTAATGGCCTTGCCGCGGGTGCTGGCGCTGGACGAGCCGTCCTTGGGCCTGGCGCCGATCATGGTCTCGCGATTGATGGATGCCATCGAGAAGGTTCGCCATCGCGACCTGTCGATCCTGATTATCGAGCAGAACATCTTCCAGGTCCTGAAAATGGCCGACCACGCCTACGTGCTCGAAAACGGCGAAATCACAAAACAGGGGAGCGGCAGCGAGTTGCTGGCCGATCCGCACTTACGTTCAACCTATCTGGGGCTTTGATGGACATGTCTGAAAACAAGAAACTCGCGATTGTCACCGGTGGCGGGACAGGACTTGGTCAGGCGAGCGTCGTGAGGTTGCTCGCCGACGGCTACAGGGTCATTTCGCTGGGGCTCGACGTCGAGCAGGAAATTGATCATCCCGACCATGAGGAACGAAGCTTCGACGTAACCGATTCCAAGGCGATTGCGGCGCTCGCACAGGAGTTTGACGGCGTCGATGCCCTGGTCAACGCCGCGGGCACCATCATTCATGAGAAGGCCGAGTTCACGAATGCGGGCTTCGCCAAGGTGATGGATGTCAATCTGCGCGGGACCCAGGAAATCTGCTTTGCGCTTGAAGCCGCGCTGAAGGCGCGCCGCGGCGCCATCGTCAATTTCGCATCGATGTGGTCCTATTTCGGCTCTGCCCGGAACCCGGCCTATTCGGCAAGCAAGGGCGCAGTTGATTCTTTCACCCGCGCGCTGGCGGCAGCCTGGTCGGCCGATGGCGTGAGGACCAACGCCGTGGCGCCGGGGTGGGTCAAAACCCGCATGTCAATCAACGCGATGAACACGCCCGAACGCGCCGAGCCGATCCTCAAGCGCATCCCGATGGCGCGCTGGGGAGAGCCGAGCGAAGTCGCCAACGCGGTGGCCTTTCTTGTCTCGGATCAAGCGAGCTACATCAACGGTGTCACGCTGCCGATCGACGGCGGCTTCATGGTCGCCTGAACGGTTTTGCGGGCCCGGGGCGCATCTCTCCAGGCCCGCCTGCAGGCGTCATAGCGCAAGCTGCCGCAACCCGGCGACTATGCGTCGATCTCGCGGGCGAAAGCCTGGATGTCGGCGGCCAGCAACTCAGGCTGTTCCAGAGCGGCAAAATGTCCGCCGCGCGGCATCGCGGTCCAGCGCCTGATGTCACTGAATAAGCCTTCGGCGAGTGAGCGCGGTGGCCGGACCATTTCCCCGGGGAACTCGGCATAGGCCATCGGCACCGAGATCTTTTCATCCAGCGGAATTGGCCACGGCCGGTGCATCCGCGCATAATATGGATAGAACGACGAGCCGATCGCGCCGGTAAACCAGTAGAGCGAGATATTGGCGAGCAGGTGATCGCGCGATATCGCTCCTTCGATCTCGCCTTTGCAATCCGACCATGCCCGGAATTTTTCAACGATCCAGGCCCCCAGCCCGAGCGGCGAATCCATCAATCCGAAAGACAGCGTTTGCGGCCGGGTTCCCTGGATCCATTGATAGCCGACGCCATCCTTCAGCCAGAGCTCCAGCCGGTCAAAATGCGCGCGCTCGTCGGCGCTTGCCCGGTCCGAGGCCTTGCCGGACCGCGGAACGGGCACGAGGTTGAGATGCAAGCCCGCGACGTTGTCGGGGTAGCAATAGGCCATGCGGCTGGCGATGAAGCCGCCCCAGTCGCCGCCTTGCACAAGATACCGGTCATAGTTCAGTTCCCGCATCAGCGTAGCGAAACAGTCGGCCATCTCCTCCACGCCAAAGCCTTTCTGCCCCGGCTGATAGGACAGGCCGTAGCCCGGCAGGGACGGAACGATCACGGTAAAGGCATCCTCGGCCGATCCACCGAACCGCTCCGGATCAGTCAACCGCGGAATGATGTCGAGAAATTCGAAGATCGATCCGGGCCAGCCGTGACACAACAGCAACGGCCGCGCGTGAGGGTTGGGCCCGTGGACATGAATAAAATGAAGCTCCAGGTCGTCCAGTTGAAGCTTGAACTGCGGAAAAGAATTCAGCCTCTGTTCCTGGGCTCGCCAGTCAAATGTCCTCTGCCAGTAGTCCGTGAGATCGCGCATGTAAGCGATGTCGGCCCCCAGTTCCCAGGGCTCGGCGGATGAGGCGAACGGAAACCGGCTTCGCGAGAGCCGGAAGTGCAGGTCCTCGATGTCGGCATCGGCAACATGAAGTTCGAATTTGCAAATTGTCATCAGCTTGATCCGTGTTTCAGAGCCTAAGATTATGGGTCGGTGCGATTGGACAAGCCAGCGTGGATCAAGGGACGCTGGTCTCTTCGGCATACAATTTCAACGAACCAGGGCTTATCTATCCTTACCGGCAGGCCACATCGAAAGGCTGCGCAATGATTCGCGGTGATTGCGTTGCATGTCGATCAAGCTCGCCAGCGGGACCTGGCTTTAGAAATCGAAATCCGGATGTTCCAAAGAGAAATTCGGAAAATTTAACTTCCGGCAATTCCGGCTTTGCGGGCTGAGCCGACAAAGCCATTTATGCATTCACAAAGTGCATACAGAAGTGCACTCGCATAAATCATCATTTCAATTTTCGATTATCGAACAGTTTTTTAGCAGAGATGTGTGGCGGAGAGGATGGGATTCGAACCCACGATACCCTTCCGGGTATACTCCCTTAGCAGGGGAGCGCCTTCGACCACTCGGCCACCTCTCCGTTGCCCGTCTGTTACCTTAGCATGACAGGGTAATCAACCTGAATTCCTGCAGGAACCGATCCTTGCCGGGGTACCGAGCCGTTGCGGCGCCGGGGACTGCCGGATCGCTCCTGTGCCGGGCCGGCATGCGCGCTTCATGGTGCGCTTCGGGCCTGCGCTTTGGGCGCACGGTTTGAAGCGGATCCGATGCAGGACAAGACGCAGCGATGCTTCGGCTTGTCCTTCTCCCTATAAAGAGGCTGGCTCCTTATAAAGGGGCTGGATAAAGAGGCCTCCTTATAAAGAGACTGCGTTGCGCTGTCGCATTGTCCCGGCATCCTTGATCGCAGGACAGCTCGCCTGACCCGAGTCCTGGTTGTTTGGCCGAGGCCTTGACCCAATCCGCGGCCTCCATGTCGAGTCGAAGACACGCAGGCGGACGCTTGAACCATTTTGACGGCTCCGGATGGAGGCAGCAGAGGCGGCAAGTCAGCCGATTCCTGGCCTGCAACGGGGATTGATGGGTGATTCCCTCCTGCGGGACGGGATTCCCCTGCGTCAGCTCGCCGTCTTGGGGCGATTGGGCCGTTAATTCCTAACAGGGGGTAAACAAATCGCCGTGGCCTCACGGATTTCGTGTCATTTGTGCAACAGGGTGAGGGGAAGGCATGGCGCGGACCCGCTGAGCGGAGTGATCAGCGTTGCGCGGGCCGCGCTGGCGAGTATGTTCACTCTCGAAGGCAAGGCGAATATCGGCTGTCTTCTTCCATTGTGGGGATGGGACAGGAAGCACTGTCCTTCAGCGACAACCCAGACCATTAAACTTTTGACTGGAGGTCAGAACATGAACATTAAGAGCCTTCTCCTCGGCTCCGCAGCAGCTCTCGTTGCTGTATCCGGCGCTCGCGCCGCAGACGCCATCATCGCAGCTGAGCCTGAGCCTGTTGAATACGTTCGCGTTTGCGACGCCTTCGGCACCGGCTACTTCTACATCCCGGGCACCGAAACCTGCCTGCGCATTCACGGATATGTCCGTTACGACATCGGCGCCGGCGAGCGTTTCTCGGTACGGTCGGCAAGTGGCGACGAAACCTACAACAAGCGCGCCCGCTTCTCGTTCCGCGTTTCGACCGCTTCGGAAACCGAACTGGGCACCCTGCGCACCTACGTTGAAACACGCTGGCAGTTTGACACGAACAACGCGTCCAATGCAGCTCAGAACCTTCCGGACACGCTGAACGGTTACACCAACGACAGCGAATTCTCGGTCAACTTCGCCTGGATCCAGCTCGGCGGTCTCCGCATTGGTAAAGACGAATCGGCCTTCATCACCTTCACCGGCTATTCCGGTAACGTGATCAAGGACGACGAGCTTTTCTCGGCCGGACCTTACGACACCAACCTGATCAGCTACAGCTACAACAACGGTGCCTTCAGCGCGATCCTGTCGCTTGAAGAAGGTGACGACAGCGTCTTCAACACCGCAACGGGCACCTACTCCGGCTGGGGTATCGACGACTACATGCCGCATGTTGTCGCTGGTGTTGGCTATCAGGCCGGCATGTTCAACCTGCGCGCCATTGGTGCGTACGACACACGTGACGACTTCGGCGGCTTCATCCAGGGCGGCTGGGCCGGCAAGATCCGTGCTGACGTTGACTTCAACGACCAGTTCTCGGCCTTCGCAATGGTCCTGTACGGTGAAAACTCTTCGGCTTACACCACTTGGGGTAATGGCGCAGCTACCGACGAAACCCTCGCGGTTGTCGCTGGTGCATCGTTCCAGGCCACTGACCGTCTTGCCATCAACGTCCAGGGCAACTGGGTCGACAGCAACACTGCTGGCCTTGACGATGGTTGGTCGCTGGTTGGCGACATGAACTACACGGTCGTTCCTGGCCTCGTCGTGACACCTGGTGTCGCCTACGTCGAAGAAGTCGGCGCAGTTGACGGCGAATTCGGTGGTTACCTCCGCGTTCAGCGCTCGTTCTAATCAAACCTCGGTTTGACCAGACAGAACCCGGCAGCTCAGGCTGCCGGGTTTTTTCGTTCCGGGTTCGGGATTCGGGCGTCGCTCTCCGGCACTGGCGCGAAAGCGCCTGACCCGCCCATGGCACGCCTCGTTTTCAGGGGCCGGGCTATCGTGCCGGCGCCACAAGGAGCCCGGCACTCTCCCGCAGCCGGCAGTGGCCGGGAACCGCTTTTAACTTGGCCTGCCGCAATTCGGGGTGCTAGGTTTGAGTGCGGCGAAATTATGCGGAGACCTCATGGGCAACTGGAAATCCTGGATATGGCCGGGCCTGGCGGCCGTGGGCTGCCTTACCGCCCTGGCAATCTGGTTTGAAGCCGCGAGGGTCGAAACGGATCTGCGAAAGCGGGCTTCGGAGGCGCTGGGGCAGGAGCATCCCTGGGCGCAGGTGTCGCTCGAGGGCCGCGATCTGACGCTGAGCGGCATAGCGCCGGATGAAGACAGTCGGATTGCCGCGCTGGGCGTGGCCCGCCAGACCTACGGTGTCCGCATCGCCATCGACAGGTCCAGCTTGCTGCCGGAAGAAAAGCCCTATCGCCTGACAATCGAAAAGACTGCCGACGGGGTCGCCTTGAGCGGGTTCGTGCCCAATGAATCGGCGCGGATGAACCTCATTGCCATGATCTCAAGGATGCTTCCCGGCATTGCGCTCACCGATCAGATGAGACTGGCGCGCGGCGCGCCCGAGGATCTGGTTTCGCTGGCGGGCCAGGGGCTGGCGGCCTTCCCGCGATTTTCCACCGGATCGGTGGAGATTGTCGATCGCGCACTCGCCATTCGCGGCCAGGCGCTCAGTCCCGAGGACCACGAGATCGCCCTGGCGGCGGTTTCTGCGGTCGCTGCTTCGGCAGGCGAGGTGCGGTCGGTCGATATCACGCCAGCGGCGGCATCGGGCGAGTACACCTGGTCCGCCTCGATCGGTCCGGACGGGCTCAGGCTGGAGGGATTTGCGCCGGATGCAACCACCCGCCTGGCAATCCTGGACAGCGCAACCGCGATTGCGCCTGACCGCGCGGTCGAGGACCGGATGCGCTTCGCCTCAGGCGTTCCCGACGGCATCGACTGGCCGGCGGCGATGCAGGAAGTTCTGTCGATTGTCGCGCAGCTTGGCGAGGGAACGGCTGTTGTTCGCGGCAGGGTGCTCGAACTTGCCGGCGAGGCCGTGGACGCGGAGGCTTTGCGCCGGATCGAGGCGATCTTGTCGGACGGGTTGTCCAGCGGGCTGGTACTCGGGAACGCGGATGTCGGCGGCGCAGGGTCTTCGGCTTACGAATGGACTGCGACGCGCAGTGGCGACAGGCTTTCCCTCGCAGGTTCGCTGCCGAGCGACGAGGCGCGGGCACGGTTGCTGGACATCGCCGGCCTGAAATTTGGGCAAGTGACGATCGATGACGCCCAGGATGTTTCCGCCCCTCTGCCTGCGGGTTTCGAGGCGGCTGTGCTGGTTGCGCTGCAGGCCCTGAGCCGGCTCGATGACGCCGAGGCGCGGATCCTCGGGGATACGGTTCTTGTCCGGGGGACTGCCCTGAATGCTCAGGCTTCCCGGGAGGTTGCGCGGCTTCTGCGCGCAGGAATGCCGGAACGATTCACAGCCGTGTCCGCCATCGAGTTGGCCGCGGTTCCTCAAAGCGTCCTGTCCGCGTCTGCCTGCCAGGAGGAATTGGACAGCCTGACGGCGCGGAATACCGTGCTGTTCGAGACCGGCGAAGCGGCAATTCAGGATCATTCCCATGGATTTCTGGACCGGATCGCCTTTGCCATGCGGCAATGCGGCGATGTCCGGCTGGAGATCTCCGGTCATACCGATTCCGACGGTCCGGAAGCCGACAATCTGGCCTTGTCGCAACGGCGCGCAGAAGCGGTGCTCGGGTTCATGATTGCCGCCGGTGTGCCGGCGGACCGTCTGGATGCCACCGGACTTGGCGAAGGACGGCCGGTCGGCAGCAATGAAACCGATGCGGGCAAGGCGTCCAACCGTCGGATAGAGTTCCGCGTTCTCGATTAACAGGCATCAACAAGGGGGAGACTTCCATGTGGTATATGGTGACGCATCTTTGGCTCTGGATCGTTTGCGCCTTCCTGGTCGGGGCGCTGGTGGGGTGGAAGACATGCGGGCGCAAGCGGACCTGATGCCGAACTTTTCCGGAGGGGAGGAATGACCATGTTCTTTTTGCAGACGCTGTTCTTTGTCGCAGTGGCGTTCGGGTTGGGCTGTCTCTGTGGATGCTGGCTCAAGGGCCGGTTCGGGAAGCCGCATAAACACTCGGGCGCTGCCGGCGCCGTCACCCACGAAGGGGCGGTCCGGACCTCGACGGCCGGGGAGCTCGCTTCCTCATGGCCGCATTACGAGCCTGCAACGACGCCGCAGCCGATCGCCGCATTGACGCCCAAGCCGGCAGCGGAAGCCAAGCCTGAACCGGAGGCGAGTTCTGAGGTTTCGGCAAGCCCTGCGCCGCCCGCGGCGTCTGCGCCTCCAGCGCAAAAGGCCGCCAAGTCAAAACCGACCAAGGCAAAACCAGCCAAGTCCAAGGCGGGCAAGCCCGCTTCGGGCCAACCGGCTGCGAACAAATCCGCTGCAGCGCCGGTTGCGCCGATGGCGGCAAGCTTGAAAACCGCGAAGCCAAAACCTGCCAAGGCCAGGCCGCAAGCTGCGGCCGTTGCAGACAATCTCAAGCAGATCAAGGGCGTGGGGCCTCGGATCGAGGCCAAGCTGAATGCTGCCGGGATCAACAGTTTCGCCCAGATCGCGGCCTGGACCAGGAAGGAACAGGCGGATTTCGCCGAGCAACTGTCCTTTGCCGGGCGCATCGAGCGGGAGGACTGGGTGGGCCAGGCCAGGATCCTGGCCAAGGGCGGCTCCACCGACTTCGCCAAGCGTGTCGTCAGGGGCGAGGTCGCGAGTTCGGCCGGCGGCACCTCGAAACCCGGCAAAGCCACATAAAACTGCCGGGCGGGGGCCGTTCGGCGATTCAGTGACGCCGCTGCTTGTCGACGGAGGCAAAAAAGTCGCGCAGAATCTGCGGAATGCCGGACAGATGCAGGATCGGCGCGTGGCCGTGACCGGGGATGGTGACGGTCTGCAGCAACGGGACGCGCGTCTTCATTTCCGTCAGCGTCTGGTCTGAAAGCAGGGTCGAATGCTCGCCCCTGAGCGCCATCAGCGGCATGGTTCCGAGACCCTCGAATTGCGGCCACAGGGTTGGCAGCGGCGTGTTGAGATCGACGCCCTTGAGGCCGTCGAGCAGAGCCGGGTCATAATCGGGGACCAGCTTGCCCGCTTTTTCCACGTAGATGGCGCGGGCGAAATCGGCCCAGTCGGCATCGGTGAGCGCTGGAAAGCTCTTCGAATGCGCCCCGGCCAGGATCTGCGCCGCTTCCTCCCAGGTTTTCGGCCTGGGCGTGCGCGACAGATAGGCCTTGATCTGGGCGAGCCCCGCGCCTTCGATCACCGGCCCGATGTCATTGAGCACACCCGCCGTCATGACGGCGGGACGCATCGCTGCCAGCACATGCATGATCAGGCCGCCCCGCGAGGTGCCGATGAAGATGGCGTGCTCGAGTCCCAGCGCCGCCATGCCGCTGAGCACATCCTCGGCCTCGACAATGATGGTGTAGCGGGAGGGGTCCTTGTCCCAGCCGGACCGGCCGCGGCCGCGATAATCGAAGCTGACCACGCGGCGGGGCGCCTTGTCATCGCGGGACAGGATGAGCGCCAGATCGTGAAAATCGCGGGTGTTGCGCGTCAGCCCGGGCAGGCAGACCACGGGCAGGCGTCCGCGGGTGGCGGGATCGTGGCGGCCGTAATCGGCGGCATGCAGCCTGAGGCCGTCGCTCGCCGAAAAATACACATCCTCGTGCCGGGAGGGCCGAGGCTGTCCGGGCGCTGGAATCACGGCCGCGCCGGGTTTGGTGTCCGCCATCGTCAGATCCTGTTCTCTGTCACACAGACCATGCCTATAGCGCATTCTTGATGAAGTGCGACAGGCCTCTCATCGGCGGCCGAAGCGGAGATCCTGCTCGATGCTGGCCGGTTGTCCAAGCCGCGCCTTGTAGACCTGGTAGTTCTCCATCACACGCTGGACGTAGTGGCGGGTCTCGGTGAACGGGATCATCTCGATCCAGTCAACCACGTCTTCAAGCGGGCGGCCGCGCGGATCGCCAAAGCGCTCGATCCATTGCGGCACCCGGCGCGGGCCGGCATTGTAGGCGATGAAGGTGAGGATGTAGGAGCCGCCGAAATCGCTGATCTGTTCGCCGAGGAAATGCGCGCCCAGCGTTGCGTTGTATCCGGCGTCGGTGGTCAGGCGGTCCTGGGAATAGGGCAGGCCGTGGCGGGCGGCGACGCCCTTTGCGGTTCCGGGCAGGATCTGCAGCAGGCCCCTGGCATTGGCCGGCGAGACTGCGGCCTTGTCAAAGGCGCTTTCCTGGCGGGCGATGGAATAGGCGAGCGCCTTGCCCGATCCAGAAATATTGGCGCTGGCGGGCACAGCGCCCAGCGGATAGGCGAGCGCCGCCACGTCGAGCCCCCGGTTCCAGGCGATCTTGCCGACCTGGAGCGAGGCGCGGTGATCGCCGCGGCTTTCCGCCATGGCGGAAAGGATCGCCACTTCGCCGGGACTGTCGAGTTCGGCGGCAAGGGCGCGATACAGCACGCCCGCGCGCGCCTCGAAGCCCGCATCTTCGAGCTTGCGGATCGCCTGCACCGCCTCGCGGCCCGCAAACCGCACCCGGTCGGCCTGGGACGGCGAGGGGTAGGCGATGTTGAGGCTCTTTTGTCCCAGCTTGGCGCTGGCGAGCTGGCCGTAGAATGTCGCGGGAAACTGCGCGGCAAGCGCGTAATACTCTGCGGATCTGTCTCCTCCGGCCAGTTCCGCGGCGCGGCCGAGCCAGTAATTGGCGCGCGCCTTGGAAATCTGGCCCTCGGCGACGCTGAGAATGGCGGCAAAATGCTTTTGCGCCGTCTTGGCGTCCTTGAGCCCCCTCAGCGCGTACCAGCCGGCATGGAATTCCGCTTCGGCGAAATCCTCGGGGCTTTGCGCCAGATGGGCGGCGGCAAGCTCGTAGGCGGTCCGGGCATCGCCCTGCTCGTAAAGACCGCGGCTGACCACGCGTGCCTCGACCCACCATTCGTCCGGATCGACGAGGACAGCGGGATCGCGCGGCATGCCGGCAAGCAGCTCGGCAGCTTCCTTGTTGCGCTCGAGCTCGCGCAGGTGGCGGATCCGGAGATAACGGTAGGATGGCTCGTCATGCCAGGACGGGTGCACCGCGGCGATTGCGCTTGCGGCCCTGGACGGATTGCCGATGACCGCGGACCAGGCCCGGTACAGCGACTGCGCTTCGGCCTTGTCCGCCAGCGGCTTGGCGTCACTGACGTGATCGTCGTACAGCAGCATCTCCATGCGGCGGAAATGGTCCTTCTTGTCGAGAAGAGTGTCGAATTCGCTCAGGAAGATCCTTGCGTCCCTGTCATCCATGGTGACGCTGCGCCAGAAGCTCGAGGCAAGCGCACGGGCACGTCCGGTCTCGCCGGTCGCCTTGAGGGCCCTGATCAGGAGTATGGCGCCCCTGGCGGTCTCGGGTCTTGTGTCGCCAAAGGCTGCGAGCACCTGGGCAGGCGGGGGATTTTCAAAGAACAGCGCCCGTTCTGACAGCTGCCGGAGGGATTTGAGCCCCGGCCAGCCCTCGAGTTCGGTCGCGGCCCCTGCTATTTCGGCCGACGGCACGCCTTCAAGTCCCGACACCGCGATGGCCCAGCTCAGGATATGATGATCGAGCGTGTCGCGGGCCATGCTGTCCCGCAATGTCCGTGCGCCCGTGGCATCGCCTTTTCCGAGCGCTTCAAGGCCTGCCTTGAGTTCGGGGCTCGCCGGGACGGCAGTGCTCGATACCGCCAACGGTTTGGGGACCGCCGCAGTCGTTTCGCTGCTGATTTCAGGCCGTGGCTCGGGCAGGGGGACTGCGCCAAATGGCAGCGGCCCCGCCGCGGTGATGGTCGCGAGCACGGTTGAGACTGCAAACAGTGTGGCAAGAGCGGTCTTCGACATCCTCATCTTCCGTTCGATATGATTGCGCCGCACAATCGAGGGTGGCCTTGCGCGTGGAACACGGCCTCAAGTCTAGCAATCGCCGGTGAAGCAGACCTTAACAAATGCTTATCGGCTTCGCTCAAATGCAAGTGTTCTCCATAAATGCGGGTAATGTGCGGCGCGGAGACTCAGGGATGCGATGCGGACAGGTGGTGCCATCTGTTTCGGTCAGCCAACAGCTGGCCGGTCAAAGCCACGTTTTGAAGCAAAAGCGCCTGCCAAGGCCTTGCAAGGCTTTTCCACACCACCGATTTCCTGTATCGGCTGCATGACAGACGAATGACTGTGCCTTTTTGCGGCGCAGAGTGAGAGTATTTTGGAGATCAGCATGTTCAAGGGTTCCATTCCGGCGCTCATTACCCCTTTCACCGAAAATGGCGCGGTGGACGAGGATGGCTTTGCAAGCCATGTCGAGCGGATGATCAAGGCCGGCAGCCATGGCCTGGTGCCCGTCGGCACGACGGGGGAATCCCCGACCTTGACCCATGCCGAGCACAAGCGGGTGGTGGAACTGTGTGTCGAGGTTACTGCCGGCCGGGTGCCGGTGATTGCCGGCGCCGGATCCAACAACACGGCTGAATCGATCGAACTCGCGGTGCATGCTGAAAACGCGGGTGCCGACGCCTTGCTGGTGGTCACGCCCTACTACAACAAGCCGACGCAAAAGGGCCTTTACCAGCATTTCAAGGCAGTCGCCGAGGCAAGCAAGCTGCCGATCATCATCTACAACATTCCGCCGCGGTCGGTCGTCGACATGTCGGTGGAGACGATGGCGGCGCTCGCCCGCGATTTTTCCAACATCATCGGCGTCAAGGATGCGACCGGCAATCTGGCCCGGGTGCCCGAGCAACGGATGGCCTGCGGCAAGGATTTCGTGCAGCTGTCGGGTGAGGATCCCACGGCGCTGGGCTTCAATGCCCATGGCGGCGTCGGCTGCATCTCGGTGAGCGCCAATGTGGCGCCGCGCGAATGCGCCGCGTTCCAAGAAGCAACGCTGAGGGGCGATTACGCCACCGCGCTGACGATGCTCGACCGGCTGATGCCGCTGCACAAGGCGATCTTCACAGAGCCCGGCGTTGCGGGCGTCAAATATTGCCTGGGCAAGATGGGCCTGATCAACAATGTCGTCCGCTCGCCGCTGACGGCGATCGAACCCGGCACGGCCGCCTTGCTCGACAAGGCGATGGCTCATGCGGGCGTGATCGGCTGATATGGCTCCCAAGAAGGAAGACAAGTCACAATACGGCAAGATCGTCGCTGAAAACCGCAAGGCGCGGTTCAACTACGAGATCATCGATACGTTCGAGACAGGTCTGGTTCTGACCGGCACCGAGGTGAAATCCCTTCGTGAGGGCAAGGCCAACATTGCCGATTCCTACGCCAATGAAGAGGGCGGGGAGATGTGGCTGATCAATTCCTATGTCCCGGAATATCTCCAGGCCAACCAGTTCAACCACGAGCCCCGGCGGCGGCGCAAGATCCTGGTGAAACGCAAGGAAATCGCCCGGCTCGGCCAGGCGGTTCAGCGTGACGGCATGACGCTGGTGCCGCTCAAGATCTATTTCAACGACAAGGGCACGGCCAAGCTGCAGCTCGCGCTGGCAAAGGGCAAGAAGCTGCACGACAAGCGCGAAACCCAGAAGGAACGCGACTGGAACCGGCAGAAATCGCGGCTGTTGCGTGATCGCGGATAGGCGCTGCCGGCCAAGCGACCCAGGTTGATTTGACTATTCGATGATTGAAGCCCGCTACCGAACAGCGGCCAGATGCCGCGTCACCGTTTCGAACACTGCTTCGAACATGGCCGTGGTAAGGCGGCCGGTGTTGGTGTTGTAGCGTGAGCAATGATAGCTCGAAATGATCCGCTTGCCGTCGATTTCGGTCTCGGCGGCATGGCCGAAAGGATGGTCGGAGAGCCTGCCGCCGAGCGCGCGGACAGTGCTGTCGTGCGAGATCTTCCCCAGTGTGACAATGGCGTCGAGACGGTAGAGTCCGGCAATCGTGGCCGACAGGAACGCGCGGCAGGTGTTGATTTCCGCGCCGACAGGTTTGTTTCCGGGCGGCACGCAGCGCACCGCATTGGTGATCGCCGTGGCTTGCAGGCGCAGGCTGTCATCGACCCTCGCTTCGAATTGCCCTGTGGAGAGCGCGAATTTCCCAAGGGTCGCGTAGAGCAGGTCGCCGGCGTAATCGCCGGTGAAGGGGCGTCCGGTGCGGTTTGCGCCGCGCAGGCCGGGCGCGAGGCCGACAACCAGCAGCCTGACAGCGCGCGGCCCTTCCGCCGGGTACCAGGTGCGGACCGGCCCGTTGTGCCAGTCGGGATGCAGACTCCGGTTTTCAAGGATGAAGCTGCGCAGCCGTGGGCACAGGCTGCAGTCGTGATCCGGTTCTGTCATGGGTTCGCCGGCGCGCTCGCTCATTGCAGGCAGACCCCACCGCCGATGGCCGCGTCCATGATCGGGCACACGCATGTCGGTTTGCGCCGGGACACACGTGCGGCGCCACCGCGAGCGTGATCAATCCTCGAATTCTTCTTCTTCATATTCACCGGTCGGGACCGGGCGCAGAGGACGCTCGGAGGGATCGCGGCCGATTTCGGCCTTGAGGCTGTTCAGGTCGATGAAGTAGTCGGCCTTGCGGCGCAGGTCGTCGGCGATCATCGGCGGCTGCGACGTCAGCGAGGAGACCACGGTCACCTTGCGGCCCTTGCGCTGCAGCGCCTCGACCAGCGTGGTGAAATCGCCATCGCCGGAAAAGATGACCAGATGGTCGACCACGTCGGACTGTTCCATGGCGTCGATCGCCAGTTCGATGTCCATGTTGCCCTTGACCTTGCGGCGGCCCATCGAGTCGGTGAATTCCTTGGCGGGCTTGGTCACCACCTTGTAGCCGTTGTAATCCAGCCAATCGATCAGCGGCCGGATCGACGAATACTCCTGATCCTCGATCAGCGCGGTGTAGTAATAGGCGCGCAGCAGATAGCCGCGGGACTGGAAGGCCTTGAGCAATTTCCGGTAGTCGATATCGAAGTTCAGGCTTCTGGATGCGGCGTAAAGGTTCGCCCCGTCAATGAACAGTGCGATTTTTTCTCTAGGGTCAAACACTTATGGCATTCCTTTCAAAAGTCGATTTCAACGTATTTTGGCTTAATGTGGCAATGAGATGACGAAATTAGCTCGACTTCGAACTTCTTTTTTCTCAGACAGGTACCACTCACCGGGGTTTCCGCGACTCAAATTATAGTGATTTTGTATCAAATGCGGCGATAAGGGATCTTTTTCAAGTGCCTGAACGCGTTTGCCATGCGCAAATGCTAATAAAGTTATCGAATTGCTCTGATCGTGAGGTCGGGCGCCAACTGCGGCTGTCAATGATGGGACGGGCAAGGCTTTTGATCCAAAAGACTTGAAATAGCCACACAATGTGTTTATCGAATGGTCAACCTCCCCCACAGCAGTTTGCAAAGGACAGGCAATGGCCCGCGTCACAGTCGAAGATTGCATCGACAAAGTCGATAACCGTTTTGAACTGGTGCTTCTTGCCAGCCATCGCGCCCGCCAGATCTCGCAAGGTGGTCAGATCACCATCCCGCGCGACAATGACAAGAACCCTGTTGTTGCCTTGAGGGAAATCGCTGACGAGACGCTCTCGCCGGGCGATCTCAAGGAAGACCTGATTCATTCGCTTCAGAAGCATGTTGAAGTCGATGAGCCCGAGCCCGATCCGGGCCGCTTCATCCCCGCTGGCGACGCTGTTGAAGAAACCGTGGCCGAAGACGATCAGCCGGAAGCGGTCTCGTTTGGCTCCATGTCGGAAGAAGATCTGCTTGCCGGCATTGAAGGGCTTGTCCCGCCGGAAAAAAGCGACGACTATTAGGAGCCAGGATGAAAACCCGCTGATTTCCACTGAATTGGCGGCGCTTGATCCGGAAGCCGAAAAACAGCTGATGCAATGCAATGCGCCGGTCGTTCGATTCGGCGCATTTTCTTGTCGTGGAGAGCACTTGCGATGATGCGTCAGTACGAGCTCGTGGAGCGCGTGCAGAAATACAAGCCGGACGTCAACGAGGCCCTGCTCAACAAGGCCTATGTTTACGCCATGCAGAAGCATGGCAAGCAGATGCGCGCCAGCGGCGACCCCTATATTTCCCACCCGCTGGAAGTGGCCGCGATCCTGACCGAAATGCGGCTTGATGAATCGACCATCGCCGTCGCGCTGCTGCACGACACCATTGAAGACACCAGCGCCACCCGGGCCGAAATCGACGAGCTGTTCGGCGAGGATATCGGCCGACTGGTCGAGGGGCTGACCAAGATCAAGAAGCTCGATCTTGTCACCAAGCGGGCCAAGCAGGCGGAAAACCTGCGCAAGCTGCTGCTGGCGATCTCCGACGATGTGCGCGTGCTGCTGGTCAAGCTTGCCGACCGGCTGCACAACATGCGGACGCTCGAACATGTGCCGCCGGAAAAACGCGCCCGCATCGCCGAGGAAACCATGGATATCTACGCCCCGCTTGCCGGGCGCATGGGTATGCAGGAGATGCGCGAGGAGCTTGAACAGCTCGCCTTCAAAAACCTCAATCTCGAAGCCTATGAAACGGTCACCGGCAAGCTCGCCGAGTTGTCCGAGCGCAACCGGGATCTGATCCACACGATCGAAGACGAGCTGTCGGCGCTGTTCAAGCAGGAGGGCCTGAAAGCGACGGTCAAGGGACGGCAGAAGAAGCCCTATTCGGTGTTTCGCAAGATGCAGTCCAAGTCGCTCTCGTTCGAGCAGCTCTCGGACGTCTTCGGCTTCCGCATCATCGTCGATACCGAGGCGGACTGCTACCGGGCGCTGGGCATCGTGCACATGCGCTGGTCGGTGGTGCCGGGACGGTTCAAGGACTATATCTCGACGCCCAAGCAGAACGACTACCGCTCGATCCACACCACCATTGTCGGCCCGTCGCGGCAGCGCGTCGAACTGCAGATCCGCACCGGCCGGATGCAGGATATCGCCGAACGCGGCGTGGCGGCGCATGCGCTCTACAAGGATGCCTCCACGAGCGGCGAGCAACTGCTGTCGAAGGATTCGCGCGCCTATTCCTGGCTGCGCCAGACCATCGAAGCGCTGTCGGTCGGCGACAATCCCGAGGATTTTCTCGAACACACCAAGCTCGAGCTGTTTCAGGACCAGGTGTTCTGCTTCACGCCCAAGGGCCAGCTGATTGCCTTGCCGCGCGGTGCCACGCCGATCGATTTCGCCTATGCGGTGCATACCGATATCGGCGATACCTGCGTCGGCGCCAAGATCAATGGCCGGATCATGCCGCTGGTCACCCGTCTGGCCAATGGCGACGAGGTCGAGATCCTGCGCTCGGGCGTGCAGGTACCGCCGCCCGCCTGGGAAGAGATTGTCGTCACCGGCAAGGCGCGCGCGGCGATCCGGCGGGCGACCAAGGCCGCGGTGCGCAAGCAGTATTCGGGCCTCGGCATGCGGATCCTCGAGCGCACCTTCAACCGCGCGGGCAAGCCGCTGTCGCGCGAAGGGCTCAAGCCGGTGCTGCACCGGCTGGGCCAGAAGGATGTCGAGGACATGCTGGCGGCCGTCGGGCGCGGCGAGATCGTGTCGGAGGACGTGTTCAAGGCGGTCTATCCCAATCACCAGGAAACGCGGGTCTCGCCCCGCAAGCCGGCCGATGAAGGCTGGTTCAACCTGCGCAGCGCGGCGGGGCTCATCTTCAAGCTGCCGGGGCTGAGCAAATCGCAGAAATCGGCCACGACCACACGCAAGATCGGCCCCGATCCGGATATGGCGGCCATGCCCATTCGCGGCATGGACGACAATGCGGTGGTGCGCTTCGGTCCCGGCGGCGCGGTTCCCGGAGACCGGATCGTCGGCATTCTGGAGCCTGGCGCGGGGATCACGATCTACCCGATCCAGTCGCCGGGACTGACCAAGTTCGACGATGAACCCAACCGCTGGATCGATATCCGCTGGGACATCGACGAGAACAACAAGAACCGGTTTCCGGCGCGGATCCTCGTCACCGCGATCAATGCGCCGGGAACGCTGGCCGAAGTCGCCCAGACGATCGCCGCCAGCGAAACCAATATCCAGACCCTGTCGATGGTCCGTGTTGCAGCCGATTTCACCGAGATGCTGGTCGATCTTCAGGTCTGGGACCTCAAGCATCTCAACACACTCATTACCCAGCTCAAGGAACTGGGATCGGTGTCCACGGTCGAACGGATCTACGAATAATTGCTCGTTCGATCATGATCGGGTGTTGCAGTCCGGGTGCATTCCGCGCTCAAATGGGGTGATTTGAGCGGTCGCTTGCCTGCGTCTTTGCTGTGCCGGAACTGCGTCCCCTGACCGATTGTCCGAAGGGAGCCGGCCTTTACCAGTTCTTCGCTGTTTCGGATCATACTCGCGCCCGGAGATGAGACCTGCGGGGGCCGGATGACAAAATTCCGGGTTTGACTTAGGGCTGACACAAAGAGAGCGGTATACGGGTTTCATGCTGTTTCGTCGCCGAAAACCAGAGGGATTCTTCGACCGGATGCGCACCGCGCTCTGGCCGCGGAGATCGTTCGGTCGGTCGTTTCAGTATCTGATCAAGCGGGTGCTGAGACTGACCGCGACGCCGCATGCGATTGCTGCAGGCGTGGCGGCAGGCGTTTTTGCCTCCTGGACGCCGTTGCTGGGGTTCCATTTCATCCTGGCCTTTGCGATTTCCTATATCCTGGCCGGCAACATGATGGCGGCGGCGCTCGGGACCGCTTTCGGCAATCCGCTGTCGTTCCCCTTCATCTGGGCGTCGACGCTCAAGCTCGGAAACATGCTGATCGGCGTCGAAGTCGGCGCACATGAACGCCATGTCGATCTGGAGGCCCTGCTCAGGCACCTGGATGTCAGCCAGTTGTGGGACCCGGTACTCAAGCCGATGCTGATCGGCGCCATTCCGCCAGGGATCATCTGTGCTGTCGGGTTTTACATCCTGACCTATTGGGGTGTGGGTCTGTTTCAGACGCGCCGCAAATCCAAGCTCGCCGCGCGGGCAAAGGTTCGCATCCAGGAAATGGCGGCGGGGCGCAAGGAAAGAGCTGCAAACAGGGCAAAGCAGGCGTGATCATCGGCATAGGCAGCGATCTGATCGACATCAGGCGCATAGAAAAGACGCTCGAGCGGCATGGCGAGCGCTTCACACAACGGTGTTTCACCGATGTGGAGCGGGCGAAGTCCGACCGCCGCGCGAACCGCGCGGCGTCCTACGCCAAGCGGTTTGCGGCCAAGGAGGCCTGCTCGAAGGCGCTGGGCACGGGCCTATCACAGGGGGTGTTCTGGCGCGACATGGGCGTGGTCAACATGCCCGGCGGCAAGCCGACGCTGTCTCTGACCGGCGGCGCTGCCGGCCGGTTGGAGAAAATAACGCCCGACGGCATGAACGCGGCCATTCATTTGACAATAACCGATGATTATCCTTTGGCGCAGGCTTTCGTGATCATCGAAGCGCTTCCCCGGACTTGATCGCGGAAAAGGTGCCCCGGGACGGGCCTTCGGGCTGATTCAATCGGACAACAGGGTCAACTGTGCGAGACTGCTCTGCGCGGTGTTGCCGCGAACGATGCAAACCGTTAGAGAAAGCGCTTCCGCGCCCTACCTGAGGAATTCAACGCGTGTCAGATACAACGAAAAGTCATTCCAGCGGCCTCTGGGAAAACGTCAAGGTGCTTGTGCAGGCGCTGCTGCTCGCCGTGTTCATCCGCACCCTGTTGTTTCAGCCGTTCAGCATTCCCTCGGGGTCGATGATGGAGACGCTGCTGGTTGGCGATTATCTGTTCGTGTCGAAATATTCCTACGGCTACAGCAAATACTCGATCCCGTTCTCCCCGGACCTGTTTGCCGGACGGATCTGGGGCGATGAGCCCGAGCGCGGCGATGTGGCGGTGTTCCGCCTGCCGAGCAACCCCAAGGTCGACTACATCAAGCGGGTGATCGGGCTTCCGGGAGACCGCATCCAGGTCACCGATGGCGTGCTCTCGATCAACGGCGAGCCGGTGCAGCGCGAACTGGAGGGAGAGTATCAGCCGGAAGGCCGTTACAATCAAGGCACGCCCGTTCCGGTGTACCGGGAGACGCTTCCAAATGGCGTGAGCTACACCACGCTCGACATCAATCCCAATTCGCCCGGCGACAACACGCGTGAATTCGTGGTGCCGGAGGGCCATTATTTCATGATGGGCGACAACCGCGACAACTCGCTCGACAGCCGTTTCGACGTTGGCTACGTGCCGCTTGAGAACTTTGTCGGCAGGGCGACGATCATCTTCTTCTCGATTGCCGACGATTCCTCGCCGCTCGAAATCTGGAAATGGCCGACCGATCTGCGGTTCGACCGGTTCTTCAAATCCGCGCAGCGATGAAGCGCGCGCTCAAAAAACAGACGGAAATCGTTGCCCGCGTGCAGGAGCGCATCGGTCATCAGTTCGCCGACCCCGAGCGTCTGGAACGGGCGCTGACCCATGCCAGCATCCGCAATCCGGCGGGCGGCAACTACGAACGGCTGGAGTTCCTGGGCGACCGGGTGCTGGGCCTGTGCGTGGCGGAACTGCTGTTTTCGCATTTCCGCGAGGCGAGCGAGGGCGAATTGTCGGTGCGGCTCAATCAGCTGGTGAGCGCCCAGACCTGCGGCGAAGTGGCCGACGAACTGGGATTGCACGAATTCATCCGCACCGGATCTGACGTCAAGAAGATGACCGACAGCCGCATGGCCAATGTCCGCGCCGACGTGGTGGAATCGCTGATTGCGGCGATCTATCTCGACGCCGGACTTGAGGCGGCGCGCAGCTTCATCCACACCCACTGGAAAAAGCGCGCGCTCGCCAATGACGGCGCGCGGCGTGATGCCAAGACCGAATTGCAGGAATGGGCGCATGCGCGCTTCGGCGTGACGCCGGTCTACCGGGTGACCGAGCGGACCGGGCCCGACCACGATCCGGTTTTCAAGGTGATTGTCCAGGTTGATGGGACGAAACCCGAAAGCGGCGAAAGCCGCTCCAAGCGCGCGGCCGAACAGGTGGCCGCCACCGCTCTCCTCGAACGCGAAGGCGTCTGGCAGGCCAGCGCAGGAAAAGATGATGACTGATACACCCGACTCCGATGCTGTCCCCGCCGAGCCGCAAGCTCCGACCCGCTCCGGCTTCGTCGCGCTGATCGGCGCGCCCAATGCCGGCAAATCGACGCTGATGAACCAGCTGGTCGGCGCCAAGGTGTCGATCGTGTCGCACAAGGTGCAGACCACGCGGGCGATCGTGCGCGGCATCGCCATTCACGACCGGACCCAGATCGTCTTCATCGACACGCCGGGCATCTTCACGCCCAAGCGCCGGCTCGACCGGGCGATGGTGACCTCGGCCTGGGGCGGCGCCAAGGATGGCGACCTGGTGCTGGTGATGATCGACGCCGAGCGCGGCATCAAGGGCGACGCCGAGGCGCTGCTCGATTCGCTCGCCGACGTGCACCATCCCAAGGTGCTGGTGCTCAACAAGATCGACCAGGTCAAGCGCGACACGCTGCTGGCGCTGACGGCCGCCTGTCATGAGAAGGCCAAGTTCTCCGAGACATTCATGATCTCGGCGCTCACCGGTTCGGGCTGCAAGGATCTGCTCGACTATCTGGCAAAAACGCTGCCCGAGGGGCCGTGGTATTATCCA
>NZ_JACIYP010000419.1 GCF_014359905.1 Hoeflea sp. | reverse complement strand
AGCTTCGAGCCAGTGGGTGTCGTCCATGATCTTGGCAGGCACGGTACTGGCCTCAGTCGGACGGATCAGCCGCAGGCGCGGCTCGATGGTGCCGTCGTCCAGCATCAGGCTGGTGGCCGGCACCTGCACTGCAGCGCGACCGGAGCGGCTGTTGACCAGAAGCCGCGCCTTGGGATCGTCCAGCCAGCAGAGCGCATCCGCGAGCGAGGTCGGCGAATTGCGCCGCTTTTCCGTGATGGTCAGAAGCTGAGTTTCCGCGCCGGAGCCGGGATGGGTGTAGATCACCCGGGCATCCGTGACGCGGAAGCTCTCGGCGCGCAGGGTCTCGAGCCCGAGATCATAGACCCCGGCGGAGATCGCGCCCTCGATCCGCTGGTCGAGAAGTTCCTCGAAGGCGGAGAACAGGACCGCCTGCATGTCGATCGTCAGCGCGAGCAGGCGATTGAGGAAGGTGGTGATCGGCGGCAGGTCGTCCTTGAGCCCGTTGTCATCGGTCAGGCTGAGGCCGGTGGCATCTTCGAAAGCCCCGAGCGAGGAGCCAGCCACATCGCCGCGATAGATGCGGCGGTAGAGTTGGCGCAGGGCATCGCGAGCGTAAGGCGACTCGAGGTTGTCCTCGGGCCGGAACAACCCCTGCCCGCCGGTCTGGCGCTGACCGCGCGTGATAGCACCGAGCGTGTCGAGCCGGCGCGCGATGGTCGACAGGAACCGCTTCTCCGCCTTCACATCAGTGGCCACCGGTCGGAACAGCGGCGGCTGCGCCTGATTGGTGCGGTTGGTGCGGCCCAGGCCCTGGATGGCGGCATCGGCCTTCCAACCGGGTTCCAGGAGGTAGTGGATCCGCAGGCGCTGGTTCTTCGCGCCAAGATCGGCGTGGTAGCTTCGCCCCGTGCCGCCTGCATCGGAAAAGATCAGGATGCGCTTCTGGTCATCCATGAAGGCGGCCGTCTCGGAAAGGTTGGCAGACCCCGCCCGGCTTTCGACGACGAGCCGCGCGGCAGGACCCTCGCCTTTGCGCACGATGCGGCGCGAGCGGCCCGTGACCTCAGCCACGAGGTCGGTGCCGAAGCGCTGGACGATCTGGTCGAGCGCCCCCGGCACGGGCGGCAGCGAGGCCAGCTTCTCGATCAGCGCGTCGCGCCTGCGGGCGGCCTCGCGGCACTCGACCGGCTGGCCGTCGCGCACCACGGGCCTGGACGATAGATTACCCTCGCTGTCGGTGAAGGGCTCGTAGAGTTGCACCGGGAAGGAGTGCTGCAAATAATCCAGGCAGCTCTCTCTTGGCGTGATGTCCACCCGCACATCGTTCCACTCATCCGTAGGGATGTCCGACAGGCGGCGTTCCATCAGCGCCTCGCCGGTGGAGACGATCTGGATCACCGCTGCATGGCCAGCCGCGAGATCGGCGTCGATGGCTGCGATCAAGGTGGGGGTTTTCATGGAAGTGAGCAGGTGGCCGAAGAAGCGCTGCTTGGCGGACTCAAAGGCAGAACGCGCAGCGGATTTGGCCTGGCGGTTCAGCGTGCCAGACTCTCCGGTGATGTTCGCTGCCTCCATCGCCGCCGCAAGGTTGTTGTGGATGATGGCAAAGGCTCCGGCATAGGCATCGTAGATGCCGCGCTGCTCGGGCGTCAGCGCGTGGACCAGCATCTCGTATTCGACACCGTCATAGGAAAGCGACCGGGCGGTGTAGAGGCCAAGGGAGCGCAAGTCACGGGCGAGGACTTCCATAGCGGCGACCCCTCCCGCCTCAATGGCCTGGACGAACTCTACGCGCGTCGCAAACGGAAAGTCTTCCCCGCCCCAGAGGCCGAGGCGCTGTGCATAGGCCAGGTTGTGGACCGTGGTGGCACCTGTGGCCGAGACATAGACGACCCGGGCATTCGGCAGCTTGTGCTGGAGCCGCAGGCCCGCCCTGCCCTGCTGCGAGGCTTCCGTGTCGCCGCGTTCGCCCTTCGATCCGGCGGCATTCGCCATGGCATGGCTTTCGTCAAACAGGATCACACCGTCGAAATTCGCCCCCAGCCAGTCGACGATCTGGTCGACGCGGGATTTCTTGGCCCCGCGTTCTTCCGAACGCAGCGTCGCATAGGTGGTGAAGAGGATGCCCTCGGCCAGCGGGATGTCGCGCCCCTGCGCGAAGCGCGAGAGCGGGGTGACGAG
>NZ_JACIYP010000418.1 GCF_014359905.1 Hoeflea sp. | reverse complement strand
GGCAATCCTGAATAGGGTGGTCGGTCCAAAAGTCGGCGGGACTGAGCATCTGGCGTTCGATGTCATCAATGGTCGGATGACGATTCTGGATACCGCAGTCGGAATTTCGGACAACGAGGTTTCGCAACTGGTCGCGAGTACCGGCATGAGCACAAAACCGTGGGACGCCGACAACGCAGCAGAGGATCAGGCCGCGCATCTGGCACGTCAGAAGCGCTTTACCTCGTTGAGCGGCGGCTTCTGGGCGGCGGGTTTCCTTTTCCACATCGTCGAAACCGGCATGGGTGGCGCGCTCGGGCTCTTTGCGGGGCATGGCGAGGTGCCTATGCCTATGGCGGAAGCAGGGATCTTCGCCGTCGCGATCCTCTTTGGGGTCTGGCTGGTTGCGCCCAAGGCATGGTCTTCGGCGCGGCGACTTTCGCCAGACATGAACCTACTGATGGTGGTGGCCGTTGCAGGAGCCATCGGGCTCGGCGAATTCTTCGAGGCCGCGACGGTCGCGTTTTTCTTCTCTTTGTCGCTCTATCTTGAGAGCTGGAGTGTCGGTCGCGCACGCAACGCGGTTTCATCTCTCCTCGATCTGGCGCCGCCAACGGCGCGGGTTCTTTACGACGACGGATCTGAATCCGACGTTCCGGCCGCGGCCGTGGCAGTCAATGCAAGGTTTATCGTGCGCGGCGGCGACCGGATCCCCCTCGACGGTGAGGTCGTGGACGGGGCAGGGGCCGTCGATCAGGCCCCAATTACTGGGGAAAGCGCGCTAGTGCCCAAGGAACCCGGCGACGAGGTCTATGCCGGCACGATCAACGGCGAGGGCACACTGACGGTGCGGGCGACCAAACCCGCCTCGGACACGGTGCTCGCAAAGATCATCCGAATGGTGGGCGATGCCCATGCCCGCCGAGCGCCGGTCGAGCAGTGGGTCGCGAAGTTCGCACGCATCTACACACCCATCGTGATGGCTTTGGCGATCGCCATCGCGCTGGTGCCGCCACTGCTGCTCGGCGGCGCCTGGGACTACTGGTTCTACAATGCTCTGGTCCTTCTGGTCATCGCATGTCCTTGCGCGCTGGTCATTTCTACGCCGGTTTCTATCGTGGCGGCGCTGACCGCGTCGGCACGGGCGGGGGTGCTCATCAAGGGCGGCGCCTATGTCGAGGCGCCGGGGCGGACCACGGCACTGGCGATGGACAAGACCGGGACGATCACCATGGGCGAGCCTGAGGTGGCGGCGGTTCACCCCCTGGTCGGCGTTTCCGCACGCGATCTCATGGCGCTGGCAGCAAGTCTGGAGGCGCGGTCTTCACACCCGCTGGCACGCGCCATCCTCTCGCGCGCCGAAGCCGATGGTGTTTCCGTGTCTGCCGCAGAGGACACCCGCACCGTGCCCGGGCGCGGTCTGGAAGGACGCGCCGACGGGCGCGCTATCTGGCTCGGCTCGGATCGCTTCGCCGAAGAGAAGGGGTTCGGCGATGCCATTCTGGCGGATCTGCGGGATCGGATCGAAGGGGCAGGGAGCACCCTCGTTGCCGTGGGTGACGAGACCGGCGTGACCGGCGTACTGGAGCTTCGCGACCGCATCCGCCCAGATGCAAAGGGGATCGTTGCGCGCCTACACGCGCAGGGCGTGAAGACAATCGTCATGCTGACCGGCGATAACGAGCGCACCGCGCGTGCAGTGGCGGCCGAGGTCGGCATTGACGAGGTGCGTGCCGATCTCTTGCCAGAAGACAAGGTGACGGCCATCGAGGAACTGGTGGCAACCCACGACATGGTGGCGATGATCGGTGACGGCGTGAACGACGCACCGGCGATGGCGCGGGCGCATTATGCCATCGCCATGGGGGCTGTCGGTTCGGACGCGGCCATCGAGACGGCCGATATCGCGCTGATGACCGACGATCTGGCTCGAGTGCCGTGGCTGATTGCTCACTCTCGCCGGACAATGACGATTATCCACCAGAATATCGGTATATCGCTGGCAACCAAGGCGCTGTTCGTCGGGCTGACCGCGTTCGGGATGGCCTCGATGTGGGGCGCCATCGCTGCGGATGTAGGCGTATCCCTGTTGGTGGTCGCCAATGCGCTGCGGCTTTTGAACGGGCATCGGATCAAGGACGGGCCTTCGGGCGGTGAACCGGTGGGCGAGCAGATGGCGAAGGGAGCACTG
>NZ_JACIYP010000417.1 GCF_014359905.1 Hoeflea sp. | reverse complement strand
AACATTCGCGCTGCGGCCGGGTTGTTGTCTTCGGGCGCATAGAGGCTGGCCGCAGCGCCCTCGACGTCGCCTGCGGCCCCCTGCCCTGCCTCGAGCCCGGCCACAGTGCCTGCGACATCGCCGGAGCCGAGGGACATGGCGTCCACCAATCCCTCGAGGGAGGCGAGTTGCTGGCGTTCGATCTCGGCCAGCTCCTCCTCGCGGGTCAGCCGGTCCTGCTGCAGCGCAAGATCCTGATCGGTCTGCCCGAGGATTGCCTGCCGCTCTGCGAAGAGGCGCAGGTCGAAAGTCGGCACGCCTTGGGCGCTGGCGGGCCCCGCCGTGGGACCTGCCAGCGCAAGGCCAATCATCGAGAGGGCGAGCCAGGTCCGCATAGGCCTAACCGCCCGCCCCCAGCATTACGAAATCGCAAGCCGTATCGCGCCGCGTGACGGCGGCACCCATGGTCGAGATCGTCGTCGTGGCGGTTGCACCTCGTGCGGGCGCATCGCGGAAGTTGAAGCAATTGGCCTCTGCGGGGTTATGCTGCGCGCAGGCCGTCAGGGTCAGGCCGAGGCCAAGCAGCACGACGCTGCGGATCATGGAATGGGTCATGTCACTCTCCAGAAATCGGGGCGGTCACGGTAATCGGGGCCGACAAGGGCCTCGCCCTTCTCCATGCCGCCGAGGATGGTCACGAGGGGGCCGAGCGCGCTGAGATCGGCATCGATCACCACAGCACCCCGGTCATCGCGCACGAGCGCGAGCCGCGAGGCGGAGCCGACGCCCAGAAGTACATCGAGTTCTTTCTCGCTGAGGCCGAGCATCGCGTAATCCGCAGCCGATGCGCGGATGTTGGGCAGAAGCACCTGGGTTGGCACCGCTTCCACGATGGTCTTGCCGGTGCGGGTGCGCTCGAGCTGGCTGGCATATTGGGTCATCATCACGACGACGGCGTTCTGCTTGCGCGCGGTCACCAGCCAGTTCGAGAGCCGCTCCGCGAAATACGCGTTGTCGAGCGCCTTCCAGGCCTCGTCGATGACGATGATCGTGGGCTTTCGATCCTCGATCACCCGCTCGACGCGGCGGAAGAGGTAGGACAGAACCGCCATGCGCTCCCGCTCGCTCTCGGAGTCGAGGATGCCGGTCAGATCGAAGCCTGCGACGTCGCCATCGATGCTGAAACTGTCCTCGGCATTGGCCCCGAAGATCCAGCCATAGCGGCCATCGGCCGTCCATTCCTGCATCCGCTCGAAGAGGTCGCCCTCATCATCGGTGGAAACCAGGAGCGAGGCGAAATCCGACCAGTTCCGGAGCCCTGCATTCCCGGCGCTGGCGTTCTGGCGCACGACCTCCTGCAAACGGTTGGTCTGCACCGGGGTCAGGGGCCGGTCTCGGCGCTCGAGGAGGCTCGCGAGCCAGTCGGCAAGCCAGGCCTGACCGCGGGCATCAATCTCGGTCTGGAGGGGATTGAGCCCCGTGGGACGTCCGGCCCGCACGGTCGAATAGCTGCCGCCAAGCGCGCGGACAGCCATTTCCATGCCGGCGCGGTAGTCGAAAACGAAAAGCCGTGCGCCTGCGCGTCGGGCCATGGTCATGAGGAAAGCCGCCAGCACGGATTTGCCGGAGCCGGGGCGGCCGAGGATCAGCGTGTGGCCACCTGTTGGCTCACGATCCGGTGCGCCCTGTTCGTGGAAGTTGAAGCGGAACCCGCTGCGCTCTGGCGTCGGGAAAAGCGTGATTGGCACGCCCCAGGGCACTTCTCGACCTGTCTTGCCAAGCGGCGTGCGGTGGAAGGTGGCGAGATCGGCGAAATTGTGGTTCGTGATCGCGGCCTTGCGGCTCCGCGCGCCAGTATTCCCCGGATGCTGCGCCATGAAATGCGCCCGCGCGCCGAAGGCTTCCGAGATCAGGTTGATGCCGGAGGTGGCGGAGATGTTGCGGATTTCAGCCGCGATGTCGTCGAGCGCAGCTCGGGTCCGCGCATAGACGGCCACCGTCATGTGGTGCTCGCCGAAGATCAGGCGCTTGGATTCCAGATCGTCCTGCGCGAGTTCCAACTCCTGCGCGAGACTGACGGCCCCGTCATTGGCCGCTTGCATGAGGCGCAGCTGCCGCTTGATCCGGCCTGCCATGATGTTGGCGTTGATCGGTACAAAGGAGTGGGTGACCACCATGTCGACGGGCAGATTC
>NZ_JACIYP010000416.1 GCF_014359905.1 Hoeflea sp. | reverse complement strand
ACCGGCCTGTGGGACAGCTTTGCCGACGATGCGTTCGTGATGGACGCCGACAGCGGGATCTTCTTCGATCCCGACCGGATGCACACGCTGAACCACAAGGGCGAGCATTTCTCGGTCAGCGGGCCGCTCAACATCGCCCGGCCGATTCAAGGCTGGCCGGTGATCTTCCAGGCGGGCGCCTCCGAACAGGGCCTGGAGCTTGCCGCCGGGACCGCCGAGGCCGTGTTCGCCGCAGAATCGACGCTGGAGACCAGCAAGGCCTATTACGATGACCTCAAAGGGCGCGCAGTCCGGCTGGGGCGCAATCCCGACCATATCAGGATCATGCCGGCAGCGTTCGTGGTGGTCGGGGACACCGTAGAAGAAGCGAAGGCCAAGCGTGCCGTGCTGGACAGCCTGGTCCATTATGACAGCGGCATCCATTCGCTCTCGGCGATGCTCGGCCACGACGTCTCGGGCTACGATCCGGATGGCCCGCTACCCGAGATTCCGGAAACGAATGCCAGCAAGAGCTCGCGGCGTCTCATGATCGAGCTGGCCCGGTCGGAGAACCTGACGATCCGCCAGCTCGCCGCCAAGGCCGGCAGCTATAGCGGGCTGGCCTTCGTCGGCACCCCCGGGACAATCGCCGACGAGATGCAGCACTGGCTCGAACAGGGGGCATGCGACGGCTTCACGATGATGTTCCCCTACGTTCCCGAAGGGCTGGAGGACTTCACCGACAGGGTCGTGCCCGAACTCCAGGCGCGTGGTCTGTTCCGCCGGGACTACGAGGGCGACACGCTGCGCGATCATCTGGGTCTGCCCCGGCCCGCCAACCGCTTCTTCCCCTGACGCGTGACGAGAGTCGCAGTCATCGGCGCGGGCGCGATCGGCGGCCTGCTGGGGGCCAGGTTGCACGAGGCCGGTCACGAAGTACTGCTCGTGGCGCGCGGACGGCGGCTCGAGTTCCTGCGCCGCGAAGGCGTTCTGCTCTCCGAAAACGGCGTGGAACGTCGGGTGCGGGTCCGCGCGGTTGAATCCCTCGAGGACGAAAGCGCGCCGGATCACGTCATCATCGCCACCAAGACCTTCCAACTACCGGGCGCCCTCGCTCTGCTGACGCACCACCAGGCGGCGGCTTTCGGTCTGCTGACGGTGCAGAACGGGGTCGAGGCACCGCATTTGGCGCGGCTTGCGCTGCCTCAGGCCAGCGTCTTCGGTGCCCGGATGCATGGCTTTTTCGAGCTTGAGGACGATGTCGTGCGTCATGCCGGCGTTCCCGCCAGCGTGGTGATGGGCCCGGACGCGCCGGGGTTTCGGGATCCGGAGCACCAACGCAGGGGCGCCGACCTCGCCGCCATCCTTCAGCGCAGCGCCATCCCGGCCGAACTTGTGCCCGATGTGCGCCCGGCGCTGTGGGACAAGTTCCTGATGGCAGCCACGATCGGCGGACTGGCGCCCGCGGTCGGGCTGACAGTGGGACAAGTCGCCTCCGATCCCGCCGCCCGCGCCATGCTCGAGCTGGCGATGCAAGAGGTGGCTGCGATCGCAGCTGCTTTGGGCATTGCGCTGCCCGACGATTGCGTTGCGGCGAAGCTCGATTTCATCAGCCGCTTTCCTCCCGACGTGACAAGTTCGCTGCAACGCGACCTTGAAGCACGCCGTCCCTCCGAATTCGCCCACCTGACGGGCGCCATCCCGCGCTTCGCTGCCCACAGCGGGGTGCCCGCACCCACGGCGGACCAGATCATCGAGATGCTGCGCGCGCGGGGTCTGGTGCCCGGCTGATCAGGGTCCCGGCGCGTCGCCTCGGCCGCCGCAAGAGGGGATCATGGCACCCCGGCGAAACTGACGTGTGCTCGCCCGCATCGGCGGACGACCCGGACGATCTCTCGATGCGAGACAATAGCGGCGCCGACGACCACCGGAATGGTGGGCTGCATGGCAAGCGAGTCAGGCGTTCGGCGGGCGGCCTGTCGGATGCAGAACGGTAACCGAGGCCCCAAGCGCTCCGAAGCCGTGATCCGCAAATGCGCTTCCAAGCGGCGGAACAGGGCAGTGGAATGCCCAACAGATGCGGTCTGGCGCCGCCTGGCCAGGTCGGCCATGCGGCGCCAGCCGATGTCACATTCTCAGGATTGCCTTCACCGCCGTGCCTGTCTTTTCCGTATCTTCGACGGCCTGGTTGATCTGGTCG
>NZ_JACIYP010000415.1 GCF_014359905.1 Hoeflea sp. | reverse complement strand
CGGGCAAGCCGAAAAAGTTGACTTTGGGCCGGTGGCCGATCATGGGCGTTGCCGCTGCGCGCGCCGCCGCGACCGAGGCAATCGAGGCGGTGGGGCATGGCAACGATCCTGGCGCGGCAAAGAAGAAGGCCAAGGCCGAGCGGATCGAGGCGCAGCTATCGGAGCGCGACCTTATCAAGACGCTGGTGAGGGACTATGCCAAGCGGCACCTTGCCAAGCTGAAATCCGGGGCCGAGGTGAAGCGGCGGCTTGAAGTCGAGGTTTTGCCATATTGGGGAGATCGCGACATTCACGAAATCACCCGCCGTGACGTGCGCGACTTGCTGGATCGCGTCGGAGACAGCGGGCGTGTTACAACCGCTAACCGCCTGCGCGCCTACATTTCCGGTTTCTTCAATTGGGCGGTCGATCGGGACATTATCCGCGTTGCGCCGTCCCATGGCATCAAGGCCGTCGCGAAGGAAAAGAGCCGCGACCGGGTGCTGAGCGATGACGAAATCAGATGGTTCTGGCGCGCCTGCGACGATCTTGGCTTTCCGTGGGGGCCGCTTGGGCAAACCTTGCTACTGACGGGCCAGCGACTTGGCGAGGTTGTCGGGCTGACCGATGCAGAAATCAGCGGCGACACATGGCATCTGGCACCGGACCGGACCAAGAACGGGCGCGCCCATGCCGTGCCGTTATCCGAGGCTGCGAGCGCCGTTCTGGGGGGCGTGGAGCGCATCAAGGGCGTGCCCGGATATGTATTCACGACGACCGGCGAAAGCCCCCTGAGCGGCTACTTCAAGGGCCGCAATCGCATTGCCGAACGCATGGCCGAGGCCGCCAGCGATGAGGCGGGCGAGCCGGTGGAAATCCCGCACTGGACCTTTCACGATTTGCGCCGCACGGCGGCAACCGGCATGGCGCGGCTGGGCATTCCTGTGCGGGTGACAGAGGCGGTGCTTAATCATGTCTCGGGCACCGCCGCCGGGATCGTGTCGGTTTACCAAAGGCACGATTACGCGGACGAAAAGCGGGCGGCGCTCGAGGCGTGGGCGCGGATGGTGACCGATCTGGTCGAGGGCCGGGCCGATAACGTTATCAGGATCGAGGGGGTCGGGCGGTGAGGGCGGAGAATTATATCGGCGGCACCATGCAGGATCGCAAATGGCGGATGAACGAGGTCTGGCAATGGGTGGTCGCTATAGATGCATTCGACTTCAACGACCCCGAGCCGCTGGCCGAAATCCGAAAGTCCGAGCCGATCCCGCATGAGTTGGAGCCGATCGTCGCGGCGATTGATGCAGGCGAACGAAAGTCGAATAAAAAGGCGGCGGCGAAGCTGAAAATTCCGGCCCGTGAGCGTATGAAGATTGCAGGAACGTTGTCTATTGTGATCGGCCTTATCAACATTTTGAAGTCAGAGGAAATTGGCGATGAGTGGGGCGAATATCGCCGGGCAATTGAGATCGGCGCAGACCGTAGACTATTAGAACCTGTTGATGAATTGCGCGCGCTGGAACGCGAGGCGCGCGAACTTATCCAAGGGACTGCGGATGATTTAGGCGTGTCAGTTGAAACGATTGAAAACTTGTTGCGCGACATGCGCCGAAAAATCGCTGACTGGCCGAACATTTAACGCGCGCCTTGTATTACACGACCCGGTTGGCGAATCGGCAATCTGACGCATTACTAGGGGGCTACCAGTCGTTATAACGAGGTAGCCCATGAAACCGAACCCAACACAGATGCAATCCAAGGCGCGCGCTCCGATGGTGCTGCCGTTGGACGGGTGCAACCCCACTAAGCGCATTCCGGCCAGTGCAGTCAAAGAAATTTGCGGCGGCGTCAGCGATATGACTTTATGGCGCTGGCTCAATGACGACAATCTAGACTTCCCCCGTCCTATTTACATCGGGCGCCGCCGCTATTGGCGAGAAGCTGATATTATCGAGTGGCTTGAAGCGCGCGAGGTGGCTGCCTGATGGTTTATGGGGCTGGCCAGATAAAACGCCGAAGGGCAACGGCAGCCGAAATGGAGGAGCGCGCCCGTTTCCTGATCGACTACGCAGTGGAGCACGGCCCGGTGAGCGTTCGCGGCCTGTATTATCAGGCCGAGGTTCACGAGGTGCCCGGTATCGACAAGACCGAGAGCGGATACAACAAGGTGCAAACGCAATGCCTCAAGCTCAGGCGCGAGGGGCGGCTTCCATACAACAG
>NZ_JACIYP010000414.1 GCF_014359905.1 Hoeflea sp. | reverse complement strand
AAAGGAAATACCGTGAAACGACTAACCCCCGACGAACTGGTGGAGCGCATGCTGGACGCCGACAGGCGAATCCCTCTTCTGTCCGCGTTGCGGCACGGTAAGAGCGGTGACATGTACCGGGTCTATGCTATCGCGTTGGACGAAGCCACGTTGGAGCCGGTCGTTATCTACGCCCCGGAAAACCGTCCAGATATCCGGTTTGCGCGCCCTCTTTGTGAGGTGCTCGCTAAATTTGTGCTGCTGTAGTGACCATGCGCCAATTGGCATGTTCTAGCGGTGATACCTCTCCCACGACCGCAGGCAATGCCAGAACCCAATCGCCCCGGCCACGGTCCACAATTCAGCCTCGATCACAGCGCTGCACAGGCTCTGTGGTTTGGCGCGCGGGCGTATCACAGAGTGCAGGCGCAGGGACTGGCCGCTATCGAGCGCATCAAGGTCAAATCCAAGAGCCTCGATAAGGTCCAGCATGGCGTCTAATCATCCTTGCCGGACGCTAAGATCATCTGTTACACCCCGCGTCAAGCTGCCTGATCAGCAGCGCCCCCGTATCCAGCGAGCGAGGCCCGCCATCTGCCGCCAGCGCCGCCGCGTGGGCCGTGGTCGCCGCTGCGGTCCCCTCACAAAGAGCCGCCTCGCTCACCGCGCTCCCGCAGCCACTCAGCAAGGGTGGCAGGGCTAGGATTGTCGCCAAGATGATCCTGTGTTGCATCCTTGATCCTCTTTCTTGTGGCCTCGTCGGCCCGCAGGCGCTCATTCTCGGCCTTGCGGTCGGCATGGCGCGCCCCTGCCAGCCATGCGCCAGCGATAGACGCCAAGAGCGCCAGCAGGGCACCCAGCGGCCCCCAGATCGCGTCCATTAGTGCGACGATCACGCCTTATCCTTCTGGTCGATAAGCCGCCCGATAAGACCGGCGACGGCCAGCACTGTGAACACCCACGGGCGCGCCTCCTCTGGCAGCATCTCCCGAACATCTGGCGGTATGCCAACCCACACAATCGGCAGAGCGCCGATCACAACATAGAACTGCACGGAGAACCAGCGCCAGCAGCGCGATGCACCTTCGACAAGTTTCATGGTTTGCCCTTTCCAAAGATGGCGGGGCGGCACATGGTCGCCCCGCTTGATTTCAGAGGTGCGCGGTCGCCGCCGCCACCGCCATCATGCTCGCCTTTTGCAGGTCGGTGATAGCGATTGCCGCCTCACGAGCGCCAGGACCCTTGTTGTCACGGATTAACTCGCATTCCGAGATGATGGCGGCGGCCAGAAACTTCAATTTCTGCACAGTTTCCAACCCGGACGGGTTGAACTTATACCTGACAAGACCGGCAGCCGAGTCAGATACGTGAGTCTCCGGCGGAATCTCACTTCCCATAAACAATTTAACGTGCATAGCAGTGTCTTTCTTCTCTATGGCCGGTTGACGCTCCGGCAGGCGAACAGGCTTAGCGCCCGATTCCAAAGATGCGCCAAACCAGCGCGACGATCTGCGCCCACAGCCCGGTAGGGGCTGGTGGTTTGGCGGCGCGCCCCAGTTGTTCGAGCAGCCACGCGCCGCTGACGGTGCGCGACACGCCGATAAGGTTCCCCAGCCCGTCCGTCCGCCACACGGGAATCTTGTCGCCGTTGGCCGCGTAGTCGCCGGTGCGGAACAGGTGCATTTCCTTTTTGCGCCGTCTGGTGATGCTCGCGGGCTTGGTCCAGCCCATGAACCCGTCGCCGGACATGTCGCCACTGTTGATCTGCTGGATGAGTTTCGCTGGCTTGCCGTCCGACCTCATCCACAGCGCGCCGCCGGTGTTGAAGTCCCATGACACGAGTGCATCGAACTGGTGCTGCTTGAGCGGCACCTTGATCACGGAGTTAACGCGCCGCTCGTACTTCGAGATGTCGGAGCGGAACACCTCGATCGCGCGGACCAGACGATTATCCAGATCGGCGCCGACCGGCATGGCTCCGCCCATTTCTCGCGGGTCAGGCGCGCCAGCAGCCGCCGTGTGCCCGATGCCGAAGGTCCATATGCCACGACTATCACGGTAAGGCGCCGGAACGATGCCTTCGTGCTCCGCGATCTCCAAAAGACCCTTGTCTGATACACGCATCATTACCTGGCCCTCTCAAGAATATTCAGCATCCGGTTCAGATCGACACGCATACCAGACACGTTTTCTTCGATGCGGCCAAGCTGAACCGCTTGCGCTCCGGCGTTTCGTTCAATCCCCAC
>NZ_JACIYP010000413.1 GCF_014359905.1 Hoeflea sp. | reverse complement strand
GCTTTCCGACCGACCTTCACGCTGCCGGATGCCGAGGGTCGGGTGCGCACCCCTGCCGAGTTTGCGGGCCAGCATCTTCTGGTCTTCTTCGGCTTCACCAACTGCCCGGACGTCTGCCCGACAACACTTTCCGAAGTGGCGCAGGTGATGGACGATCTGGGCGACGACGCTGCCCTTGTGCAGCCTCTGTTCATCTCGATCGATCCCGAGCGGGATCGCAGACTGGGGCTGGCCGAGTTCACTGCGGCGTTCCACCCGTCGATCATCGGGCTTGCCGGGGACGAGGCACAGACCCGCGCCGCGGCGGACAGCTTCCGCATCTTCTACGCGCGCGAGGGTGATGCCGCCGCCCCCGACGGCTACACCATGTCGCACAGCCCGGCGCTCTACCTCATCGGGCCCGAGGGTGACTGGCTGCGTCAGTTCACCTACGGCACGCCCGCCACCGATATCCTTGCCGACCTTCAACCCAGATTGTGACCGCCATGAAATCCCTGATCCTCTCGGCCCTCCTCACCCTATTCGCCGCCCCCGTGCTGGCCTGCGAAACCTTCACCTTGGGCGATCTGAATATCGAACACGCCTGGTCCCGCGCCACCATCGGCGCGGACCGGCCGGGGGTATTCTATGTCGAGATCACCAACAACGGCAGCACAGATGATGCGCTGATCGGCATCGCGACCCCGGCTGCTGGCATGCCGATGCTGCACGAAACCGTGGTGACCGACGGCATCGCCTCAATGCCACACGCTATGTCGATCCCGGTTCCGGCTGGCCAAACCGTCGAGCTGGCGCCCGGCGGCTATCATGGGATGCTGATGGGCCTGACCACGACACTGGCCGAAGGCGACAGCTTCCCGGTGACACTCTCCTTCCAGAATGCCGGGGAAGTCGTCGTCAATGTCGAGGTTCTGTCGCTACGGGCGGAGGGTCCGGATTGCGACGACGCCAACTGATCCTTGGTCTGGGAGGCGCGAGCGGTGCATTGGCCTTCACGCTCGGCCTCGGCTGGTTGCAAAGCCGCGGCCGCGCGCAGCCGCCCGCCGCGCTTCTGCCACTGCCCATCGGCGAGATGGGCTTTGCCCTGACCAACCATCGCGGTGAACCGGTGCGCCCGGCAGACTGGATCGGCCGCCCGACCATGGCCTTCTTCGGCTTCACCTGGTGCCCCGATGTCTGCCCAACCACCCTCAGCGACATCTCGGGCTGGCTGGATGAGCTCGGGCCCGACGCCGACCGGTTGAACACCGTCTTCATCACCGTCGATCCCGAACGGGATACACAGCAAGTTCTGGCCGACTACCTGGCAAACTTCGATCCACGGATCACCGGCCTGACCGGCTCGCTGGCCGAGGTCGAACGCGCCGTCGCAGGCTTCCGCGCCCGGTTCGAAAAGGTGCCCCGCGACGGGGATTACACCATGGACCACACCGCCGGTGTGTTCCTGTTCCGCGCCGATGGGCGCTTTGCCAGCATCATCGACTACCACGAGGACCGCCGCTTCGCCCTGCCGAAGATCCGCAGGGTTCTGACCTGACAGCCACACCTGTTTTTCCGGAGAGCCACATGACCAACACACCCCTTCTGACCCGCCGCACGATGCTGCTGTCCGGCCTCGCCGTCGCGACTTTCGCGGCCAGTCCGGTGCGCAGCGCGGGCCCGTCGATCCATGTCGTAAAGGGAACCGGCTGCGAATGCTGCAACGCCTGGGTCGCCTATCTTCGGGACGAGGGTTTCACCGTGACGGACGAGGAGCGCTACGGCACGCTCCTGATGACCTACAAGGCCGAAGTGGGTGTGCCTCAAAGAATGATCTCCTGCCACACAGGGATGATCGAGGGCTATGTGCTCGAAGGCCATGTCCCTGCGGCCGATATCCGGCGCCTGCTCGAGGAGCGGCCGGACGCGATCGGGCTTGCCGTGCCTGGGATGCCCTATGGATCGCCCGGCATGGGACCGGAGGACAGCCGCGAGGCCTACGACGTCCTGCTGATCGGCCGCGATGGCTCAACCGAGGTCTTCACCCGCTATCTGGCCGCCTGACAATTGTGTCGGCCGTGCTTCATGCCGCCTTCGGCCAACGGCGATGCAGGTTGTCGAAGAAGACGGCATGGGTGTGGTGGGGCCCGTGTTCTGACAGGTGGAGATAATCGGCGGGCAGGTCAGGAAGGTCGTGCCGCAAGAACGTCTGATCGTTCGCGGGCCAGAGGCGCAGCACCGCAACGAGACC
>NZ_JACIYP010000412.1 GCF_014359905.1 Hoeflea sp. | reverse complement strand
TGATACCAAGCGGTTGCCGAATCGTGGGCGATCGTCATTTCCGGCCGCCATGTCGCACCGGGCGCAATAGCGAGGTGCGGACCGCCATCATGCGCTGCCGGCACCAAGAGACCGTGCCAATGCGCGCTGACCGGCTCGTCGAGCGTGTTGGCGACCTTGGGCGCAAGGTCGCCGTTCTGCACGATGATCGCCGGCCCCGGATAATCCTGGTTGAACCCGGCGGTTGCAGCCGCGGGTCCGTCACTGAATCTCCTGCTGCCAGCCATCGCCGTCAGGGACAGCCGACCCGTCGCACGCGTGTCGAGCAGCGGCGGCATGGACAGACGCGCCAAGGTTGTGGTGCCTTGTGCAAAGGCGTGCCGCGTAGTCAAGGACGACAGGATACCGGCGGTCAGGAGTGAGGCGGACGAGGAAGTCAGGAACTGGCGTCATTTCATTCTCTTCTTTCGAGAGGCCGGCCGGTCGCCTGATGGCAGGCCCATCTGGGTCGCATGGGCAAATGGCTCACGGATTGTCAACACCAGTGCCCGACAGAGGGTGCCCTTGCATTAATCCCGCGATCCTGCTTTCAGGTGCTATGTTGCAGACGGTGGCTGGAGCGGGTCGCCCAGGATGCTCGCCGCCAACGCTGAATCCGGCTCGCCCGCCCTGCGGTGGCCTGCCCGGCTTCGCTATTCACATAACCAGGAGGACGCTCACATGAGCTACACGATCAACCGACTCTTCAAAAGCAACACGTTCGACGACATCGACGCGCGCACACGCAAGGCGCTGGCGGATCATGGCTTCGGCGTCCTGACCGAGATCGACGTCAAGGCGACGATGAAGAAGAAGCTGGATGTCGAGATGCCGGCCTATCGCATCCTTGGCGCCTGCAACCCCAAGATGGCGCATCAGGCCATCGGGATCGAACCCCGTGTGGGCGCGATGCTGCCCTGCAACGTCATCCTGCGCGAAGTCGAGGGCGGCGTCGAGGTCAGCGCCATCGACCCGGTGGCGTCGATGCAGGCGATCGAGAACGCCGACCTAACGGCCGTGGCGGGCGAGGTCCGAGACCTTCTGGCGAAGGCCGTCGCGGCGATCTGAGATGAGCCTGCGCGTCGGCATTCTCGCAGGTCTGGCGATACTTGCGATTGCCGTCCTTGGCGTCTGGTGGTTCGCGCCTTCGGTGTTCACCGAGGCACGCGGACTTCTGGACGGCGAGCGTCTGGATATGCTCGTGGCGCGCGCTGGCCTCTGGGGACCGATTCTGATCGTCACGCTGATGACCGTTGCGGTCGTGGCCAGCCCGATCCCGAGCGCACCCGTAGCTTTGGCCGCCGGGGCGGCGTATGGGCATCTCTGGGGGACGGTGCAGGTCGTGATCGGCGCCGAACTGGGCGCGCTGATCGCCTTCGGCCTGGCGCGGATTCTGGGGCATGACGTCTTGCGGCGGGTGTTCGGCGACCGCGTCGATGCCGGGCTGCTCGGTTCGCAGACCGCGTTGACGGCGACGGTCTTTGCCAGTCGCCTGATGCCTTTCGTGTCCTTCGACATGATCAGCTACGCCGCCGGGCTCAGCCGCCTGCACGCGTGGCGGTTCGCGGTTGCGACACTGGCGGGCATCATTCCGGCGAGCTTCCTGCTGGCCCATTTCGGCGGCGAGGCGGTCAGCGGAGACCTCGGCCGCGCGACATGGGCGGTGCTTGGCCTCGGCCTGGTCACCGGTTTGCCGCTGCTCTGGGTGGCGATGCGACACAAGCCTGAAAAGGACTCCTGATGGCGGACGCCTACAAGAAAGACAGCATCACCCTGCAGGGCGCGGTGGCCATGGACACCGGCGTGATGATCGGCGCGGGCATCTTCGCGCTGATCGGACAGATCGCTGAGCTTGCCGGGCCGCTCTTCCCGCTCTCATTCGTCGTGGGCGTCCCCGCTGGTCGTCGCGGCCGTCGGTGACATGGATCACGCCCGCCAGGCCGGAATAGACCTGTGCCGCCGTGCGTTCATGAATATGCGTGTGATACCAAGCGGTTGCCGACTCCTGCGAGATCGCAATCTCGGGGCGCCGTGTCGCACCGGGCGCAATGGCGAGGTGCGGACCGCCATCATGCTCTCCCGGCACCAGACGACCGTGCCAATGCGCGCTGACAGGCTCGTCCAGCCTGTTGGTGACCTCGGCCGCAAAGTCGCCGTTCTGCACGAGGATTGTCGGCCCCAGATAATCCTGGTTGAAGCCAGCGGTTGCCACGGCGGGTCCGTCACTGAATCTCCT
>NZ_JACIYP010000411.1 GCF_014359905.1 Hoeflea sp. | reverse complement strand
GTCGCCGATCCCGAGGCGCTGTCGGCGAAGATCCGCAATGCCGGCGCCATCTACCTCGGCCGGCACACGCCGGAAGCGGTGGGCGATTATGTCGCCGGGCCGAACCATGTGTTGCCGACCTCACGCACGGCGCGGTTCTCGTCGGGACTTGGCGTGCTCGACTTCATGAAGCGCAGCACGCTGATCCGCTGCGATGCCGCCAGCCTGGGCCGGATCGGCCCCGCCGCCGTCACCCTGGCCGAGGCCGAGGGGCTGGACGCCCATGCCCGTTCCGTCGCGATTCGGCTGAATGGGGGCCGGCTGGGCAACGGGGCGCCAGAGGTGTGAGCGACACGGGGCAGGACCGGCGCCGGCTCGTCAGGATCACGCTTGACGAGCGTACGGTTGTCCGGCGCAGCCCCGAGGTCGAGCATGAGCGCGCGGTCGCGATCTACGATCTGCTGGAAGAAAACAGCTTCGCGCCCGCCGGGCACGAGGGCGGCCCCTACCATCTGAGCCTGTCCATCGAGGATAACCGGCTGGTCATGGACATCCGCACCACCGACGAGGTGCGGGTGGCCGAGGTGCAGCTTTCCATCGGCTCCTTCCGGCGCATCGTGAAGGATTATTTCACGATCTGCGAAAGCTATTACCAGGCGATCCGGCGCGCCTCGCCCTCGCAGATCGAGGCCATCGACATGGGCCGCCGCGGCCTGCACAACGAAGGCTCCGAATTGCTGCGCGAACGGCTGGCCGGCAAGGTCGATATCGACTTCAAGACCGCCCGGCGGCTGTTCACCCTCGTCTGCGTCCTGCACATCAGGGGATGAGGGCGATGCGTGACCTGCCGGGCTCTGTCCTGTTCGCCTGCTCGCAGAACGCGGTGCGCTCCGCCATGGCCGAGGCGATGCTGAAATCGCTGCATGGCAAGCAGATCTATGTCGATTCGGTCGGCGTGCGCGGGTCCGAGGTGAATCCCTTCGCGGTCGAGGTGATGCGCGAGATCGGCCTCGACATTTCTCGGCACCGCGCCAAGACCTTCGACGAGCTGCTCGACACCTCCTTCGACCTGGTGATCTCGCTCTCGCCCGAGGCGCAGCACCGCGCGGTGGAGATGACCCGCACCATGGCCTGCGATGTGGAATATTGGCCGACGCTGGATGCCACCGCCATCGAGGGCAGCCGCGAGGCGGTGCTGAACGCCTATCGCGATGTGCGCGACAAGCTGATGAAGCGCATCAAGGAGCGCTTCCCGCCGCCGCCCGGACCGGCGGTGTGAACAGGGGGCCAGAACAGGGGTGCGGCAAGAAATGCGCCGGCCTCATGGCGGTCCTGTGCGCACCTCGCTTGAAAAAGGTTGACCTCGCGGCAGTTTCGGCACCACAACAGGGCGATTTTTTCCACAAGAAGGGATGCCTATGGCAAAGGAAGACGTCATCGAATTTTCCGGTACGGTCGTCGAATTGCTTCCGAACGCGATGTTCCGCGTGAAGTTGGACAATGAACACGAAGTGCTCGCGCACACCTCCGGCAAGATGCGCAAGAACCGGATCCGCGTGCTGGCCGGTGACCGGGTAAATGTCGAAATGACGCCCTATGACCTGACCAAGGGCCGCATCACCTTCCGCTTCAAGTAACCGGCACCCGTGCCGGATTTGGGAGGAGGGGCATGACCGCGCCCGCGCTATCGGCCCGTCTGGTACTCGCCTCCGCCTCGCCGCGCCGTCTCGACCTTCTGGCGCAGATCGGAATCGTCCCTGACGCGGTCGATCCTGCCGAGATCGACGAGACTCCGCTTTCCCGCGAATTGCCGCTCGACCATGCAAAGCGCCTGGCCGAGGCAAAGGCCGTCGCCGTAGCATCCCGCCATCCGGGCTGCTTCGTGCTGGCCGCCGATACGGTGGTCGCCTGTGGCCGGCGCATCCTGCCGAAGGCGGAGAATGAGGCCGAGGCCCGGCAGTGTCTGGCGCTGCTGTCCGGCCGCCGGCACCGGGTGATCGGCGGGGTCTGCCTGATCACCCCGTCGGGCCGGCATGTCGTGCGCGCCATCACCACCGCCGTCGCTTTCAAGCGGCTGGCGGCGGAGGAGGTCGCCTTCTACCTGTCCTCCGGCGAATGGCGGGGCAAGGCCGGCGGCTATGCCATCCAGGGTTTCGCCGCCGTGTTCGCGCGGCAGATCACCGGCTCCTACAGCAATGTGGTGGGCCTGCCGCTGCACGAGACCTACGGGCTGCTCTCCGGCAATGGTTATCCCTGCCTGGAATCCGCATCATGTCGCGGGCAGGGC
>NZ_JACIYP010000410.1 GCF_014359905.1 Hoeflea sp. | reverse complement strand
CGACGGGCGAGATGTACAAGCAGTTTGCAGTCACCATCGTCTCCGCCATGGGCCTGTCGGTGGCCGTTGCGCTGATCTTCACACCGGCGCTGTGCGCCACCATGCTGAAACCGCATGCTCATTCCGGCGCGCGCCGGCAGGGACTTCTGGCTCGGCTTGGCGAGGCATTTTCTGGAAGGTTCGAGCGCAGCTTCACCGCTCTGACCAAGGGCTATATCAGGGTTGTGGCGGCGGTGACGGCGGGACCGCTGAAGATGGTGGTCGTCTATGCGCTGATCGTTGGCGGCATGATCTTCCTCTATGAGCGTACCCCCACCTCATTCCTGCCGGACGAAGACCAGGGCGCGCTGATCACCATGGTGCAACTGCCGACTGGCGCCACCGCACAAGCGACCGAGACCGTGCTGCGAAAGGTCGAGGGCTACTGGCAGACCGCCGAGGCCGCCAATGTCGAGGCCGTTCTGTCCGTCCGCGGTTTTTCCTTCGGGGGCCAGGGCCAGAACACCGGCATCATGTTCGTCAAGATGAAGGACTGGGCTGAACGGCTATCTCCCGACGCAACGACGCAGGCCATCGCGGCTCGCGCCTTCGGTCCGCTGTTCTTTGGCATGCGCGAGGCGATCGTGGTGCCCTTTGCCCCGCCGGCGGTGCTGGAACTGGGCAATTCAAATGGGTTTAGCGCTTTTCTGGTGTCCACCGGCGGCAAGACGCTGGCCGAGCTTCTGGAAGCGCGCAACATGCTGCTGGGCATGGCCTCGCAGCATCCCTTGCTCAGCGGTGTGCGACCCAGCGGCATCGAGGACGCGCCGCAGTTCCGCCTGAACATCGACTGGGGAAAGGCGGGCGCTGTCGGTGTCACGGCGGCGGCTGTCGGCGATTTCCTGAACACCGTCTGGTCCAGCGCCTATGTCAACGACTTCGTCTACGAGGGTCGGGTGAAGCGCGTGTTCGTGCAGGGCGAGCCCGCGGCGCGCTCGGCCCCCGAAGATCTGTCACAATGGCGGATCCAGAACATCAACGGCGATTTCGTCGACTTCTCTGCCTTCACCCGGCAGGAGTGGATCTATGGTCCGCAGCAGATCAAGCGCTATAACGCGCAACCTGCCATGGCGATCGAAGGCACCGCCGCCGAGGGCTACACCTCCGGGGCCGCCATCGAGGCGATGGAAGAGCTGGCGGCCAAGCTGCCGCCCGGCTTCAGCCTGCAATGGACCGGCATGTCTCTTGAGGAGAAGGAGGCCGGCGCCGGCGCCATGATGCTGTACGGTCTGGCGCTGGCAGTGGTGTTCCTCTGCCTTGCCGCGCTTTATGAAAGCTGGACGATTCCCATCGCGGTCCTGCTCGCGATGCCGGTCGGGATCCTAGGCGCCCTGATCGGGGCCTGGATCGGCGGACAGTCGAACGGGGTCTATTTCCAGGTGGGCCTGCTGGCGATCGTCGGCCTGACCGGAAAGAATGGCATCATGATCGTGGAATTCGCCCGCGAACGCATGCGGACCCTTGGCGAGGACGCGGTCGTTGCGGTGCGCGAGGCAGCACGGTTGCGGTTCCGCCCGATCCTGATGACATCGCTGGCCTTCGGGCTGGGCGTGGTGCCGCTGGTCCTGTCTTCGGGCGCGGGTTCGGGCGCGCGGGAGGCGATCGGCTATGCCACCCTGTTCGGGACCGTTATCGGCACCACACTGACGGTATTCTTCGTGCCCGTGTTCTTCGTGCTGATCGACCGCCTGGTCACGCGCCGCGCCAGGACCGCTCCCGCGACAGGCGCCTGACCGGTCGGCCACTACGCAAGCATTCAGAATGCTTTCCCTGTCCGGGGCAGATTTCTGCCCCGGCGCTCAGGGGGCTCTGTTGCGCAAATCCCGTGCGGGATGCGGCGGCTCAACCTTGCCTCTCGCCTTGGCCCGATCGGGCAGCAAGCCCGCGGCGCCGATCGGCCGCTTCAAGACCGAGGCCAAAGGCGTTCACCTCGTCCCTGATGATGGCGATCATGCTTCGCAAGGGGGCTGTCCCGGCGAGCGAGGTGCGATAGCTTATGCCGGTGGCGATCCGCCAGTCGTATCCTCGCACCGCCAGAGGTGCCAGGCCGGAGCCAAGGCGGGGATGCAGCAGCGGTTCCGGCAGGCTGGTCAGGAACCCCTTGTTCCGCACGAGATCCAGCGCCAGCCCCAGCGAATGCGTGGACACCACGGTTTGCGGCAAGGGCGCCCCCGCCGACTGGAAGAGGGCCTCGATCCGTTCCAGGGCCAGCGAGTCATAGCTCAACTGA
>NZ_JACIYP010000041.1 GCF_014359905.1 Hoeflea sp. | reverse complement strand
TAATCGAAGCACGCGGATAGGCGAACGCACAGCGTGCGCACCCCCCCCTGCCCCCCGTCGGCCGGCGAGGGACGTTTCACTGCGATTATGGTTGGCTGTATAAACTGTGTCGTGGGAGGGCACGACGATATAGCTCGCTCAATGATCCGGCCTGCAAAAGTTTCTCCCGCTTCGTGCGCTGGTTTAAGGGCTGGATCGTGACTCCAGAGTTGATCAATTGCCAATTTTCAAAGCAGAAGCGTCAAAGATTTGACCTATTTTGATCTCAACCGAGAGCTAATCTGGCAGCGAGAGAGACTTCAGCGACAAGGGCTCTCTCTAGAGGAGCAGTCATACGCTTTAGCGAAAAGGACGCTAGAACTGCTCTTCGGCAATAGGTGGGTAAGCGCATATCTCACACATCAGCAGAGAATTTTTTTTCCTTACGGTTGTGTATCGGAAGCTGAAAAACTTTCCGGGCGCGCGACCATCGTAGAATTTGCCGTCTACGTACTTTCTTTAAAATACAGTGATGAGTTCGCATTCTGGTGCAAAAAGGTACGTCGCGGCAAACTCAAATTAGAAGCAGCGTACGCTGAGGCTCAGGTCGCGTTTTGGTTCCATCAGCATTGCTTCAGGCCAGAGGTGATGCGCGAGACAAAAATGGGCGAAAAATCCTGCGATCTTCTGGTTCATAGAGATGACCTCGATTCGCCATTGAATGTGGAAGTGACGCGCTTAACCGGCAGTCCCCAGATTGATCGCGAAGCGTTGCTCTACAGACTTCGAAAAAAGCGAAAGCAACTCCCAAACCATTCAACAAACAACATCATTTGCATCAATGTGCCGCGCGACTGGTTTAGTGATGAGAGTAGGCTTCAATCTATTGCGGCCGAATTCCTGAAACGCCCATCGTCGGAACACATCGACCGCGTAGTCTTATTTGCTGATCGTTGGATCGTTGAGAATCGCGAAATCCTCCGAACGGTCGTCTTTCGAGAAGTTTTGAATCCCAAAATCTATCCAGTCGTATTGAATGACAACATCATTGGCGCATTTTCTACAGTACCCGGAAACAGCATCGAGCGATTTATTCCCTCGCCTGACGAATTTCGTCACCAGCTTATAGCCAGAGTCGATGATCTGTTTTTTCACAATCCATCCCACAACGGAGCCGACGTTCCAGAATCAAGACCTCCACCCATACTTCATTCTCGCGATGAGCTCGTCGATTGGGATCTCAAGGAAGGTCTCACCCTTCTTCTGGAATGGAGGCTAGACCACCTTGAGGGCCTTGAAGTGGGCGGCTTTACGCTTCGCCTCAGAGGCTCCGATATCTATCATTTTTCGGTTGGAGCCGCTCGCCAGTCCGCCTTAGGTCAAGATCTTCCTCGATATAAGTTTCACCTGCGCCAGGAAAGTGACGGTCAGTTCCTAAGTGGTTGGCACTCGTTTGTGCCGCTCGGCACAAAAAGCCGCGTAGTTGTGACGATACGAAAGATTGGATCGAATCTGCATGTAAGGATGATCACGAAGGAGTTGGATATTGAGTATGGGCCCAAAGTTTCCGACTGCTTCGGCGGAGTAGCAGTGCTGCTTATTTTTGGAGGAACATCGACCATCAATCAGTTGGGATTCAACTGGCTCAAGACAGTTTTGTATCCAAGCATCATTGATCAGGAAGAGGCGACAAATTTTTTGAACTTTGATCCCGCTTGGCCCAAGCAGGATTTGTCCAAATACCCTGACGCGGTCGAGAGGACCAACGGACAGAAGTAGCTTTCGACGCACGCCGTGCGCCTTTGCCTGCATCCGCGCCACGCTCGGCTACGCCCTGCGGCCCGGCTCACTCGGCGCCCGTGACGGCTTCATCGGTGCCGCCGCCTTCGTTTGCCTGCGTCTCTGGCTGACGGAGTTGCGCGACAGGTAGCAACTGCCCTAAACCGCGCTGTCGAGAGGGTTTTCACTCATCGGGGGTTTCCTTTGTACTGGCCTTTGTGCTGGCGGGCTTCCGGCGTTCGATTTCGCGGTCCTGGCAGAGCGTCAGCTGCCGGGCGGCTTCGTCGGCATCGGCGGCGAGGCGGGCAAGATCGTGCGCAACCGAAGGGTGAATGAGGGCATATGCCGCTTCATCATCCATGCCGGCGGCGGCGGGTCCGCCGGACGCTCCGCCGCGATGTACTGAGTCCGGGACGATACGGACCCACATCCGCTCAGCGCCGCTAAGCAGATCAGCGCGAAAGCGCCCGTTTTCCATGCGGTCATGTTCAAGGCCCTCCCAGGCGGCGGCTTCGATGCCGCCGAGGCGTTTCAGGATGTCGTTCTGCCAGGCGAGGTTGCCGGCAAGGATGCCCGCCTGCACGCCCTTGATCTCGCCGATCTCCGTTGCATGCGCCGCGATCAGCTTCGATATCCGCGCGTCGTATTTGAGCGCCTGCAACTGCCAGGCGGCCGTGCCCGCCGCCGCACCCGCGACGGACGCGGCGACAAGCGCCAGCGCGGCATAGCCTTTCCAGCCCGCAAGCGCGGCGGCGAGCTTGTTCATGCCGCCGCTCCACGCCCGTCGAGATCGCGGATCTCGAGCGTGACAATCTCGCTGGCGATCGCTTCGGCGATGAGCGGATAGAGGCGGCGATAGGCTGCCACCGAATTCGTGACCATGTAGTGGCCGCGCCCGTCGCGCGCCCATCCGGTGCCGACCAGCAGGCAGCCCGCCGTGTCGCCTTCCGTGTTGCCGGTATGGATCAGGATTTCCGAGAAGCCCGGCACGTCGAGGAGCTGGATCATGCCCTTGTGAAAGGCCCGCCCGAACCGCGCGATACAGGGCGCGTCGAAGCGGCTGTCGCCGACGCCCTTCAGTGCGAGCCTGTACGGCGCACGGTCCGCGCTGGAGGGAATGCGCGTCTCGCCCGCCACCTTCTCGTCCCTGTGCTCGTCCTCGCAGACATAGGCGAGAAACGCGCGGCCGCCGCCATCGGCGTCTTCCAGATAAAGCTTGCCGAGCGTCGATTCCTCGTCGCTCGCGATCCGTTCAAGTATCAGCTTCATGCCTTGCCCCTTGTGCTCCACCAGTTCCACACGGCGATCAGGCCGGCCTGAATGCCGCCCGGTCCGAAATAGGCGATGACCGTCGCGATGCCGGGCGCGATCGCCGCCGTCACGTCGCCGGGCAGGTTGAAAAAGGCCGCGACGCCGGCGATCGCCGATTGCGCGACATAGAAAAGAAAGAGAACGGTGCAGCCCTCGAACACCATTTCCTTGCCGAAGAAGGCCCGGTCGCCCTTCTGCACGAGCCGCGTGTGCCAGGCGAGGCGGCCGGCAATGGCCGCCGTGAGCAGCGACGCGAAGATCGCGTTCACCGTGTCGTTCAGCGCACGGACAGTCTCCGCCGCAAAGCCCCAGAAGTTCATATCGCCCCCGGCAGTTTCAGAATGACCCAGACGAAAATCACCGCGACCACCGCCACATGAATGGTGCGGTCCGTCCGCTTCTCGCGATTCATGGCGTCAGCTCCCGCCAACAAAGGCGACGGCGCGGATGTCGTATTGATACGTCCGGGGAGCGATCGTCGAACCGGAAGGCCAGCCGGCAAGTTCGGCGCCATTCGCGCCGTGATACCACCAACGCTCGCGTATCTTGATGCGCCCACCCACGATCACAGGCGCGAGCCACCATTCGAGAGCAACTATCCGCGCCCAGGTCGGATCGCGACGGTATGTGAGCCGGACGATCTGGACCGAGCCGCTGAATTCGGTACGAATGCCGTTGAGGTCGATGAAAGCGAGAAGATGCGTCGTGCCGATTGGTGCGGCGCCGACGTCGTGATCGACAAGGTGCGGGCTGTCATAGCCCGTCGCCGGGCCGCTCCAGCCGCCCACCTCGACGCCGCCCGCCAAATTGCCGAGAAACGCCATCATCGGCCAGGCGGAATTGAAAACCTCCTCGCCCGCGTCGTTCCTGAGAACGATCCCGTCCGGCGCGGCGCGGCTCTCGATCATCGTCACAGGTCGACCTCCGTGCCGGTTACCGCATGGCTCGCGGTTGCGGTGAGGGAGTTCACACTGTGAGTCGCATAGGAGGTGGCGCCGTCGCTGCCGCGCAGCACGGGATGACTTCCTTCTACCGCCATGACGACGGTTTCAAGCCCGCCCAATAACCGGATGTCCCCCGCGCCAGGCGCCTCGCTCATGAAGCGGTACTCGGTGCTGACCTTGCCGAGGGCCTCGCCGTTGATCTCGTCGGGATCGAAATAGAAAAGATTTTCGCCTTCGCTCCTGACCTGGAACGCCTCGGCGAGGATAAAAACCTCCCAGTGAATGGTCATGGCCGGAGCGATGCCGCCGCGTGTGCGAAGGCCGACATTGATCGCGTCCCACGCGAGTTCGCATATCCGCCAGTTCGGCTGCGACGTCGAGCCGCCCTTCAGCGGCGCCATGCTGCCGGCGAGCGGCTGCTTGTAGCCGTCGATTTCGATAAGCCCGAAGAGGAGCGGCGCAGGATCGCGTCCATGCGCGAAAAGAATATCGACCCGGTCGATATTGCCGTCCTCCCCCGTCGCGGCGACCGTGACCGGCGACATGCCGGGGTCGCGGCTCGTCACCTTTCCGGTAAACCGCGGGTAGTCGAAATCGGTGTGGAAACGCACATCGGCGAGATTGTTGAGCGGGTCGATTGCCGGGCCGAAATCGGTCTTGGTCGCGCCCCGCCATTCCGCGATCGTACCTTTGCGAATGCCTTCGACTGGAAGATCGTCGGCCCCGGCCGCGAGGAAGAAGTCCCAGCTCATGGCGCCGGCTTTCGCATGAGGATGTAGGGCGCCTGCGTATCGATCACGAGCTTCGCATCGTCGATGGTCTCACCCGGTCCAAGCGGGCTTGCGAGCTTGAGCGCGAACAGGATGCCGACTTCGATCAGCGCCGCATAAATGTTTTCGGCGGTCACAACATTGGCGACCAGCTCGTTCACCTTCACCACGCCTTCCTCGACCACGAAGGCCGGGAAGGGATCGCCGCCATTGATCGTCGGATGGGCGATCTGGAACTTGTCGACCAGCCAGCCTGCCGTGACCGTGTCGCCCGTCGCGCCTTCCTGCACGATCGCGACGCCCGCGATGCGGCCGTTCGCATCGAGCCGCACCACCCATTCCCCCTCGATGGCCGTGGCATTGGCGAGCGCCTCCACCACGGCGGCCGAGAAATTCGCGGTCGTGAGCTGCGACGGTGTGATCGAGATCTCGCTCGACCAGTTGAGACCCGCCTCGCCGAAGACGTTATAGGCGGCAACGCGGACATAGGTCGGCGAGGCCGTCAACGGCACGAGAAGGCGCGTTGCTGCCGGTTCGTTCCGCACCGTCAGCACGGTATCGCCGAGCGCGAGCGCATCTTCCGGATCGAAGCCGGCAAGCGCCGAGTAGCGCGCGATGACGCCGCGCAGCCCCTCTTCCGTCGCGCCGCCCGATTGCGGCAGCGTGAAGTCGACGAAGGCATGCTCCGCGAAGGCCTTGTGCGATAGCCCGGTCACGGCGCCGGGCGGCGCCTCGGTCACGGTCAGGTCGCGGAAGGCTTCCTGGCGGTCGCGGCCGCCGGGGCCGATCGCCGTGCAGGCGATCCAGACCGTCGAGGGCAGCACTTCCGTCTCGCCGCTTGTCGCCGTGGAGCCTTCCTTGATTTCCGTCCAGCTCACATGATCGTAGGAAATCGACCAGAGATAGAGTTCCGCGCCCGCCGCCGGCGGCACGCTATAAGCGATGCGCGGCGCATAGATGGTGCCGGTCTGTGCCAGCGAGATGGCCGCGAGCTGCGGCCGCGCCGGGACCGAGGGCGGCACAGGGTCCGTGGCCGCGGCGGGCGGCTCGCCCTCATCGGCCGTATAGACACGGCTGTCGTCATTGTTGAGCGTCAGCGTCACCCGTTCGCCCGCGGCCGGCGCGGAGGTGACGACAAGACATTCCATCGGCCCGGCCGCCTGATCCGCCGCGCCGCCGGCGGCGCCGGTCACGGCCAGCGTGCGCTCGCGGCCATCGCCGGTCTCGATGAAGCCGGCCGGGCTGCCAAGCGCGGCAAGATCGTCCGCATCGAGCACGAGCTGGCTGGGGCCCGGCCCCGCCGCGATCCGGCACGGCCCCCAGGGCCGGCCGCGGCCGTCGCGCAGATGCAGCCAGTTCTGCCCCTCCGCCAGATCGGCCTTGTCCGCGAGACGCAGCAGGCGGGCGGCGGCGTCGTAAGCCGCGACCTCGATCGAGGCGCCCCATTGCGGCAGCGGATGAGAGACGAGCACCTTGTCGCCGCGGGCGACGAGACGGCCCTCCAGCCCCGTCGCGAAGGAGGGAAAGCTGCGGCGATAGCGGTGGGTCGCGGCCAGATACATGCCGTGGCGCCAGGCGCGGGTGCGGTCCGTCACGCCGAATAGCGCGATGCGCGCGGGATTGACCGCGAGCGAGTCCGGCAGTTGCGCCAGCACCTCGTCCGGCGTCCAGGTTTCGCCGTTCCAGAATTCGACGATCACGGCGTCGGGCGTGTTTTCGTCGGCAAAGACGTAATCGGTCGAGAAACTGCCTGCCGCGATGGTCTCGGCCGAGAAAAGCGCCCGCGCCACGGCGCGCGGTTCGTCGCGCGTCACGGTCACCACGTCGCCCGCCATTTGCGGTTCGGCCCGGCCCGCCCGCAGCAGATCCTGCAGCGCCGTCCAGGCGCTCTGCTTGCTGTCGAAGACGCCGTCGAACGTGTCGCCGCGCGAGACCCATGTCGTCTCCAGCGAGGCGAAGCGGTCGAGATCGATGCGGGCATCCGGCAGGCCGCCGCCATAGCCGGGATGGCGCATCAGATCGGCGGCGGCGGCAAAAATACTGCGCGTCGCGACAGGCGCGCTCCATTGTGCGGCGCCCGCCGCATCGCGGCCGAGATAGACGGGCAGCTTGGCCGTCTGCAGCACCCGGAAAAGCCGCGAGGAAAGACCCGAGAGCTGATTGCTCGCGCGCATACGCACCGCGATGCGAAAGCAATCGAGCGAGCCCGTCTCGCCTGTCAGATAGGCCCGCAGCCCCGTCCAGCTCACCGCGTCGCGAGCCTTGTCGTCGGCGGCGGCGGTAGCGTCGTTCATGCGCTGGACGCGCACCTCATAGCGGCCGCTCGCGACCGGAAACCGCTCCGAGATCCGCTGCGGCGTCAGCGTCGAGAAGACGTAGTCGGCTTCCTTCAGCAGTTCCCAGCCGCCGAGCGGTGCGCCTGCCGCGCCGATCGCGCGCGCCTCCATGCGCAGCCGGGTCGTGACGGCGGCCAGCCCGCCCGTGTCCGTGTACCGGCCCGCGCCCTGCGTCCATTCGAAATCGAAGGCGAGATGGTTCGCCGCCGTGCCCGCCGCATTGGCGGCAAAGGGGCCGATCCAGCCCGCGCCTTCCTCATTCGTGCCGGGCAGCACCTGCCCGGCCACCTCCACCGAACTGGTGACACCGCCGGGAAACAGCGTCACCGGCTGGCCGGGCGCGAGAAACTCCAGCTCCACATCCTCGAAGGCGCCGGTGAAGCCTCCGGCCTCGGTCCAGATGTCGGTTTCGGCGAGGCGCACGGCGTGCGTCTGGCTGTCGCCGAGACCGCAATTCAGCACCTGGAAGAGATACTGGTCGTTGCCCGAAAATTCCGTGTAGGGCGCGGCATCGAGATCCGGCACGATCAGGTGGAAGCCGTATTGTTTTGGCCGCACCTGGTTGAGCCGCGCCCGGTTCTGCGCCGTCGACAGCGTATAGGTGGCCGAGGCCGCCTCGCCGCCGCGGAAGCCGGTGCCGCCCGGCGTCTCCGGCGGCAGCAGCGCGTTCAGCAGATAGCCGCTCGCGATCTGCACGGCCAGCACGCCACCGGCCAGCGCCGCGCCGCTCAGGCCGGCGCCTGCCGGGCTGCTAAGCGCCACGGTCGCGGCCAGCACGATGGCGATGTTCAGCACCGTGCGGAAGACATTCTTGCCGCCTTCGCCGCCCGCCGGCCGTTCGATGAAGGCGAGATGATCGCCGCGCCGCAGCCGCCGCGACCAGCCCCGGTCCCGGCGCAGCACCGGCGTGCCGTTCAGCACCGCGATCACCGGCCCGCGAAAGCGCTGGCGGGCGGCCAGCGTGCGGATCGTGTCGCTGCGCCGCACCGCGACGCATTCCGGCGTGGCGAGCGCGAAGGGCGTGGCGATGCGCACCGCGCGCGGCGGCGGCTGCCGCCGGGCGCGGCGCGGCAAGGCCGCCCCGGCATCTGTGTCAAATCTGGTTTTCATGCGACCGCTCGATCCACTCAAAGAATCTAAGATCGGTGTAACCGGCGAGGCGCAGCGCCTGCACGCTGTCGGCCGAGAAGCCGCCATGTTCGGCCATATGCGCCACCACGCCGCGATCGAGGCCGAGCCAGACGCCGCAATGATGCGGCGCCTGCTTGTGGCTCATCAGCACGCCGTCGCCATGCACCGGCGCCTCGCCCGGCGCCCGCGCCCGCCACTGCGCCAGGGCCGGGGTGAAGCTTGCAAAGGCATCGGCGATATCGAGCCGCGCCGCCTCTTCGGACAGGGTGACGAGAACGACCTTGCGGCCGAAGAGATGCCGCTGCAGCAGCGCCATGCAGGACCAGCAGTCGAGCGCCGCCGGTCCCGCCGCGCCGAGCCGCCAGGGCAGGCGGGCAAGGGTGAGCGCGTTGCAGAGGGCGGCCGCATCGGCGAGCGGATCGCCGGTGGCAGGCGGCAATCCCGCCGGCGCCGTGAGCGGCAGGCCCGCATCAGGCGCGGGCAAGGGTCTTGTTGTCCTTGGCATTGTAGAAGGCTCCGGGAAAGACTTTCGAGAACAGGCCCATGAAACCGATCTTGCCTTCGATGCGCAGCGCCGTGACGCCGACGCGGCGCAGTTCGAGATCGCGCAGCGTGAAGTGAACCGTGTCGGGATCGTCGGACAGATATTCGCGATAGGTCAGGCTCACCGCCGCGCCGCTGGCCGCCGCCGGCCCGAGCGCGGCCATCAGCGTGGCGGGTACATTGTCGAGTACGATCGCCATTTCGGGCGGCTTGCCGGCTTCGGAGCGCGGGCGGCGGACCTCGAAGGCGGTGGCAAGAAAGGCCACGATCTCGCCCGCGTTTTCCGCCGCATCCTCTTCGAGCCGCAGCAGGCGGCCGTAAATATCCTGCGTGTTGCCGTAGCTGTCGGGCTCCGTCTCGCCGATCTTCTCGCCATGATCGAGAACGAAGCGCTGCGGCGCGTCGAGCATTGGGTGCCGCAATTCCAGCGTGTCCCAGGCCGCGACGCCGGCGGGGGAGGAGGCATAGGCCTCTTCCACCGCTTCCGTCCAGATATCGCTCATGCCGCCACCTCGACCGTGACGGGATCGCTCCAGCCTGTCGTCTCGCCCGCGTCGCTCGCCCGCGCCCGCGCGATATAGCTGCCGGGCGGCAGGGCGCCGCCGGGGCTGAAAGAGAAGGCGCCGGCGCCATCGGCCATGACGGTGAAATACCGCGCCGCCCGGCCCGGCGCGGTCACGAGGGAAAGCCCCGCCGCGAGGCCGCGGGTGCGCGCCACGCTGCGGCCAGCCCCGGCCGCCATGGCCCTGCCCGCCGCCTGCCCCGTCGGCGGCGGAAAGCCCGAGACCGAGGCCATGCCCTGCGCCGCGCCTCGCCCTCGCGCCACCATCCGTCCGTCCGCCAGCGCCTGTCCGGCACCGGCGGCAAGCCCGGCGGCGCGGGCGCGCATGACCCCCTGCGCCGCGGCCCCGGCAAGGCCGGCACCGCTGCCTGCGGCCCGTGCCATGGCGCGGCCCGCGCCCGAAACCGTGGCAAACCCCGCCGCGACGCCGGACGGCACGCTGGCCGCGGCCGCCGCCGAAGACGAGCCCTGGGCGAGGCCCGTCCCGCGCGCCGTGGCGCGGGCGGTGGCGGCTGCTTCCCCGGCGCCGGCCGCCAGCCCCGCGCCCCGCGCTTCGGCGCGGGCGGGGGCGGCGGCACCCGCCATGCCGCCGGAAAGCCCCTGGGCACGCGCCACGGCACGGCCGGCGGCCGTCGCCTCACTCGCGCCTGAGGCCGCGCCGGTGCCGACCGGCAGTATCTCCAACGATGCCGCGCACAGATAGCACCAGTTGACACTGAACGTGCCTGACGAGATATCAGCGTCACCTGCCTTGACGAGGCCGGGCCATGAAACGCCGTCGACGCCATGCGTCGCCGTTACCTCGAAACCGATCGTCTCGCTCTCAACCGCCGCATGCGCCGCACTGCCAAGGCGACTATTGTTGGCGCCGCGAAACGACAATGAACTCGCGACAACAATGCCGGCGGCAGGGACATCGACATTGACTGTGCCTGAAAGCGAAGCCGTCGAAACGAAGGAGCCCGTGTCATGGGGAGTAATCGAGGCGAGCCGCTCTACGCGCCAGACCGCTACCCACGCATCGCTCGTGCCGTTCGTGAAGTCCACGACGATCGTGCCGGACGCGCCCGCGACGAGAGGCGAAGAGGTAACTCGCAGCGCCGTACATGCCAGACCAGATGTTGCGTCTGCCACGGCGGCGGTGGCGGCGCCTGCAACCGTGATGTTCGATACCGCAAGTGTGCCGTTTGCGCGCCACCCGCCCGTGGACACCACAATATACCTGTCGTCTGCCGGATCGCCGAGATTGCAGCCGTCGAAGGTGTAAGTCGAAAGGGTATCTTTGATCAACTTGAAATCGACAAGCTCGATTGCAGGCATGACGCTACCTCAGGCCGGGGTCAGTCTTCGGTCACGGCCGTGGAGGTCGACAGCACAGGCGTCACCGCCTGCCTCACGATGAGATTGGGCGTCACGGCGCCGGAGTAGAGAAGCTTGCCGGCGCCCGCCGGGGCCACGCCGACCCCCCAATGCGTCACGGTCTCATTGTCCGCGACACCCGTCGCCTCGGGAAAGGAAATCTCGGCCGCCGGGCTGACGCTCGACCCCGTAACCGTCCAGCCCGCGCCGGAGCGCGCCACGGCGACACGCGCATAACTCGTATAGGCGGCCTCGTTCGCCGTCTGGTCGCCCGCCTCGCCCGGATCGGCCGTGTGCAGCGAGACATAAAGATCGGTGAGCGGCGCCGCCGCCGCATTGTCGGCGAGATTGCCGATCGCCACACCGTTGAAGATCAGCTTCAGCAGGTCGTTTTCAAACGTATTGCCTTTGGACATGATATCTCCGCTCTTGTGTGCCTTCGCCGCCGGTCAGGGCGCCGTGGCGATTTCGATTTCGATTTGGGCGCCGGGCAGGCTCGTCCCGGCGAGACCGTCCGGCGGCACGCCCCAGAATGCCGGCGGGCCGAAGACCGGCAGGCGCAGCGCCTCGACCCGCGCCGAGACGAGAACACGGGAGCCGAAGCGCGGCGCGAAGGCAAAAGGTTCGAGAAAGCGCAGCGCCGCGCGGTCGAGGTTCCGGCCGTACCAGAGCGGCGCGAGAAACCGGCGGCGCCCCCACGAAAGACCCTCGAAATAGAATGTCTTGAAGCTCTCGAATTGCGCCGCGCTCATCGACCATTGCACCGGCAGGCCGGCGGGCGAGGCGCCGAAGAGATCGCGCTTCGCGCGCGGCCCTTCCTCGAAATCGCTCGTCGGCACGGGCCTGTGCGGCTCGATATCGATACCCTCGCGCAGCGGGCCTTCCGGCAGGCTTGCCGGCCAGACCGCGCGCCCGGCGGCGTCGAAGAAACCCTCCATCTCGCCCGGCGCGGGCGCTTCATAAGGCATCCGCCTGACCTGAAGCCGGGCCGAGACCGTGACGGCATGGGCGCCGCGCGGCGCGAAGCCGTAAAGGCCGGTGAACTGCGCCTCGGCGTCCCGGCACGGGCCGCCAAACCAGAGCGGCAGGGTGAACCAGTTCGTGCCCCGCGCCAGCTCGCCCTCATAGAAGAGCTTGAAGCCGTTGAAGGCCGCGGCCGTGAACCGCCACCGCGTCTCCACCTCGGCGGGCGAGCCGGGCCACAAGGCGCGAAGCCGGGAATTCCCCCGCTCCATGGGCGTCCGCCGGTCCGGCTGATGCGCGAGGCCGCGATAACCCTCGCGCAGGGGTGCCTGCGGAAAATCCGCGCGCCATAGGGGAAGCGTCACCGTTGAAGACTCCGTGCCGGGTCGAGGCCGTAGCGCGCCTCCAGCGCGCGGCCGGTTTCCGAGCGGCCGGAGGCGATCTCGCTTGCGAGACCCTGATCGACCTGCCGCATGATGACGTCGATATCCGTCGAGCCGTCCGCGTTCTGCCTCTCGCGCGTCTCCGCGCGCTCTCCGGGCAGCGGAAAGATATTGACGTTGACCTTTCCGCCACCTTTTGCGGCGGCAACGCCGGCAAGCGAGCGAAACAGCTCGTCCGCATTGTTCATCTGGCGCGGCGTGAATATGCCCTCATCGTTGCGGATGATGGCGGGCATCTCGCCGGCGCCGAAAAAGGGCGATTTACCGGTATGAAAGCGCGGCGCGAAGGCAAAGGCCGCTGCCGGCACATGACGGCTGAGCCCGCCCTCGCCCGCCATGCCGCCGCCGTGAAAAAGCCCGCCCGCGATGCCCGTCAGCACGCCCGAGATCGCCCCTTCCAGCGGCTGCAAAGCGACCACATCGAGCATTTTCTGGAGGATGCGCGTCAGCGCCTGGTCGGCGATGCCGGCGAGATCGTCGAAGCTGCGCGCGGCGGCGAGGTTCTGCGTGATGAGCCCGGCGAGTTCGCCGGAAAGTTCCTTCGTCGCCTTTGTGACCGGGTCATATTGCTCGCGGAGCTGCTGCAGCGCCTTGTCATAGGTCGCCGAGTCGATCGCGCCCGACGCCATCAGCTCGTTGAGCTTGCCGGTTTCGAGTTCGAACCGGCCCATATCGTCCAGCAGCGACTGGCGCAGCGATTCCCCGGCGGCGATATCCTTGTCGCGCTGCTTGAACGCCTCGTTCTGCTTCTTCTGGGCGTCCGTCAGGTCGAAGATCGTGCCCGCAAGCGCCTCGATCTCCGCGCGCACGGCCGGCGAGGCATCCTCCGACAGGCGCGACAGCGCATTGTCGACCGCCTGCTGGCGCGCATTGCCGAAGGTTTCGATCTGGCGCGTCAGCGCCGCGAGCACCTGTGCGTCCTTCTCCGCATTGGCGATCGCCTCGTCGGTTTGCGGAACGCCGACCGGGCCGAGCCCCGATCCCAGGACGGACGACGTTTCCCGGCTTTTCAGTTCGGCCTGCGCGCGCGCAATGAGCTGATCGAGCTCGGCGAGCCGCCTGTCGGCCGCCGCGTCGCCGGCATCCACGAGGCCGGGCACGGCAAGCTGCGTGAGCAGACTGGCCTCGCCGCGCGAACCGCGATCCCGGAGAAGCAGAGCGCGCTCCTGCACCATCGCGTCGAGTTCGGCGGAGAGATTGTCGCTCGTCTTGTTCTCGAGATCGGTGATCGAGTCCGTGATCCTGTTGATGGCGGCGGCGATATCGGCAAAGAGGCTCAGCGTGTTGACGATGACGGGAGCGAGATCGACGAAGGCGGATTTGAGCTGGACGTCGATCGCCTTGGTGAGGATCTCGCTCTTGTCGGAGGCTTCCGCGTAGCGTTTCACCACCTGCTCGTCCATGACGAGGCCCATCTCGCGCATTTCCGCGCGCTGCCGCGCGATGGCATCGCTGCCCTGGCCGAGCAGCGCCACAAAATTCTGGCCCTGCCCGCCGAAGAGCTTGTTCGCGACATCGGCCCGCTCGGCTTCCGACCCGAGCGCCGCCAGGCCGTCGGCGATTTCCGGCAGAACCTCTTCGAGCGACTTCATCTCGCCCGAAGCCTTCTTCACATCGATGCCGAGGCGGGCGAAAATCTTCACGCCCTCGCCCGTGCCGCGCACGGTCTCGCCCATCCGCTCGAGCAGCGTGCGCGCGCCGTCGTCGAAATTGGCGCCGGCATCGCCCGCCACCTGCAGGGCCGCGCGGTATTCCTGCAGGGCCTCGACGCCGATGCCGAGCCGCTTCGTCGCCGTGTCGATCTCGTCGGCGAAGTCCATGCCTTGCTTTGCGATCTGGAACGCCTTGCCGACGCCCAGCGCGAGCGCCCCGAGACCCGCCCCGGCCGCAAGCCCGGCCGGTCCCAGCGCCGCCAGAACCGAGCCGAAGGCGCCCGTGCGGGCATTGGTGGCCTGCAGCCCGCCCTGCAGCTCCCTGGAGGCCGCGTTGACCGCGAGCAACCCGCGCGAGGCCGGTTGGCCGGAGCGCTCGATCCGCTTCGCCATCTTCTCGCCTTCCGCGCCGAGCTTGCGCAGATCGGACAGAAGCTGGTCGCGGCCCTCGGAGGAGAGCCGGATCGTCACATCATGTTTTGCCATGATCCTCCTCCTTCTCCGCCCGGCGCCGGGCGATGGCCGCGAGCGCTTTCGGCTCCGCGTCCAGCAGCAGCCGGCGCACGGCGTGCGCCTCGATATCCTCGGGCAGGCGGGCCAGCGCGGCGGGCAGATCGAGACCGGTTTCGACGCCGCTCAGTCCCGCCCGCACCCAGACCGCTTCCGAGAGCAGGAGGCCGAGCGCGGCATGACCTTCCGCCGTGCGCGGCGCCTCGATTTTGTAGGGACAATCCGCGCAGCTCTCGCCGCTCAGTTCGCGGCAGCCGCCGCAATATTTGGCGCCGCCGCCGTAATGCCATTCGGCGACGGCGCCAATCCGTTTCCCTCGGCGATGACCTCGCCGTAAGGCGCCATATATTGCGCGAGGAAGAGGCGGGCCATGAAAGGCTGGCGCATGGCGGCGGCCACCGCATCGCCGCTCAGCGGCACCGGCGCGCCCGCCTCGTCGAGCCAGCCGCGCCATTCCACCGTGGCCGCCTGGGCGAGCAGGATCGCCATGTACATTTCGGAAAGACCGGCCAGGACTTCCTTTTCGCTCAGTCCCTCGACATCGACGAGGCCGGCGAGGCGCTCGGCTTCGTCCGTTTCCAGCATCGCCTCCGACAGCCTGTCCGCCTTGGCGCGGATCGAGCCGGTCATCGCCGTGGAGAGCGGGCGGACCTTGTGCGCGACGCCATAGCCAAGCTCGATCCAATAAGGCTCCTTCTTCATGTTCAGCCGCAGGCTCATGTCAGAACCCCGTCGCGTAGGAAGCGATCTGGTTCTTCAGCGTCGCGACGAAGAAGGCATCGTCGGCCTCGGTATCGTCCGGCTCGGCCGAGAGGTCGAACTGATATTGCTGCCCGCCCGGCCCGTTCACCGGCGCCGAGGAAGGCGTCAGCAGGGCATTGCCGACGGTGAAGGCCAGCGACTTCGTGGCGGAGAGCGTCCAGGCAATATCGAGGGTGAAGCGTGTGCCCGCATTCGCGAGATCGTAAAGCGCATGCCCGTCCGCCGTCTGCCGCGCCGTGAGGCTCGCCGTGAAGGCCGGAATGCCCGGATCGTAGCCGGCGACCGTGGCACTGTCGGGCGCGTCATAGGGCTCGAGATTGTTGACGTAATTCCAGTTGGCCGAAATCACGCTCGCCATCGCCACGCCGTCGCGCTTGATGGAGCCGCGAAAGCCGGGCAGCCGGTCGACCGTCAGCGCGGGCGCGACGATACCGGCGGCCGAGGCGCCGAGCACGGTTTCGTCCGCGCCCTTGAAGTCGACATTGAGCCGCTTGTAGCCGCCCTCGCGGGCCAGCGAACCGGAAAGTCCCTCGACGGCGAGGCCGCGATGCTGCAGGAAGCGGCCGGCGGCGGCGCGGATTTGCAGCGTATGCGAGAGCAGCTCGCCCGAACCGGGCTTGAAGACATGCGTGTAGTCGTCGGCCAGGCCGGTCGTGACCGGCTCGCCCAGAAGGCCGCGCAGATAGAGGCCGATATTGCCGAGATCGAAGGGGCAGACCCATTGCCCGCCATGATCGACAAGGCCGTCCACCTTCGCATGCGGCGCCCGCACCAGGCGTTCGCCGATCACCGGATCGTCCTCGAGCGGCTTGTTCCGCGAAAGCCCATGCGTATAGAACGGCACTTCCGTGTAGGTGCCGCCCGCCGCCGCGACGCCGAAATTCTCTTCCGGCGCGAAAGCCGCCGCGAGATCCCAACCATAGGTGTTGCGCGCCATGTGTCGTCTCCTTAGCCGAGAGGGCTTGTGGTTGTGTAGGTGAGGGTCAAGGGCAGGATCGCCGCCTTGAAACCGGCCAGCAGCTCCTGGTCGACTTCATCCGTGTCCAGCGTGCCGAGCCGCGCCCAGTCCACGGCGCCGCCCAGCGTCGGGTCGGCATCGATCAGCCCGGCGATGCTCTCGACAAGCGCGCTGAAAAGCGCGTCGGCGTCATCGGCACCGATCTTGACCAGGGTGAGCGCCAGCGCCGCCTCGTGTTCATATTCATAAGCCGGCGGCGAAAGAGAGACCTCGGGCTCGCCGGTGGTGCCGTCGCGGATCGAGAGCACCCAGCGCTCGCTCTCGCTGGCCGGCAATTCGCTTTCGGGGTTGCGGACGACGCGTCCGCCGGCAATGCCGTCCGCGAGCGGATCGAGCGCCGCCTTCAGCGCCTCGAGCGCCGCTTCACCCTTGCGCATCTCATATCTCCAGCGGCAGTGTTTCGAGGTTGTGACGGATCTCGCGCGGCAGGCGCTGAGCGGCCTTCACGCGCACCCGTTCGAGCGAAAGCTTCTTCGGGATGCGCGCGAGCGGTACGAGAACGAACATCGGAACGGAGACGAGGCCGGTTCCTGTCTTTCGGGCCCTTGCGCTCGCGCGCGAAAAGCCCCCGCGCTTGCCCTTGCGTGCCCGCTGCTCGTCCACGACCAGCAGTGCAGGCTTGCCCTTGCGGTAGACGAAGCGCAGCGGACCCAGCGAATGTTCCGGAAAGTTCGAGGGCGAAATGCGTTTGCCGCCGGCACCTTTCTTCGGCGCGGCGGCGGTCGGGATCGCGAGAAAAAAGCCATCTTTCGAGCGGATCGTCGCGCCGCTCTGCCAGTTGGCGACGATCTTGTCCGCGCGGGAATAGACAAGCCCCGCCCAGCCGATCGAATTCCCGGCGGACGGGTACCTCTTCTTGCGAACCGTCTTCGCCACGCGCCGGCCGAGCAGCGGTTCGATCTGGCCGCGATACTCGTCCTGTACCCAGGACAGCACGGAATCGCCGCCTGCGGACACGGCGCGCGCGATGCGTTCCTCTTCCGCCTTCATCGAACGGACGAGATCGCCCTTGACGGCAAGCTTGAACCGCATCGCCACCCTCGCTCATACCGCGCTGATATCGGCACTCCATTTCAGGCGGCGCGCATCTGGTTGCATGGGCTGGCCGAGCTTGTAGCTCTTCCCGTCGATCTCAATGATGTCGCCCTGCTTCGGTGCCGCGACCTCGCTTTTGCGCAGCTCGATCGATTGCGAAGGCCCGACATGGCGGATGCCGGCAACCTCCGCGATCCTGTCAGGATGCGGAAACAGCACGCGGACCTCGACAGGATCGCCGCCCGCCGGCGTGTAGACCGCATCGCGGCCGAACGCGCGGAAGGCGGCGTCGATCGCCCTTTGCGCCCGCGCGTCGCTCACTTCTTCTCCGTCAGTTCCGCGAGAGCTTTCCGGTACTTGTCCCAGGCCTCGTCGCGTTCTCCTGCACTGACGTTGCGCCGGAGGATTTCGGACAGCGCACGGGCATCGGGTCGGCCGTCCTGCGTCCAGTTGGCCGGCACATCGCCCTTGAGGTCGCGGATCGCGTTGAGCAGCGGATCGCCGAAATCTTGCGATTTGACCTTCTCGATCATTTCGGCCACAACCTGACCGGCACCCTTCGCACCGGCAAAAAGATCACGCCTGCCGGAGAACTCGGCATGCGCTTCGTCACGCTCTTCCGCCGTCACCTCATAGCCGAGATGATGCGCGAGCGCATAGAGCGAGGCCTTGCCTTCCGGCGTAACTCCCTCCATCGGATCGATCGCGCGCATCGCCTGCCCGATCGCAGCAAGGAGGTCGCGGCCAGAGGGGCGGTTCGGTTTGACGGTCTCGTCGTCTTCTGCCGGCCAGTCCGCGGCGCCGGCCTTCACAAGCCGTTCCGCTTCATCCGCCGGAAAGGAGAGGCGGGTGCCGGGCTTGCGGAACGCGCCGCCCATCGAGATGGTTTCGCGCGCGATCACATCGCGCAAGGCTGTGGTCTTGCCCATGACGGACTCCATGAATTCGGGAATGCCGGGAGAGAGCGACCGGCGCACGGCGTGCGCCGGACTCTGTTTGACGCGGAGGAGACGATGCGCGTCAGTTCACGCGGGCGCGGAAGCTCGCATTGACGCGGCTCGGAATCACCAGCGGTGCCGACTGCGTCATCGCGAATTCGAGCGGCGGGTCGTTCTCGACCCAGTTGCTCGGATAGGCTTCCATCGCCGCCAGACCCGCGCGCGGGTCCTGGATGGCGCCATGCGCCTGCACGCCCTCGATCTGCGCGCCGCCAAGGAAGACCGTATAGTCGGGCAGCAGCTTCTGCGCCACGCCCGCCTCGTCTTCATAGACTTCCTGATAGACCCAGAAGTCGAAATCGCCGACATTGCCGACATTGCGGGCGCCGGTGAGCGGCGCCGTCACAGGCCCGAGCTCGACATTGCCCGTGGCCTGACGGCGATTGTCGAGCAGCTTGAGGAAGGCCTCGTCGGCGCGGGCGATCTGCCAGGCCTTCGGGTCCATCACGACCTGATTGGAGACGGCGCCGGAAATATCCTGCACCTTCTGCGCCCAGGCCTCGATCGTGTCGAGCACATTGATGCCGACCTGACCCCAGCGATCGCCGAGCGTGAGCGTCACGGTGAGGTCGGCGTGGCGTCCGAAATCCACTTCCTGCTTCGGAAAATCCTCACCCTCGACAATGACGGTCCCTGTGTCCAGCGCCGAGGCCGCCATCCATTCCTTGCGGCGCGTGATTTCGTCGAGATGATCCTCGAGCGCCTCCATCACCGCATCGTCGTGGCGCTCCTGCGGCGTGCGCTCGCCCGCGATGCGCTCGCCGGGACGGCGCTTCATCGCGCCGCCGATCTTGATGGGCGTCTTCGGCTTCACATAGGCGGGCTTGAAGGTCTTGGTGACGAAGCCGCGCTCCTTGCGCGCCTTGCCGGCGACGAGCGGGGAGACGAAGGGCGCAAGCTTGCGGCCGCTCGTCAGCAGATCGAAATCGATCACTTCCGTGTCGAAAATCTGCACCTCCGGAAAGAAAGTGTCGAGCAGGAACGTCCGGGGGCGCCGGATATCCTCGACCAGCTTCACAAGCTGGCGCGTTGTGAAAACGTCTGTCATAGCGGTCTCCATGGGTTCGCGTGCCCCGCCCACGATCGTTTCGTCGAGAGGCCGCTTTGATAAGAGAAGAAGGAAGGCGCCCGCGATTGACCGCGCGGGCGGCGGTGTGGCCGCCGGTGCCGGTCAGGCGGCGCCGGAGGCGCGCAGGAAGACCGGCTTGTCGCCGAAGGCGGCGGCAAGCGTCGCCGCGGTCCAGCCGGTATCGGTCAGCGGCAGTTCGGTCGGATCGAACTGCCCGGACACATAACCCGGCCCCTCGACATCCTCAACCGTGGCATCCACAGGTTCGGCCAGGATCGCCACCGGACGCTGCGAACCGTCAAGCGCGGCGGTGAGAGACTGCACCGCCTTGCCGCTGCCCGCGGGCACGGTGACGGTGAAGAGATCGCCGACGGCGAAATCGGTGCCGGCATCGGCGATGGTGAAGTTCACGTGATCGCCCGCATAGGCCTCGCCGACAGTCGCGTCGGCGAGGCGGGAGCCATCCGGCGCGAAGACGGCGAAGGTGCCGCCATTGACGGCCGCGGCGATGCAGACGGCGCGATAGACGCCCTGCTGCGCCTGGGCGCCGAGCGGCGTTGGCGCCATGGTCAGCGTGCCGCCGCCGGCGGCGCCGGCATCCTTGGCGGCCACGGGCGCGCCGAGAAGCACCAGGCCGATCACGGTGCCGAGCAGGAGGCTGCGGCCGGAAAGGATGGTGAAGGGCTTGTGAACCAGCGGAAAATCGCCATTCACGATATTGGACCGCGTCAGGGTTGCGGTTTCGGTGAGGCCGTCCATGGCGCTCTCCTTGTGTCAAAGGTTTCGGGAAAATCACGGCGAGGTCGCGAGCAAAGTCCGCGACCAAGCCGAAGACCAGTCAGTCCTTGAGGCCGCGCGAGGCGCGGTAGCGCGCGCCGGCGGTGGCAACCCGCTTGTCGTCGGCGGCGGGACTGGCGGCGCCGATCTTCGGATCGCGATCCGGCATGAGCGTCGCGAGCCTGCTGGTTTTCGGGGCCGCCGAAAGCGATGCGACAGCCGCAGCCGCGGGCATCGCGCTGTTGACGGCGAGCGACATGGCGAGATCGAGACGGCCGGCGGCCTGCGGCGCGGAGAGGATGGTGCCGATGCGCGCCCGCTCCGCCTTGCGGCCTGCCTTGAACCCGGCCTTGCGGGCCGCGGCGAGTGCCGCGGTTTCGCGGGCGGCTTTCGGCTTTGTCCGCGCGGCCGGCTTGTCGTCCTCGCCTTCCGCCTCCGGATCGTCTTCCTCGCCCTCGGCCTCGGGGTCGTCTTCCTCGCCCTCGGCCTCGGGGTCATCGTCCTCGCCTTCCGCTTCGGGATCGTCTTCCTCCGCCGCGGGCTCTTCCTCCGAGGGATCGGCGGCCTTGACGGCGGCCTTGCCGCGCGGCTTGCCGCCGATGAGATGCGCAAAATTGAATTTCATTCCGTCATTCCTTCAGTTGGCCGCCCGGCCGGTCGGTCAGGCGGCGTTGACATGAGCGGCAAAGGCCGCGAAGGCATCGGCGGGCGCCAAGATTGCGTCCGCGAGGCCGAGCTGCAGGGCCTCGGCAAGCTCGGCCGGGCCGCTATAGGTGCGGGCTTCCGTCGCCAGCACCCCGTCAAGCGTCGGCGCGTTGGGGGCGCCGGCGCGGTTACGCACCACAGTGGCAGCGAAGAGCTGCCGCAGATCCTCGACTTCCGCCGAGAGGCGGGCGAGCACATCCTCGGGCAGCGGGCCATAGGGGTTGCCGTCGGCCTTGTGCGCGCCGGCGGCGATCACCGTGACCTTTTCGCCGTATTTTTCGAGCAGGCCCGAAATATCCCAATGCATCGTCACGACGCCAATGGAGCCGACGCCGCCGGTGCGCGGGACCGCGATGCTGTCGGCCGTCGAGGCCAGCGCCATGGCCGCGCTGAAAGCATTTTCAGTGAGGATCGCCACGACGGGCTTTCCCGTTTGACGTTTCGCGTCGACGGCAAAGTCGCAAAGGTCGAAACACCCCGCCACCGTGCCGCCGCAGGAATCGATGTCGAGAACGATACCGCGCACATCGGCATCCTCATGCGCCGCCGCGATCTGCCAGCGCAGGCAGTCATAGCCGGTCACGTAATCGCTGCCCCACCAGCCGAGCTTGTCGATCAGCACGCCCTGAACGCCGATCACGGCGATGCCGTCGATCAGCGCGTAAGGCTTTTTGGCGCCGCCCATGTCGCCGATCTGCATGAGCTTGTGTTGCGCCGGCGCGCGGGCGACCCGCAACGCGGCCTCGAGGCCCGAGGCGAAGCCGGGATGCAGCAGGGCCGGTTGCGGCCGCGTGGAAATGAACCTATTCATCACTCGCTCCTGGCATCGCGGTCGATACCCCCCCGTCGCCGGATGCAAGCGGGATGCCCTGCCCCCATTCGGGAATCGGCAGACCGAGCGCTTCCATCTCGCGGCGCTCGCGCGCGCGCTGTTCCAGCACTTCGTGGTAGTCGAGGCCCTGTTCGGCGGATTCCTGCTCCAGTGTCGACAGCGCCGATTCCATCCGGAGCTGCGCGCCCTGGGCTTCCTTGACCGGATCGACCCAGCCGCGCGGAGGGCCGATCCACTGACAGCCGAGATAGGCGAAGGGCGCCTCCTCGAAGGACGGCGCGCCCGGCGGCGCCTCGAGCAGACCCTTGTCGAAGGCCTCTTCCATCCATGCCATGTAGTGCGGCATGACGGCGCCGGAGGCGAAGTGCTGCCGCCGTGCGGCGATGAACCGCCAGACCTCGACAAGCGCGGCGCGGGCGGACGAATAATTCGTCTTCGACCAGTCCATCGCCAGCTGCTCGTAGGAGAGCCCCATGGCGCCGGCGATGTTGCGGATGCAGGCGGCCTCGAAAGCGGCAAAGGCGACGGCCGGCCGCGTTGCCTGCGGCATCGAGAACTTCTCGCCCGGCGCCAGCATGTTGATGCGCACACCGTCGACCCTGAGCCCGGTGCGCTTCGCGGTTTCCTCGCGCAGGTCCTGATACTGCGTAACGGCGTCCATCGAATTGACGATGTCTTCGCCGCTGAACGGGCTTTCGAGAAAGGCCGCGAAGATCGCATTCAGGATCGCCGCCTGCAGCTCCGCCGTGTCGTAGCGGTTGAGCATCCTGAACTTGGCGAGCACCGGCGCCAGCGGCGAGACGGGCCGCGTTTCGCCGGCTCGCGAAGGCTCGAAGTGGTGAATGACGATCGGACGGCCCCATTCCGTCTCGCGCTCCACCGGCTCCCAGATCGCGCGTTGCGCGCCCCGATAGGTCTCGCCGGGATGCGCGGAGCGGATGTGATAGGCGATGGCCGCGCCATCGCTGTCGAGTTCGACGCCGCCGCGCAGGAACTCCGTGTCGCTGCGCCAGTTCGGATTGGAAAGCCGGTCGGGATCGATCACCTGCTCGCAGGTCGCGAACATGCCGCCGCGTTCGCGCCAGCGCATCACGGAAAGGCTTTCGCCATCCGTCATCCGGTGACGGAACTTCAGCGCGAGAAGGCCGGCGAAATCGAGCTTGCGCTCATAATCGACATAGCGCCGCGGGTCTTGCGCATGGATTGCCCAGAGCGATTCCACCCGGTCGCCAAACTTCTGTGCCCATTCGCGTGGCTGGCCGAGGAAGAACCAGTCCGGCTTCGACGACAGCCGCCAGCCGCCGCCGATGGCCGCGTCGACCAGCTTCTGCACGCCCGACGAGGCCCAGCCGTCATTACGCACGAGATCGTGGACGCGCGACGAAATCCGCTCGCGTTCATAGCTGTTGGCGCTGTCCGCGCTTTCGAGGCGCGGCTGCCAGGCGGCGATGGAAGGGTCCGTCGCGGAGGCTGCGAGATAGGCGGACAGGGGCGCGGTCGACGCGGACGCCGAGGCGCGCATCGGCTGCCCGTGTTTGTCGATGATGGAGGACAGGCCGCGCGGCATCAGTAGAACACCGGAATGCTGCGCGGGCGGCGCTTGGGCGTGGTCTGCATTTCCAGCTCGGCGATATAGGCGTCGAGCCGCGTCAGATCCGTTGCTGCGTATTTCACGCTTTCGCCATCCGCCGTGCGGATCTCGGCTTCCATTTCGCCCTTGAGCAGGCGATGACGGGCGTCGAGCGCTTCGGCCAGCATTTCCGCTTTCGTCGCCATCCGATCCTCCGGGCTGGCGCACGGCGTGCGCCTCCAAAACACTAGGAATTGAGGGTGCGCGCCATGCGCTCCATCATGTCGAGGTACTTGGCGCGGGCTTCCTTCGCCTGCGCATCGTCGGCGGGGTTCGGCGTCCAAAGGCGCGAGAGATCGCGCTGCAGCTGCTCGGGCTCGCTCATGCGCTCTTCGGCGAGGCGCTTCCACTTGTCCTGGCCGTAGTGATCGAGGCGGAGGTGATAGGCCATCGCGCGATTGATGACCCACATGTCGAGCTGCTCGTTCGGTTGATCCTTCGGCTTCACCCAGACGCGCTTGGAGCGGCCGTCGCGCATCTCCTTCAGGACCAGCGATTCCGCCGTGAGCTGCTTGAAAAAGCCTTCGTCGCAGGCTTCCGGGAAATGGCCGGCGCCGAGCGGCAGCATTCCCGTATCGTCCGGCCCGCCGATCGTCTTGCGCAGGCTCCCATACAGTTCGCTCTTCGCCTGGAAGGTACCGACCGGCCAGAGCATGGCGCCGGTCTTCGCCGACTTGCCGCTCACCGTCACGTCGACGCGCTTCGGCGTGCCGAGGATCGGGACATTCCAGCCGTCGCGGCCGTCCGTCGCAAGGACCTGCGGGCGCGAACGCGCATAATTGTAAACGCGCTGCGACTTGTATCCGCTGTCGACGCCGCAGGCTTCGATGCCCCAGGCCCGTCCGAACGTGTCCTCGTACTTGCGGGCGCGAATGCTGTCGAGGGCGCGCCACGGTCCGTCCGTATCCGGATCGCCCTCGATGAGGCCGAAATCGACCAGCCAGTAGCTGAGTGCAACGCCCCATGCATAGACCGACCACTCGAGGCGGTTGACCTGGACATCCACACCCATGGTGAGAACGAGGCCGCCGAGCGGGATGGTCTGCAGGCGGTAGGGCAGAACCGTCTTGAGCAGCTTCGAATGATCCGGCGCTTCGCCGCGATCGACATGCGCTTCGCCGAGGACCTGTTGCGAGAAGACGCGCTCCTTGAGAGGGTTCCCTTTCGCCTTGAGCCAGGCGTCGAAGGTGTCTTCCCAGGACACGAATGGCGAATAGGCCTGCCAGATGTGAAAGCCCGGCGAACGACCCTTGGACGGGCGCATCCGATAGCGTTCGATCTCGTGCGCCGGAAAGAAATCAGGCGGCGCCGGGTTGTCCTCGCTCTCGTCGCGGTAGCACCTGATCCAGACGCCCGCCGCGACCATGGAGCGCTTGTCGCTATGCTCGATGACGCAGCCATGGGCGGCACAGGCGAAGTAACAGCCTTTCGCGCTGCCATCCGCACCGGCCTTGAGGTTTTCGAACTTCAGGACCTGACACGTGCCGCAATGCGGGCACGGAACGTAGTAGCGGCGCTGATCGGACGCGACGTAGTAGTCGGTGATCCGGCACGCGCCGTCCATGCCAGGCGTCGAGGACCAGAGCCGCTTGACGCCTCGCCGCGTCCAGGCGGTGGTGCGCTTGATGGCGAGATCGAGCGGGTCGCCGCGGCCGTCGACATCGAGCGGCCATTCCGAGATCTCGTCGCCCCACAAGCGGCGAACCGAGATCATCTGCAGGCCCTTGGACGAGTTCGCGCCCGTGATCTGCGCGAAGCCCCCTCTGAACCGCTTGAACGCGGATGTCGAGCCGTCCTCCGTCCGGCTTTTCTGCTCGGCCACCTTGTGCCGCAGGCTGGGCGTCGCATCGATCGCCGGCTGCAGCTTCGTCTTGACGAACTTCTTGCCTTCGTCGAGCGAGGGCAAAACGATCAGCATCGGAGCGGGATCTTCGTCCGCCGTGTAGCCGAAGAAGTTCTCGCCGATCGAGGTCTTGCCGGTCTGCGCGGACCATTTGAGCGTCACGTCCGTCGCGGGATGCGACGGCGACAGGCACTCCATGGGCTCGCGCATATAGGGCGCGAGATCGTTAGACCATTTGCCCGGAAAGGGCGATCCGCTTTCGGCGGCGACGTAGCGTTTGTCTTCCGCCCATTGCGCGACGCTGCGATCGGGCGGCGGACGCAGGGACTCGGCGAAGACGCGGGCAACAACCGTATGGCCGGAGGCGAGCCCCGGAAAGCGTCTATGCAGCGCCTCCGCGTTGAGCATCGTTCTCGAAATCCTCCGATAGCTTGGTCAGCACCTTCCTGTGCGCATCGCGCAGGATGCCGGTGATTTCGGCGGGATCGGCCGTGGCGGCGAGCTTCTCGCAGAGGTCGAGGTCCGGAGACATGAGCGCGTCCCGGAGCTTCACGAGAGCGTTGCCAGTGGCTTCCTCGACTTCGGCGGCCGGTGTGAGCTGGCCCGTTTCGGCCGCTTCCTCGCGTTCCAGCCTGTTGAGCTTGATCCGCTCGGCACGCGCGCGGATTTTCGCGACGGTCTCATCCTGAAGCCCGCCGTCGTCCGGCTCGTCATCGTCTGCCGCTTTGATCTCGCGCGGCGCCGGGCTGGACGGCAGCAGCGGCGCGGGCGCGGGCTCGTCGAAAACGCGACCGGCGTGATTGCCGGACTTCATCAGGTTGACGTTCTCGCCGCGATGTTGCGCCACCTCGTCGAGATCGACCGCGATCTTTCCATCGATCCGCGAACGGTTCAGCTCCGGGTAGCTTTTCAGGTAGCGCGTCAAGGTCGAGCGGTTGATGCCGAGCCGCTTCGCTGCCTCGCCGCCGCTCACGATGTTGCGCGGTGCAACGGGTTTGTTGCCCTGCCCTGTTGCATCGCGTTGCGGATGTTGCATCAAAATCCGAAGCCCCCACTAGCGAACCCGCACGCCCTTGCCGCCCGTATACGCTTTTCGTCGGGGAAGGACCCGCGAACCTGTTGCATGCGGCGGCTTCGCGGGCGCGCACCATGCAACAGGCTGTTCGCAGTCACATGGCGGTCTCCGTCTACGGGTTGCCGGAAACGAAAACGCCCCGCCGGTTTCCCGTCGAGGCGCTCGTTTTGCAGTTTGGCGATTTGGGCCTCAAAGTGGCGGCAAGTCAAGCGACCCTCTCAAAGGCCGCAATTTCATTGATCTTCTGGCCGCTGCGCAAACCGGCGATCAGCGCGTATCTGTCAAGCGCGATTCGCAACAGCACTGCTCCAACGCCCATGTTGCGCGGGATGCGGCAGTAGTCTTCCGCGTCGGCGAGGCACCAGTTCTCGACGACCACCGCCATCGTGAACCCGATCGCGCAGCCAAACACCTGCCGCTTGCGGCTGGTCACGCGGACAATCGGATCACTCACGAGATCCGCGAGCCAGGGCCGGTACTCGCCGAGCCACCAGCGCATCTCCCGTTCGCTCATGCGCTGCAGCGGATCGCGGAAGGCGCCGCCACCCTGAACGCGCGGACTGATCTGCGCGGCGCCCGGCGAAAGCCCACGCCCCAGCGCCTCCCGCACGCTGACGATCCGTTCCGCCGCCTCGACATGAACCTGGTCCAGCGTGCCGCGCCGGTAGAGCGTCTGCACCTGATCGACCTTCAGCTTCGCCCGCGTCTGCGGCGTGCCCGCATCGTCGCCCGCCGCCACCTTGTCCGCGCCCTGCCCGCCCTTCTTCGGCTTGCCCGCCCCGCGCCGCTTCACCGGCTTCTTCGCCGCGAAGCCCGGAAAGGCAGGCGCGGTTTGTGCCAGCCGCTCTCGCGATATCTTCACGAAGCCCATGCGCCGGGCCGCCGCCGCCTGTGCATCGAGCATCCCGCGCTCGCCGGAGGTCAGCAGATCGAGCCAGACCGGCAGGGCAAATCCGCCCGGCGCCTCAACGCCCGTCCAGTCGATGATTTCCGTCTTCATCCGCCCTGCCTCCCTGCCTTGCCGTTGCCGATCACACGCACGCCGTGCGCCGCAGCGCCCGATTTCGGCCCCTCGATCGCCGCGTATTCGATCCTCCTGCCGAGCAATTCTTCGAGCTTCGCGCCGAAGTTCTGCCGGATATGGGTCGCATGGAAATGTGTCTGCAGCCGGAGCTGCGCCGGCTCGTCCGTCCCGTCCGGCACGGTGAGCACGGCACTTGCGAACCAGGCGTTGAATGTCGCCAGGCCGATGGCGCCCCGCAGCAAGGCAAGGGCGTGGTCGCCCCGCGCGCGGGCGTTGTTACTCTGACTCTCGATAGAAGGAGTCGGTTCTAAGGAAGTAGGTTCTATATATAGCGCGCAGCAGTGCTCGTTAGGCTGCACGTTAGGCGGCTCGTTTTCCGCCCCGCCTAGCGCGCAATCCGCGCGCTTGGCCTTGGCCCCGCCTACCGAGCAATCTGCGCGTTTGGATTGTCCGTCGCCTACCGCGCGTTTTGCACGCTTGGCCTTGGGTTTTTCGTCGCCGCGCACCGCCGGCCTAAACTCGAAGCCGACGAACTCGTATCCGTCCGATGTCCGGTAGCCGCGCGCGTCGTGGCGGCGCTGCCGGCGGATGATCCCCATCTCCTCAAGTGCCCGCAAATGCCGCCGCACCGTGCTCTCATGCATCTCCGCGTCGAGCGCGAGCCGCTCATGGCTCGGAAAGCATTCGCCCGTGTCCGGATGATGCCGGTCCGCCAGCGCCATCAGCACCATCTTGCGCGACGGATCGCCCGTCGTCTGCGAAATCGCCCATGCCGTCGCCTGCCAGCTCACGCCCCACCGCCTCTTCTTCTCAACTCGTCTTGCCTCACCCGCGCCTCACGCAGGCCTCTGGCCGGAAGCGCTTCCGGCCATCTCGTTCAGTTCCGCCAGCAGCCGGTCGCGCCAGTCCGCGTCGCGGCCCGTCCATCGCCCCACCTGCCGGACGGCATGGAGCGCCGTCGTGTGGTCGCTGCGGTTCCAGTGCCGCGCGATCGCCGGATAGGAGGCGTCCGTCGTCCTCTTCGCCAGCCACATGCCGAGCTGCCTTGGCCGGGCGAAGCGCCGCGCCCGGCTCAAGCCCCGCAGGGCCCGCAGCGGCAGTCCCGTCTCGCGTTCGATCAGCCGGTCGATGGCGGCCAGGCTTCCGGCTCGCGCCACAAGGCCTCCGGCCAGCGCCGCGCGGACGCCCTGCGTCTGCAGCGCGGCGATTTCTTCCGCCAGTGCCTTTTCCCGCGCCGCCAGCGCCAGCGCGCGTTTCACAGCCCGCTGGCGGGCCGCGCGCAGCCGGCGGAGGTCGCGGACCGTCTCGGCCGCTTCCTCGCCCAGCAGCGTCATGCGCGCCTCGTGGAGCACGCTCACAGAGAACCGCATCAGCGCCTCGCTCATTTCCACCTCCGCTCGCGCCGGACGATGCTCGATTGCTCGCTCATTTCCACCTCCGCTCGCGCCGGACGATGCTCGATTGCTCGCTCATTTCCACCTCCGCTCGCGCCGGACGATGCTCGATTGCTCGCTCATCGCGCGCTCCTTTCCGCCGCGGCTTTCCGCGCGGCGGTCTCCGCCGCATCGTCCAGCACCGCATCGGTCATCTTCTCGGCGCCGATCGTCTCCAGAAGCCGCTGCACGAGCTCCGGCACGGATATGCCGCGATCGCGCGCGGCGGGCTGCAGCGCCTCCAGCACATCGATGGGAACGGGGACCGGCCGCCCGCGCCGCACCGCGCAGCTCTCTTCGCGCCGTTCGCCCGGCCCGAAGCCATAGACGGGGGAGATGAGGCGCCCGGTCATTTCAGCGCCTCCAGCACCGCCTCGAGCGCGGCAATGGCGTCTTGGCGCGCGTAGTACTCGCGCGGGTTCGTGCACCCTGAGTGCTCGACCAACGTGTCGCGATCATCCCGCATCAACAGGGCGCCCTTTTTCAGCGCGGCGGCATGCCGTTCCACTTGTCCCCCGATCCGCGCGAGCCGGGCCAGCATCGCGATGCGCTCGGCGAAGGTCCGCGCGCGGCCGGTCTCCATCGCGCCTTCGGGCCGCCTGGGCGCGAGATCGCCCGCGTCGTCGAGCGCCGTGGCGACACTGTCCACGATCATCAGCGCCAGCCCGCGCGAGCGCCCGGCCTCGAACAGGAAGGCGTCGAGTTCACCCTCCGGCGCTTTCATGCCCGGCGTCGCCGCCGCCTTGCCGCCGCCTGAGATCATCTCGCCCGCCCGCGTCTTCGCCGCCGGCGAGAGCCATTTCAATTCGAGGAGATAGGGGTCGGTCATCGTGCGCTCCCGATCAGTGTCGCGAGGTGGTGGAGGTCCGGTGTCGTGGGGCGTGTCGCCATCGTCACAACCTCACCGGCATGACCACATAGACCCGGCCGTCTTCGGTCTCAGGCTCGAAGCGCGCAGGTCCGTCCGCCGAGGGCCAAAAGCGCATGCGCTCGGAATCCACGGCTTCGGCTATTGCGTCGAGGTAGTGCCAGTTGAACCCGCATCGCAGCGCAGCGGCGCCCCACTCGACATCCATTTCCTCGCTGGCGTTTTCGCCGTAGTCACCCGCCGCTTCGAGGCGCAAGACGTTGTCTTCGAAATTGAGGGCGATGCTTTCTTTGGGCTTGCGCGCGGCTTTTGCATCGGCACTTTCCACCGCGCTCAGCGCCACGGAGCAGCGCTTCAGCGCCGCGCGAAAGCGGGCAGTATCAACAAGCACCGAGCCGTCAAAATTCCGCCGGTCGGGAATGACGCGCGAATAGAAGGGAAACTGGCCGTCCACCAGCTTCGTGCGATAGGTGAGCGGCCCTTCTTCGTTGCCCATGCGGATGCTGACTTCGACCGCCGAGGCCGACAGGGAAAGCCGGCACGCCTTGCCGCCCGCCATCGCCGAGAGGTGCCGCAGGGCAGCGTTCGGAATGATATATCCCCCGCCGCCGTCCGGATTGTCCTCCATCTCCTCGCCGCCTTCCGGCAGCGGCAAAGGGATATATGCAAGCTTGTGCCCGTCCGTCGCCGTGGCACAAAGCTCCTTGCCCTTCCGGTGCAGGAACACCCCGTTCAGGTAGTAGCGCGTGTGCTCGAAGGAGCTGGAGACCGATGCGGAGAGCAGCTGCGCCAGTTCACCCGGCTGAAGCTCCAGCGAGATACCCTTCACGGGCGGCGGCACCGGGAAATCCTTCGCCGGAAGCGTGGCAAGCCGGAAGCGGCTTCGTCCGCAGCGCACCTCGGCGCCGTCCGCCGGGTCCGCCGTTGCGACGAGAGATATCTGCGCGCCGTCTGGAGCGGTGTCGGCGATGCCTTTCAGCCGCATCGCATTCACAGTCGCCTTTCCGGACTCTTCGGCGGCAACCGTGAGGGCGATGCGCGCCGCATGATCGAGATCGTTGGAGGTAATTTCCAGCGTGTCGCCGCTGAGATCCAGCAGCACATTCTCCACGATCGGCGTGAAGCCCTTGCGGACAAGAACGGGATTGAGTGTCGCGAAGGCGCTTTTAAGCGCGGCGGCTTCAACCGAGAAGCGCATCGGGGTCCTCCAGAATTTTTCTGATGATGTCGCCGGCAATGTCGAGGTCGGCCATCAGCGCGCCGTCTTCCAGCGGCTGCACGATATGTGGGATCAGTTCGGCCAGCGCCGCGTCGAGAAGCGCCCCTCCTGAGGGATGCGGGTAGTGGTTCGCGGCCTCGCGCAGGAAGTCTATCGCGACATCCGCGCGAAGGAGGTCCGAATACCACCCCCAATCGTCCTCGTCGTCCTCTTCGTCGCGGCCGAACACGGGCGTTTCTTCCTCAAGAAGATGGCGCAGCCTCGGGTAATCGCTCGACACGATGCATTTGCGTTTCCATGCTCGCGCCTGCGCGGCGATCTCCGGTGCCGCGCTCATGCCAGCACCGCAAGGACGATGAGCGCCAGCATGACGAGTGCGCCGGTCAATCCCCCCGCCGCGAAGCACGCGAAGCACGCGGCGCACGGCGTGCGCCGGTGGCAGCCTGTCCCGGCGGAAGCCGGGATGCGCCTTTCATCCGTGTTCGAATGTTTCATGTGAAACGTTCCCATCTATTGATAGCTCCGGCACTCGGAGCAATTGCACGGCCCGTCATAATCGTCGGGATGATCGGAGAGAGAGGTGGTCGCCAACTCCAGAAGTTCCTCGCCGCCGCCGAGTGTCTTTTTGCGGCGCCGCAGTTCCTTCTCCATCTCGCCGGCGCATTGGAATGCCTCTCTGATCTTGCCGGGGTCTTCGCCTTCCTCGTGCCGCAGGATCGCCCAGAGCCGCACGAGAAGCGGCGCATGCCGGTCGCGGCCCAGCAGGACGAACATCGGCTCATCGGGACCGGCGTTCGCGTAACAGTCGAACTGTCCTGGATTGTTTTTCGTGCCCATGCAGGTACCTCCCTCAATAACTCCCGAGCCCACGCCTCGCCCGCCTGGCGGGCGCCGCCGCCTTCCTCGCAAATCCCGCTTCGTCCAGTTCCGCCGAGATCGCCGCCGCGAGATGCGCGGCCACGCTGCCGCCTTCGCGCAGGCTGGCGAGCCGCGCGGCGTCTTCGCGCTTTTCGAGATCGAGCGATTGCAGCCGCGCCGCCAGCGCGTCGGAAAGATGCCGCGCCGCCAGCACCTCGCAGAGCGCCTTGATCGTGTGCACATTGACGAGGCCGGTGCCGTCGCTGTCGGCCAATGCGAGAACAGCCAGGGCCGGGCCGAGCACGCCGGCCCCATGCTGCTTCCACATCTGGCGCAGCGTGCCCGCCGCGAGCGTCTGCCCGGCCTTCAGCTTGCCCGCGGGCACCGGATAGCGCATGACGGTCACGCCCGCTGCCGCCGCGCAGGCTTCCGCCCCCGCCGCATCCGCGATCCCGGCGGCCACACCCGCGTGATAGAGCTGCATCGGCGAAATCGCCGTCACGGCGGCGTTGATGCCCATGAAGGTGCGCGCCTGGGCGGCGGCATCCGCCTCGATCACCCAGCAGGGCACTTTCACGACAGACGGGTGCATCAGCGCCGCCGTGGCGCGGTGCTGCCCGTCTATGATCGCGTAACGCGCCGCCTCGCTGTCCGGCAATGCGACGGCGGTGATCACGCCGAAACGCGACCAGTCGAAATCCTCGATCATGCGGCGGATATTGGCCGCGCCGCGCTTGCCGATATCGCGCTGGTAGCGCGTGTCGACGGCGAGCTTTTCAGGCTCCACCCAGACAAGGGCCGGGCGGGAAGCGCCGTCGACACGCCCCGGCTTCGGCCTGTCGGTGAAAACGATGCGGGTGAGGGGGCGATGATGCGAGCGGTCAGACAACGAAACCTCCCCGCCGCGAACGGGACGGCCGGAAGACGATCTCCGGCGCCTCGATTTTCTCTCTTTCCTCCCGCGCAACCGTCAGATGCTCCACGAAGAGCAGCGCCAGGCCGGCACAGGCAAAGGCGATGGCGGCGAAGCCCATGAACACCCATTCCGGCAGGCCGAGCGCGACGCCCGCAAAGCCCGTCAGCAGGGAAGCCGCGCCGGAAGCGGCGAGGCCGGTCATCCATCTGCGCATGTTGAAATGCGCGGGCGTGAGTTCTCTCGGTTGCGCCTCGGCACGGGACGGAGCCTGTCCTTGGGATCGCCGAAGGCGATGCCCGAGGGCTCCGCACCTCGGCTGGGTAAGTTCGCGTTTCATAAAGCCCCGATCTCCCTTGCCTTGAACCGCTCGATATCGAGCACCTGGGCGCCCTTGCGCCCGCTTCCATTGCCGCGAAACCGCACATGCCTCAGCGGCACCCATGCCTCATGCAGCCCGCCATCATCGGCGACGAAACGCGGCCGCGCCGCGAGATCCGTCAGCGCGATGACCTCGCAATCGAGTTCGGCCGGTTCCTTGAGGCCGTCCGCCTGCCGCGCCCTGCCGCCGAAGAGATCGCGCTCACTCATGATTGCCCTCCGAACGCGCCGCGGGCCGCGCCAAGCGCCTGGTGCTTCGTCACCGGCGGATAGAATTGCGCGAAGGGAATGCCGCCCAGCCCGGCCTGCCCGCCCGGTTCCGCGCGGCCGCGGCCGAAGCCCGCGCTCCAGTCCCACACCACCCACATGCAGCTCATGACGGGGCTGCCCTGGCCGGTCCAGTCGAGCCGGAAGCCCAGCGGATGCACACGGCTCGGCGGCAGCCCGGCGAAGAGCAGATGCCGCTTCTCCTTCTCCGTCGCCTGAAAGAAATCGACCTTCACCAGCAGGGCGAGATATTCCGCGCCGAGCGCCGCCGCGTGGCGGATGAACTTCTCGACCATGCCGCCATAGGGCGGATTGGTCGCGATGACCGGCGCGCGAAGTTTGCGCGTGCGCAGGAAATCGACCGGCGCTTCGCCGAAGCCGCGATCGGCGAGGTCGCTCGACGCCACCTCGAAGCCCGCGCTCGAGAACACGCGCGCCATGCGGCCGCGCCCGCAGGCGGGCTCCCAGATATGCCGCGAGATCGCCCGCATCCGCCGGCCCTCCCGCGCGATCAGCGCCAGCGTGCCGGCCTCTTCCGTCTCGTGCAGCTGGTTCGGATTGGTCCGCAGCGTCGAGCCGCCGCGCGCGATGAGGGGCTTGCCGGTTTTGCACTCGCTCACTTCGCCCTCCCCGCTTCAAACACGGGACGCGGGGCGCCTTTCGCCACATAGGTGACACGCATGCTCCGTGCGCGGCGTGCGATATCGAGCGCGAATTTCAGATGCAGCTTGAGCTGCGGCCGTTGCTCGTGGTTCGGCCCGCAAGCCGCCCAGGCGGCGGCCGCGCCGCGCAGCGCAAGAAAGACCGCGCGGTCGGCACCCGGCGATATCGGCCGGGCCAGCGCATCGCGCAGCTCGCGCGACGCCGCTTCGCTCTCATCCGCGGCGGGCGCAAGGCAGCGCTCAACGGCGAAGATCAGATATTTCTCGGCATCGAGGCGCACGCCCATTACACGCCCCCCTCTTCCGGGCAGATAAGCCCCGCGCTGCCGGCGGCGGCCGTGTGCCAGACGAGCGAGAGCACTTGCTGCATGTCCTGGCCTTCCAGTTCCATGCGCTGCAGCCCGTCCGCGATCCGGCCGGCGAGGCCGCCATTGAGAACGAGCGTGGCATTGGTCACATCGGTGACCGCAAGCCGGTCGTCGGCGTAAGCCCAGCGGTAGCGGCGATCGATGGCGAAGAGAGGATGGTTCATTTCCGCCTGCCTCCCTTTTCGAGCGCCTCGAGCGCGGCGCGAAGAGCCATCAGCTTTTCCACCGCTTCGTCGATTTCGCGGGTGATGTTGAGATCGCGAACCTCTTCCGCCGTGATCGTGCCGCCTTCGGCGAGCGCCTGTCCGACCACCGCGATGGCCTCGCCGCATTCCTTGGCGATGTCGCCGAGGTGCCGGCCCCAGGCGCCCGTGCCGTCGAGGCGCGGCAGTTCGATCAGCACATGGCCCTGGCGGCGCGCGAGGAAGCGCGTCACATGCGGCTCGCCATTCGCCGCCTCGAGATCGAGGGCCACGTCCACCGGCAGAAAATGCTCCGATGACGGATTTTCGTAGCGCGACAGCGAGGCCCGCTCGACCCGCGTCACACGGGCCGCGAGTTCCAGTCCGCCCGCCTCGCGGATCAGCATCCGCGTCGCCGCCTTGAGGCCGAGATAGGTCTGCGCCGAATGGAAACGCCCGCTCATGTGCGCCCTCCCGGCGTGCCGTCTGAGAAAGGCCCGTTTCGTTTCTCAGTGACGAAGAGCCCGGCAAGCCGCATCCTCGCGGCATGAACAAGGGAATTGACGACACCGAGCAGGCGCGAGGGGCGGAGCCCTCGGGTATCGCCTTCGGCGATCCCAAGGACAGGCTCTGTCCCGACCGAGCGTCCACCAATAGAGCCCGCAACGGCGGAACCGGCCCCGGCTTCCTGGGGGGAAAGGGCCGGCCCCGCCGCGCTCCCGGCGGGCGAGGAGGAGGGACCGCCGGAATGAGTATCTCTGACAATGAGGCCGGAGGCCGGCGCCGCCGGCGCGCCCGGCGCACGGCGTGCGTTGAGGAAGCGCTCGCGCAGCCAGCCCTCGCCGGTGCCGGGCGTGGACTCCAGAAGGACGATCGGCCCCTTCCGATCGCGGCCAAAGCTCCGGGCGCGATCGATGAGGTCCTCATTGACCTGCCGCGCCATGTCGAGGGCGGGCGGCTCGCACGCCGTCACCTCGATGAAGCCCTGCAGCTCGGCTTCGTCGACAAGACCCTTGAGCTTGAGGCACCGCGCGGTGACACCCGCTTCCATGCGGATAGGCGCGGGCTCGCGCTTGATGTCGTTGAGCAGCGCGGCGACATTGGTGAGCCACCGCGCGAGATCGAGGGCGGGCGTCGCGCCCTGCCCGTCCGGCTTTGCGGCCATCAGATCGTCCAGCCGCTCGCCCCAGCCCGCGGCGATGCGGGCGTCCCGCGCCGCCCGGGCGAGCGCCTCGGCCCGCGCCCGGCGAAAGGCCTTGGTCTCGTCGTCGGGAAAATGCAGAAGGTCCGTCATCGCCAAGCCCCCCCGCTGGCATGCCGGACAGACGCGGCGGAAGGACGGAAAGCGGCGGCGCCGGGAGCGAGCGCCCCCGTCACCGTCTTTCCGCCGCAACGATGAAGCCCCCCGTTTCTCATGTCAGGCGGCCTCCCCTTCGCTCTGGAAGAAGTCTTCCGCCGTGACCTTCCCGTCCGTGCCTTCGGAAATCGCCTTCAGAACCTTGAAGCCGATTCCTCGCTGCCCGTTCAGCAGCCGCGTAATGGTCGAGGCGGAGACGCCGACCTGCGCCGCAAAGGCGCTCGGCTTCAGGTTGTTCTCTTTGAGGTACTGTTCGAGCTTCATGGTTGCCATTTTTGACAAATGGCAATGTGCTTTGTCAACTGGCAAATTGCCATGTGGCACTAGCGCGGTTTTGCCTCATGGCAAATAGTGCCGCCATGGCCAACCGAATCCGCGAAGTCAGGAAGTCAAAGCACGTCACGCTCGAGGAGCTGGCGGTCCAGACGGGCATTTCCACCAGCTACCTGTCGCGAATCGAGGCAGGGAACCGCGGCCTCAGTCTGGAGAACGCGGTGCGCATCGCCTCGGCCCTGGGCTGCGAGGTCGCGGATTTCACATCCGAATTCTCGGTGGAAGATGTCGCGGAAGCGGGACGTCTCGATCTCACATCCGCTCGCGGCATCGTCGGCGACGTGCCGAATCTCACCATTCATGCCGGAATGGGGAATGGCGGGCTGCTGACGGTGGAAGGAGACGAGGCCGGCATCGTCCCCGATACCCATACGGACGGCTTCTGGACATTTCCCGACAGTATCCGGGCCAAGTTCCACAAGATCGGCTCGGTCTATGCGCTGCCCGTTGTCGGAGACAGCATGGAACCGACGCTCGTGGGCGGCTCCATCGCCTTTGTCGATACGTCGCACCGAGTGCCCTCCCCCGCCGATATTTATGCGGTGGACTATGGCGACGGGCTCATGATCAAGCGCATCGAGCTCATGCCGCGAAGCGCCAGGGTCAAGGTCATCTCGGACAATCAGCGATATGGAAGCTACGAGATGAAGCGTACCGACCTGAATGTGTATGGCCGCGTGATCGCTAGCTTCCAGTGGCGTGGATGAAATGACGGGTTCGGATTTCTTGACATAAATCGGGCCGGGTGATCCGATTCCCCCGGCAACTGGGGGACACCATGACCATCGAACAGCCGCTGCGACTTCTTTCGGACCGCGTCCGGGAGCATTCTTCATCCATGGTAACGGAGGAGGCGGTCAAAACGGCCGTGGTTCTGCCGTTCTTCCAGGCTCTTGGCTACGACGTTTTCAATCCTGCGGAAGTGATCCCCGAATTCACGGCGGATGCGGTCGGGAAGAAGGGTGAGAAGGTCGACTATGCGATCAAGGTCGACGACCAGATCCGCATCCTCGTCGAATGCAAGCCGATCACGACGCAGCTGGACAAGGTTCACCTCGCTCAGCTGTTTCGCTATTTCACGGTGACGAGTGCAAAATTTGCGATCCTTACCAATGGCCGCATTTTCCATTTCCACAGCGACCTCGAAGAGCCTAACAAACTCGACACGCGTCCCTTCCTGACTTTCGATCTTGCCGAATTCCCCGTCCATATCCTTGCCGAGCTGAGAAAGTTCGAGAAGGCGAGCTTCGACGTGGAAGGCATTCTGGCAACGGCCGCAAGGCTGAAATACACGTCGATCCTTAAATCCGAGATTCTGCGCCTCATCGAAAACCCGACCGAGGATTTCGTGAAGCTGATTGCAGGCGCCGTGCATGAAGGACGCTTTACCTCGCAGATCGTCGACAAGTTTTCAGGACTGATCCGCACGGCCTTCCGGGAAGTGATCCGCGAGTCGGTCCATAGCCGCCTGTCATCGGCGCTTGCCGAAACCGACGACACCGAAACGGCCGATGATGATGTCCGGGAAGAGGATATCGTGACGACCGAGGAGGAGCGCGAGGGCTTCCTGATGATCCGTGCGATCGTGCGCGACACGATCGCCGCCAGCCGGGTGGTGATCCGCGACCAGAAAACCTATTGCGGCATTCTCATTGACGACAACAATCGCAAGCCACTCGCCCGGCTGCACCTCAATCGCTCGGTAAAATATCTGAGCCTTTTCGATACTGGGGCTGAAGAGAAGCTGCCCATCTCTTCGCTTGACGACATTTACAACTATGCCGAGCGCCTTCGCGCTACGGCGGCGAAGTATGTGCAACCGCTGGGCGGCGAGCGGCCTGCGGAACCGAAGCTGGAGGGAGCGGATGATTAAGGCGCGCCTTCTTATCATTCTTGTCGCGGCCGTCCCCGTTACCGGATTGCCCGGTGTCTCGAACGCCGCCGCTGAGTTGGACCCGGCCGACTTCGCCAAATGCACGGAAATCTCTTCCTCGGTCGAGAGGCTCGCTTGTTTCGATGACGCGGCCAGTAAGAGCGGGCTGGGCGGAAAGACAGAAACATCAAAGCCCAGAGGCGAATGGCATTCGTGGACAGATACGAACAAGTTCACCGACCGCTTGGATGCCTTCACATCCGTGGAGGCAAAGAATGTGGTCCAGATGAACAGCTACAAGACGGCGCGCCCGCGCCTCTACATCCGCTGCACCGACAACACGACCGCCCTCGTTGTCAATTTCGGCGGCTTCCTCACGACCGATGAAACCTACCTGCGCTACCGCATCGGCGACAGAAAGCCGGCGACGGCACGTTGGGACGTATCCACGAATTTCGAGTCCGCCGGCTTATGGCGCGGCGGCCAGTCCATCCCCTTCATCAAATCGCTCTTCGGCGAGGAACGCTTGCTGGTGGAAGTCACGCCGCATGGCGAGTCCCCGGTGAGCGCCGAATTTAATATCACTGGGGTCGAGGAAGCCGTTTCCGACGTCCGCAAATACTGCAACTGGTAAGCTGCCGCCCCCTCTCTTTGCGATTTCAACGACTAGCCGCAGGCGCGTTGCGTTCAGCCGCCTCCCGTTTTGCCATTTGGCATTTTTTATTGCCATTTAATTTGCCATATGGCAATTTTCTCCCCCGAAGGCGCACGGCGTGCGCCGGCCATCATCGGGGAGACATGACATGGACAAGCAACAGAAGGCCCGCGTGAGCGCCATGGAGGCGGACCGCGAGGGGGCGGGCCTTTCCTTCCGCGCCCTGGGCGCCGCCGCCGGCGTCAGCGACAGCCGCATCCGCGAGGCGGTGAAAGGCGTCGGCAACATGACCGACGAGAATTGGGGCAAGGTCGCCGCCGCTCTGCCCGGCGGGAAACTGGAAGCGCTGCTGCAGAAGGCGGGCCTCGAGATCCCCGCCCCCGCCGCGCCCCGCACGGCGCCTGTCCCGGCGGAAGCCGGGATGCGCCGGGACGCGCCACCCTCGGGCCTCACGCTGCTCGCCTGGAACGAGCTGGAGCCCGGTGACAACTACCGAAAGAGCTTTCCGCAAGAGGAGCTGCAGCAGCTCGCCGAGAGTATCGCCGAAAAGGGCCTTCTGCAGAATATCGTTGCCCGTCCGGTGAATGCGGAGGAAGGCGCCCGGCCTTCCGTTCTCCGCCCGGCCCGCCTTGTCGCCGGCGAGCGCCGTTGGCGCGCGATCGGCCTGCTCATCGCACAGGGCCGCTGGGACCCATGCGCCCGCAACATCCCGGTGCGGCTCCAGTCTCTTGACGATATGCAAGCCCGCGCGCTCGCCCTCATCGAAAACCTGCAGCGCCAGGACGTGCCCGTGCTCGAGGAAGCGGCGGGCTTCAAGGCGCTGACCGCGCTCGGCTGGGATACCGAAAAGATCGCCGCTGCCTGCCACATCGCCCAGCGCACGGTGCAGGACCGGCTCCAGCTTTTCGACCGGCTGAAGCCCGTGGCACGAAAGGCGCTCGAGGACGGGCAGATCACCATCGATCAGGCGCGCGCCATCGTGTCGACCCCCATCGAGGCGGAGCAGAACGAGCTTGTCACCAAGGCCGTGCGGAACGGCTACAGCGCGGCGAGTCTTCGCGATGCTGCGAAGACCGGGAAAGTACCGGCCCGCAAGGCGGCGTTCGACCTCAAGCAATACAAGGGCGAGTTCATCGGTTCCGGCGCGGAGCGCGTCTTTGCGGACACGGCAGCTTTCCTGAAGCTGCAGCGCAAGGCCGCGTTGAAGAAAGCCGAAGAGATCGAGGCGAGCGGCCGCTTCGCCTGCGTCGAGCTTCTGGAGGACGGTCAGGATTTCGACCATTCGCGGTTCCGCTATCTGGACGAGGAGGATGTCGCGGCGGAAACCGATGAAGCCGCGCAGGAGCTTCACGTCTTCGTCTCCGTCAATCGCTGGCACCACGACATCGAGATCGACTACGGACGTCCCCACAAGAAGAGCGAGGAGGACGGGCTGGTCGATGACGAAGATGGCGATGATGCCGGCGAAGCGCAGCTCGAGCTGGAGCGCGAGATCGCCCGCAAGAGACGCAAGAGACGGGAGGACGAGGTCGCCGCCAGCGTCAAGTGGTGCCGCGATATGCTGGCTGCGGCCGGCGAGCGCCCGGCGGACTACTTCCGCCGCGAGATCCTTCTCGCACTGACAGGTGTTGTGCCGGCCTGGTGGCCGAACCACCTGACGGATGGTGCTCTAATCGAGAACCTGCCCGCGACGATCGAGATCCTGCAAAAGGCAACCGGCCGCGGCTTCCTGCTCGACGACATGGAGGAAGACGTATCGCTGGCAGAAATCCCGAGGAACGAACCTCTCGGCTACATGCTGGATGAAGACGCCACCTTCCTTGCGAAATGGCTTGACGAGCAGCCGGACATGGAAGTGGTCCGTCTCCATGTGCGTCTTGAAGCCAGCCGAAGCATTCATCTCTTCGGTCGCCAATGCGACCGCGAAACCATCGCCCTGTCCGAAAGACTCGGCGTGACCGTGCCGGATCACATGCGTCCGCTGCCGGGAGACTACGAAGACGAACCCGGCGACGCCTTCGGCGACGAGGACGAAGACGGGACGGAAGCGGCATGAGCGTGCGGGACACCCGGCGGGCAGTGGAAGCGGCACGGATCATCTTCAGCGGCCGCACGGGCGGCAACCCCGCGGACGTCATGGTGACACTCGAACATACGGTCGCGGCGGTTCTGCTCGCGCTCTACCGCACCCCTGAAATGGCGGCGGCGATGCTGAACGAGGGGCTGGTGCCAGGGATCGAGAGCCGCCTCAGCCTCCATGCGGCGAAACAGGAAGGGCGGAAGACATGAAAAAGCCCGTCACGCTTGAACCCTTTCACATCGTCCGTGCGCGCCGCATTCAGCGCGCGATTTTCTGGCTCGGCTTCGCCATCGGCTTCCTCACCGGCCTGCTTACCGGCACGGTGCTCCTCGCCGCCACGCTGGCCATCATCGGAGGTGAAACATGAGCAATCCAGTCGTCGAACCCGCGCCGCTTCTCACCGAAACTCAGGTCGCGAAGTTTTTGAATCTTTCCACACGGACAATGCAGGCTTGGCGCATCAAGGGCGGTGGGCCGCGCTTCCTCAAGCTTGGCCGCGCGATCCGCTACCGGACTGCCGATCTTCACGAATGGCTTGAAACACGCGCGGTGGCGCACACTAGCGAGGAGAAGCCGTGATACCTTTGTCGAGAAGGCTTGCCCCTGAGTTTCCTGCCATGCCGGCGTCGACCAGTGCGGGACCTCGCTGGGAAATGTGGTGCGATTGGTGCGGCGAAATCCATCGGCATGAACCCGAAGCCAAACACCACAAGGCCGGATGTGCTGCCGGCAGCGGTTCGCCGTATCGGTGGACGGGCTACTATCTCTATCCGGTGAGCGAGCTGGGGCAGGCGAGCAACGTTGTTCCTGCGGTTCTCCGGCCGACCCAACATGGCTTTGCAAAGGCACTCAAGGGGTGCTCTTCGCAAGTCGCGGCGCACGCCGTGCGCGCCTTGCTCGGTACAAGCAAGCCGAAACCGTGCACAAAGAAGCAGATTGGACAGGCATATGTCGTGGTCGATGGAACACGGTGGCACGTCCGAAGCGAGGACGGGGGCCTTTGCGAAGGCGAAGACCTCTTGAACCTCGCGTGGATGCTCTACGGGCTCAGGAGCGGTGCGGCAGCGGTTCAGTTTCTTGAGTTATTAGGTTGCAGATTCGACGACCTTGCGGCGATCGAGATAGCGCATGCCGTCGATCGATGGACGGCAAGGGGTCGGCCGTCACGCGGAGGGACGGCATCATGACCCGCGCCGAAACCCTCGACGCCCTGATGCAGGAACTGGCGCGGCACATCGATCGCCGCATCGCCGAGACCATGGGCGGGCGCCTGCCCGTCGCGCTGTTCGTCTTCGACGGCGATCAGGCGCATGCCGCCTGTTCGGGCGAATGGGAGGCCGTGCGCGCGGCGCTGGCCGGCTGGACGGAGGAAGATCGAGGCCCTCAATCGACATTCTCTCTGCGGGATCACTGATGGCGGAGGAGCTGCATCTGGAGGAAGTGGCGAGGCGCTTGCATAAAAGCAAACGCTGGCTGCAAACTCTTCTCGCCGAAGACAGGCGGCGCTCCGAAGGCGCGCGGCGCTACGATTTTCATGAGTATATTGGCCGGAGCCCGGTATGGACGACAAGCCAGTTCGAGATGCTGCGCGCCGCGATCAAGCATCACTCGACAAAAACCGCAAAGGAAAAGGCCGCAAGCCCGGAGGGCTGCACGTCAAGGACCGGGACGGCTACTGGCATATACATGGCCGCGTCCGCGCCGGCGGCCGCTCAATCCGCGTTAGAGAAACTACGGGACTTCCGGCCCGGCCAGACCTATGGGAAGACGCCGACGCCATCCGGCTCCGCATCGAAGGCGAAATCCGGAACGAAGTCATCCACGGCGTCAAGCCCTCGATCCCGGTCGCGGTCGCTGCGGATCGTTACCTGAGCCGTCCGCGCGAGCGCGCGCTGGGCGCGACGACGCAGAGCAACATCCGCGAGGTCGGCATCCGCTTCGGCCTTCGCCTGTTCCGCGACATCGAGCCGAACGAGTGGAACGACTGGGTCGATATCCGGCAGGCGAAAAACGCCACCGCAACGCGAGAACGCTACATCAACGACCTCATGGCCTTCCTCGCCTGGGCGGCGAAGCGGCCGAACGAATGGGTGCCGGCGGCGCGCCTGCCCGTCTTCGAACGCGACAAGGCTGCCCGCAACCCCAACCGCCGCGCGAGGCGCCGCATCGGCGAACTGACGACGGAACTCATCCATCTGATGATCGAGAACGCCGCGCCTCACTACGCGCCGCAGCTCGCGACCATCTGGTGCACGGGCGCCCGCGTTTCCTCGATTCTCTATGGCGTCCGTCTCTGCGATCTCATTCTCGCACCCGGCCGCGAGCAGATCACTTTCCACGACACGAAGAACGGTGAAGCCGTGGTCGCCGCGCTCCATCCTTTCGCGGCCGACAAGCTGGCGGACTATCTTGAGTGGCGCGGCCGCCTTCACGATCGGGAGGGCAGACTGTTCCTGACTCACCGCAAGGAGCCCTACAAGGACAATGGCGGCGCCTGGGGCGGCCAGAACAAGACGGCCTTCAATGCCATGAAACGGCGCACGGCGTGCGCCATCCGCCGCGCCGGCGCTGCCGAGGCGATACGGCTATGGCGCGCGGGGGACCGAAAGCGGGCCTGGGAAACGGTGCGGGAGGCGCGGGAGACGGCTGCCCTTGCCGGTCGCGTCACGCAGCACTGGTTCCGCCACCTGCTCGCGACAAAGATGCTGCAGCTCGGCGACATGCGCTCCACCATGGCCCAGGGCGGCTGGCTCGATCCGAGATCCGTCATGGGCTATGCCCATGACGTACCGGACCATCGCCGAGGGATTGTCGGGCGGCTCACAGAAGATCGGGCACGTTCCGGACACGCGGCCAAAAGCACGTCATGATTTCCGGCAGAACTCCGCCACTTTGGAGGCCCCACCCCCTCCCTTGGTAAGGGAGAGGTCGAGAGTTCAATCCTCTCCCACAGCACCATTCCCCCCGCAGCACCACTCTCCTTCGTTTCGTTCCCAGATCGGCGCTAAAGCGCACGAACTCCTTCTGATA
>NZ_JACIYP010000409.1 GCF_014359905.1 Hoeflea sp. | reverse complement strand
TTCCACCAACTCGCCCACATAGCCTGAAAGCGCGGCCTGAAGATCATCGATACGACGGTAGTGCCCGAAATGGCTGGCCAGCCAGCGGCGAATGAATACCCGCAACATGGCAGGTGCCCAGCGGCGCGCCGGTCGACAGCCAGTTGGTCATCAGGTTCTGGGCCTCGTCGCGGCTCCAGTTCGCGGTCTGCTGGTCGATCACGTTGACCGTCACCTTGCACTTGCCGGCCTCGATAACGTCATAGATGTCCTGAGTTCGCTGGACCGCCGCCTGGTTCGACAGCTGGCCCTGCATGACATAGACATTGACCTCGGACTTGCCTTCCGCCGCCCAGTTGTCGCAGAGCGCGATGGTTTCGAGCGTACCGGAATCGACCTCGTTCGAGGCCACGAAGGCCTGGTTGTCAGGCAACGTGTCGAGGTTGATCGGCTGGCGGTTCACATAGACAAGCGGAACCCCCGCAGCGGCGGCGGCGTCGGTCATTGCCTGCGTCGCCGAGGTGTCGACCGGATTCACGATGATCGCGTCCACGCCCGAGGCGATGAAGTTGTTGATCTGGTCGAGCTGCTTGGCGACATCGTCCTGGGCATCCTCGATCTGGATATCGTGACCCTCGGAATCGGCGTATGACTGAATGCCGTTGCGCAAAACGGTCAGGAAGTTGTCGTCGAACCTGGACATGGACACCCCGACATTTTCGGCCATGGCGGTGGTGCCCATCATGGATGCGAAAGCCGTCGCAACGATAAGAGACTTCTTCATTGGTTTCCTCCCATTGGCGGTGTCCGGTTCACCGTCATTTTCACCGGAAGCCCCTTTTCAGGGCGGTTTGACCCCGCGTCAGACCGTCTGTCTGGCCAGCTGCGAAGAGATGAAGTCGAACGAGCGCCGGATCTCCGCTTCCGGATCGCTCAAGGCATGGGTCTCGGGCGAGAAGCACTCGTACGAGACAGGCCCGTCATAGCCGGCTTCCAGCAATGCGCGGAGCTGCGCGACGTTGCCCAGCCGGTCATTCTCGTCCACGAGGACGCGGTGCGCGTCCTCCATCTGCTCTACGGACAGCTTGGGATCGACAACGCACGATATGTGGACGATGCCGGTATATTCGGGGAAGATCGGCCCACCGCCCGCCAACGTATGATGGAACGTGTCGTGGACCAGTTTGAAGCGGTCGCGGCCCCCCAGAGCCTCGATGGTCTCGACAAGCTCCTCCTTGGAGCGCAGCGACGAGCGCAAGAAGCCCAGCGGCTCGACCAGCGCGACCATCCCCGCCTCGTCCAGAAGCGGGCGGATTTCCTTCAGTGCAATGCGCAGGTTGGCATGACGTTCGCCGTTGCCCGTTCCGGTCCCGTCGTTTCGCGGGATCAGGCTGATGGTTTCGGCGCCAGCCGCCTTCGCGGTGGCGATCAGCTTGCTCACTGCGGCGGCAATCGCGTCGGACCAGGCGTTGAACGGGTAGACCTGGCTCAGTCCGACCAGCCTGAGTCCCTTGGCGCGGGCCATCTTGCCCGCTTCGTCGGCCGGCAGGCCATCGAAAAGCGGGCGGGCAATATCATTGCGCACTTCGACGCCCATACATCCCAGGGACCCGGCGAGGTCGAGAAAGGCGTCATACCCGAGGCCGGGTACGGTCATGTGGTTCAACGCACGTTTCATCTGAATGGTGCGCCCCTCCCCCGCGCCCCTCGGGACGCGCCGCTTTGCCGCAGGGAGGTTTCACCCGAGTCGGCCTCCCGGTCAACGTCTGGGGGGACATAATCAGTCATTCATGACGCTTTTGCGCGCAAACAGAATGATGCTTTTGCGTCAATCACGCGAATTCGGGCAGAACGATCCGCGGGTCGAGGAAGTGCTGGCCGATGATACCGTCATCGCCCGCCCGTGACTTGATCATGAGATCGACGACCGCGTCGCAAAGTTCCGCCAGCGGCGTCGCGATGACCATGCGCAAATAGCCATCCAGAAGCGCGGCCCGGCTTTCGGAGGTGACTTCGTTGACGACCAGCGCGATTTCTCCCGGGTCACGCGTTTCCCGCATGGCGGCGATCGCGCCTTCCATGCCGCCCCCGGCGATATAGATCCCCCGCAAGTCCGGGTGACGGATGAGCAGATCCAGCGTCGCCTCATAGGTCAATTGCCGCGTTTCGAGGTTGACGAGCGTATCGAGGACCGTGAAGGCCGGGGCATTTTCGCGGACAAAGGCCCGGAACCCGACCTCGCGAAGATCGTGTCCATGCCAGCGATTGCCACCGACGAAAATCGCCAGCTTGCCGGGAATCG
>NZ_JACIYP010000408.1 GCF_014359905.1 Hoeflea sp. | reverse complement strand
CAAGCACCGATTTCGAGGTTCTTTTTCTGTCCGGCGTTGGCGAGGTGTTCCCCTATATCCGTTCGCACAACGTCTTGAACAATTTGCAGAGCACGGCGAAAGAAAAGCCGACCGTCATGTTTTTCCCGGGAGCCTACACCCACTCCCTGGAGTCCGGAGCATCGCTCGATCTCTTCGGAAGGCTACATGACGACAAGTACTACCGGGCATTCAACATCTTTCACTGCGAAGCATGAACGAGGGAAGCGTGATGACTCTTAAGACCATTTTTAACAAGCCAGTTGACCGCCCGATTGAAGGAGTCATCAAAGCTGACGATGAAGCCAGTCTTCGCCTGGAAATTGAAGAATACGTTCTGACCAACGAAGTCGAGAAGCGGCTTGAATCCTTTCTGGACGCCTACAACAACTATGAAGGTGCCAATGGCGTTTGGGTTTCTGGCTTCTTCGGGTCAGGCAAATCCCACCTGCTGAAGATGCTGGCGCTCTTGCTCGAAAACAGGCAGATCGACGGAGCCTCAGCTCTTGACCTGTTCTTGCCGAAGTGTGGCGATAACGAAATTCTTCGCGGTGATCTCAAACGAGCCGTCGCCATTCCGTCGAAAAGCATTCTGTTCAACATCGACCAGAAAGCGGACGTCATCAGCAAGACCCAGATCGATGCGCTCCTCGCTGTCTTCGTCAAAGTCTTTGACGAGATGTGCGGCTACTACGGCAAACAAGGCCACATCGCCCAGTTTGAGCGCGACCTCGACAGCCGTGGCCTCTACGACCAGTTCAAATCGGCTTATGAGTCCTCAGCGGGCAGAACATGGCACAAGGGCCGCGAACAGGCTCTGCTGGAGGCGAAAAACATTGCCAAAGCCTATGCCCAGGCAACCGGTGGTGACGAGGCATCGGCCATGGGGATACTCGATAAATACCGCAGCCAATACCGTGTCTCCATAGAAGATTTTGCCGAACAGGTACATGCGTATATCGAGCGGCAATCGCCCGATTTCCGTCTGAACTTCTTTGTGGATGAGGTCGGTCAGTACATCGCTGAAAACGTCAAATTGATGACCAACCTCCAAACGATCGCCGAGAGCATGGCAACTAAATGCCGAGGCCGCGCATGGGTCATCGTGACCGCCCAGGAGGACATGGGGACAGTTGTCGGCGAGATGGGCAAACAGCAAGGCAACGACTTCTCGAAAATCCAGGCACGGTTCGCCAACCGCATGAAGCTGACCAGCGCCGACGTGGCGGAGGTTATCCAGAAGCGTCTGCTGATGAAAACCGAAGAAGGCGTTCGTCTGCTTTCGGATATTTATCACGCGCAGTCCAACAATTTTAAGACCCTGTTCGACTTTGCCGACGGCTCGCAAACCTACCGGAACTATCAGGATCGGGACCACTTCATTCACAGCTATCCGTTCATTCCGTACCAGTTCGCGCTGTTCCAGTCGGCCATTCAGAATCTGTCGCAGCACAACGCCTTTGAGGGCAAGCACAGCTCGGTGGGCGAACGCTCCATGCTGGGTGTATTCCAGCAGGTTGCGATCCAGATCGGCGGGCATGAAATCGGTCAGTTGGCGACCTTCGACCTGATGTTCGAAGGCATTCGCACCGCGCTGAAATCCAATATCCAGCGGGCCATCATCCAGGCAGAGAACCATCTTGATGGTCCCTTCGCGATTCGGCTGTTGAAAACGCTCTTCCTGGTCAAGTACGTCAAGGAATTCAAACCGACCGTTCGCAACCTGTGCGTGCTGATGCTGGATGGTTTCAACCAGGATCTGCCCAACCTTCGGAAGCGTGTTGAAGAAGCCCTCAGCCTTCTGGAGCAACAGACCTACGTTCAGCGCAATGGCGAGCTCTACGAATACCTGACCGACGAGGAAAAAGACGTCGAGCAGGAAATCAAGAGCACCGAGGTGGAGTCGTCAGACGTTGCCGCCGAGCTTGAGAAAATCGTTTTCGACCACATCATCAAACACCGGAAGATCCGCTACGACGAGAATGGCCAGGACTATCCGTTCTCCAGAAAGCTTGATGACCGATTGCATGGACGCGAATACGAGCTGGCTGTCCATGTCATCAGCCCGTTCCATGAGCACGCAGAAAACGAGCAAATGCTGCGCACAAGCTCAACCTACAAATCCGATGAGCTGTTTGTGGTTCTGCCGGCAGATGAGCGGTTGATGCGTGACATCCTAATGTACAAGCGGACGGAAAAATACATCCGCCAGAATATCTCGATCACGCAACAGGAGGCAGTCAAACGCATTCTGACCGATAAAGGC
>NZ_JACIYP010000407.1 GCF_014359905.1 Hoeflea sp. | reverse complement strand
GACGCTGACATCGGGGTTTGCCTGCACCTGCGCGAATGTGTCGAGCAGGGCGGCAATCATGTCGTTTCCGGTAACCGGATTGCGGCGTTCCGGATCGTTCAGCGTGACCGTGGCAATCCTGTCGGAGATATCCAGAAGGACGGGGGGGTTACTCATTCTTGCCATCTCCTCGTTCGCGTTTCTCGAACATTTCAGGATTTATCATGTCACGGGCATCGTGACCCATGTGCAGGGTTTCCCCGCCGTCTATATAGATGTCTTCGCCGGTAATGAAACTCCCCACTCTGGACGCGAGGAAGATGATCGTGCCGGCAATGTCCTCGGCCGCGCCCATCCGGTTCAGGACCGAGCGGTTGAGTTCCTTCCAGCGTTCCGGCGGAATGGGGTAGCGGCCAAGCGCCTCGGTCTTGATCGTGCCCGGCGCGACGCAGTTCAGGCGGATACCGTATTCGCCCCATTCGGCGGCCAGCGTCTTCATCATGCCGGTCACACCGGCGCGGGCGGCGACAGTATGGGTGAAACCGGTGAGCGCGGTGCGCGCTGAAATGGCGGTGACAAAGACGATGGAGCCGCCGCTGTCATACATGAAATGATCGGCCACGGCGCGGGTCATCTGCCAGGATCCGATCAGGTTGTTGCGGATCACGGCCTCGAAGCCCTTGTTGGTGATGTCGCGGCAGCAGCGATATACTGGCCGCCCGCATTGTTCACCAGCACGTCAAGCTGCCCGTAATGGTCCTTGATGCGCGCCATCGCGGCTTCGATGCTGTCTTCGTCGCGGGTGTCGCCGGGCACGACAAAAGCCTCGCCACCCGCCGCGCGGATCATCCGGGCGGTCCCTTCCAGCGGCTCCTGACGGCGCGCAAACAGCGCCAGCCTAGCCCCGCAAGAAGCCATTTCCAGCGCCGTGGCACGACCCATGCCCGAGCCGGAGCCGGTAACCAGCGCGACCTGGCCGGCCATAAGGTCTGGCGCAAAGCGCCGCGCTTTTTCTTCGCTCATGTATTTACCCGCCGAACAGAGTGTCAATCGCGTCGACTGAAATCAAACACATGTTAGAAATTAGATCAAGCCAAGCTTTTTTGCGACGGGACGTTGCACCCAAAGCGAAAGAAAGATGCGGGGAGGCTTTGGCAACACGTCAACTGCCCGGCCGCTGGCCCTCGAACTGAGACAAGAACTGGGTACGTATCTGCTTTGATCAAAAGACGATCGAAATCAGCAGAAAGCGCGGCGGATCAGGCAGCGAGGCAAACCGGCGCATCGTTGATAGTACGCCGAATCAGAAATGAAAGAAAGAAAAGCGCGACAAGGCTTAAGTTGGCCATGTCAGGATTGTTCCATGTCAAAGGCCGGAAAAATCCGAGGCTATAGGGCTAGGATGTTATGACACCTGCGGTCAGGGCAAGGTAGTGCCCCGAGGAGTGGTGTAGGAACTGGCGTCCACCTGCTTCTTCATAGCTGGTGCTGCTCGTTCACTGAGCGGCGATCATCGCCGTCTCACTTTCATCGTGGCACATGGCGGTCAGCTTTTCCACCGGCATGTAGCGGCGGGAGACGGCCCATTCGTCGTTCTGCTCCAGCATCAGCGCGCCGACGAGCCGGATCACGGCTTCACGGTTGGGGAAGATCCCGACAACGTTGGTCCGTCGCTTGATCTCCTTGTTGACGCGCTCCAGCGGGTTGGTGCTGTGCAGCTTCGAGCGCAGGCTCTCGTCGAAGGCCATGTAGGCCAGCACGTCATGCTCTGCCTCGTCCATGAGCTCAGCGACATCCCGGAACCGCTCGCGCACGCTGTCGACGACCTCGCGCCAGCGGGCATGGGCCTGGTCGCGGTCCTTCTCGGCGAAGACGGTCTTCACCACGGCGCTGATCACCGGCTTGTTGGTCTTTCCCACACGGGTGAGGAGGTTGCGCTGGAAATGCACGCGACAGCGCTGCCAGCCGGTGCCCAGGACCTTGCGTGGTAAGGAGGATCAGCAAACGGTCCGGGGGACCGTTTGCCCGACGAACGCTTTGAGGCCCTCGTGCGCATCGCTGATGACCAACTGCACGCCACGCAACCCACGACGCGTGAGAGACCGTGAGGCAAGTCGACCCAGAAGGTCTCGGCTTCGGAGGGCATGACAGTGATCCCCAGGATCTCGCGCCGCCCGTCAGTGTTGACCGCGACGGCCACTATCACCGCCATCGAGATGATGCGTCCGCCCTCGCGCAGCTTCACATAAGTGGCGTCGAGCCAGAGGAAGGGCCAGTCGCCCTCGAGGGGCCGGTTCAAGAATGCCTGCA
>NZ_JACIYP010000406.1 GCF_014359905.1 Hoeflea sp. | reverse complement strand
AATTGCCCAAGCAGATATTCGATTTGTCCGGCGGCGGGCCATTGGCCTTCGGAGAACTCTTGGTTTTGATCGGAAACAAGACCGCTGCGACCAATAAAGACATCACTCATACTCTTCAACGCTTGTCCGCAGCTCGCGAGATAGAGGTTCTACGCCCTCAAGGTGGGTTCGCGCGCCCCGGCGCTGTCATCCGCCCTGGCGACCAACTGCGCGTCGCACGACAGCTCAAGCTTTTCGGCCTGCACTGACTGCTACCCGAGCCGGAACGCAGGCCTTGAAAGCATCCGAACGGCGAGACCGATCGAAAAAATCGCGTCGTGGCGCAGCAGGTCGTCCGCCGATCTGCTCTCATCGATGTGGCGATGATCAAGATTGCTGCCATCATCTACATGCCGGAAATGCGACAGCGGGTTTCGCAGCGCCATCATGCGTCGGAGGTCGGTGACGTCTTCATCAGAGATTACCTCGCGCTCTCGGCAACGGCGGAGGGTGTCGGCGAACGGGATGCGATCCGGAATGTCGTCGACCAGAAGCCCGGCGTGAAGATATGCCGCCAGCAAATGCTCCACGAGTCCCTGACACAGCAGGATCGTCGCCACATAATTGCCGTGCACGAACGACGAGCGCGCTTCGACCCAAGCGTGATGGGCCGCATGGCCACCGAAAATCATCGTCCCGGATCGCCCCATCTGGCCGCCCAGATCGGTCAACATGCGGAAACGGCCGACCTTCCCTGGCAGGTCGTCATGAAGGTCGGCCAGCAGATGACGGACGAAGTCCAGATCCGAAAGGTTTGATAGCAGATCGGGCTGATCGTCCCGGCTCACAGTCACGCGGCCATCGCTCCACCGTCGAAGATCTCGTGCAGCATGGCCGGAATCAGGGCTTCCACATCCTGCGCGGTGCTGGCGCGGATGGCGCGGGCTTCGCGGGCCTTCGTCTGGAGGCCGTCAAACCAGTGCTGGCGCAGGATTGGTGGTACGGGAACTTGCAGGCTCTCAAGCTTCTTCAATCCCAAAGTTCGGTTTCGTCCCGCCCCGCCGGGGGAGGCTTCGCCCAGCTTCTGCAGCCCTTCTGGCGTTGAGAAGTAGAACCGCAGGAATTCCACGGTCGCCGTTTCGGGCGCGGGCACACATGACAGGAAGCGGTGTGATCCAACGCGACCTTCATCTTCTGGTTGAGCGACGGCCACAGCGCCTTCCCACGCGAAAACGATGTTGAACAGAAGATCACCGCCGCAGATGCGGAACAGCTTCTTGTTGCCGACCTCTGCGCCAGGCAGGTCAGGTTTGTGGAAAGTACCGCGGCCGAACGAACGGACGCCGAGCTCGGGGTAGCTGGCATCAAGATCGATTTCGACTGGCCTGCGCACCAAGGGCGCAACCTCGGCCATGGGGCGCAGGGGCGCACCGTCGATGGCGCGCTGGAAGGCTTTCAGCAGCAGTGCCTGCGTTTCGCGCTCGGCCGCCTCGATGGCGTTGCGGCGGTCGTCCACCAGCGCCGCGACCCGGTCGAGCTTTTCGACGATGCGGCGCTGTTCGTCGAGGGACGGAAGCGGCACCGTCATTTTCAGGAATTTCGCTTCTTTCATGCGAACGCGATTTGTCGAACCCTCGCTCGCTCGGCGACATAGATCGATGAACTCGGGCGTGCGCGAATACCACTCGAAGAAGTGCGGCAGCACCGTCGAAGCGTCGATGTTGAAGCAGGGGAAATCATTGCTGACCAGTGCACCGTCCAGTTCCTCTGGAACGATCCCGAACGCTCCATGACGCGCGTCGATCCTGGAGATCAGGAACTGACCTGCCTTGGCGCAGTATTGTCGGGCGGCAGCAATCGCGCTCCCCGGAACTTCGCCGCGCAGCGTGAGACCCTTTCCCCAGAGACGCGCAGTGATCTGCTTGTAATTTTGGTCCGGTCTTACGGGGACCCAGTCCTCTGACTTGGTCAGAAACCTTTCGATGGTTATCGTCCGCGACATCACACGCGCTCCGCCAGCACGGCCTTGATCTCGTCCATGATGCCGAGGATCCGCTGTTCCTGTGCGATGATCGCGTCCACGATCTCGGCCGGCGCGCGATGATCGGCGATCGCGCCGGAATGCGGGTTCTTGATGTCCAGGTTGCAGGCGACAACGCGATCCTGAGCGTCGCGCTGGATCAGATCACCGCCCCCTGTGTCAAGGAAGTTGTCCGCTACTCTACTTTTCCTCTATTTCACAGGTGGGCGGTAGGACGATGACGTGGGATATTCACCGGAACGCAAGGCGGCTGTGCTGAAGCGGATGCTGCCGCCGAACA
>NZ_JACIYP010000405.1 GCF_014359905.1 Hoeflea sp. | reverse complement strand
GACCTTCGGGCACCTGTCGTAGCGCATCGCGACGCGTCGCCAGTCCTTGAGGCGTGCGAAACTGTTCTCGATCTTGTGGCGCTTTCGAAAGCGTGCCTCGTCGTGTGTGATCGGAACCTTTCGGCCTTTGCGCGAGGGGATACAGGGCGTGATCCCTTTATCTTTAACAGTCTGCTGAAGAAGTCAGGCTGGAGGGACGCTGTTCCTGTCGGCGCGATCTGAAGGCGCGGGCGAGCGCGAGCTGCGGACGCCGGGTCCGGCTCCCCCCTTTCGTCAGGCAGCAAGGAGTTTCGGCAGCCTGGCGAGATTGCAGGCCGCCATGGTCATCGTGAACTGCGCGCGGACCCTGTCGAGGCCACGGTGAACGGTCTGGGCCATGCCGCCCACGGTCTTGGCCCAGCCGAATGGTTCCTCGATCTTCTTGCGGTGCCGCTGGGACAGAACATAGCCAAGATGGTGGGTGGTCCGCCCGTCGATGGCGGAATGTCGGGCCTTCTGTGCGACATGCGGCGTCACGACCATCCGTCTGAGTTCGGCGACGAAAGAGGCCGCGTCGTATCCCTTGTCCGCCCCAAGCGTCAGGCGCCGGGTCGAGCCCGGGGAGTGCCGATTGATCATCTCAAGCGCGCCTTGCGCTCGCCATGCCCATCGGTGTGGGTCAGCTCTGCCTGCACGACAAGACCATTCCGGTTTTCCATCAGCGCCGTCGTCGGGAAAACGGTCCCCCGGACCGTTTTCTGACCCTCCTCCACCCATGAAGCACAGCATCGCCGCGGCGCCCGGCGACTTCTTGTAGATACGGAATCTGCACCTCCAGGGTCTTCTGCCTGCGGCACAGGGTCGAATAGTCCGTGACGGGCCAGTCCAGTTCCGCCAAGCGTAACAGGCTGGCGACCATCCCTGAGGCTTGCCTGAGCGGCAGCTTGAACAGCACCTTGATCGACAGGCAGAACTGGATCGCCGCGTCCGAGAAAACCGGCGGTCGCCCTCGACGCCTCTCATGCGGCGCGAGCCAGGCCATCTCCTTGTCCAGCCAGATCAGCAGTGACCCACGCTTCCGAAGCGCAGAGTTGTAGGCGGACCAGTTGGTGGTGCGATAGCGGGCGGGCTTGGGCTTGCTCATGCTACCCATCTAACCGCATGGATTCATGATGTGAATCCTTCACGGCGAGAGTTCTGCAACAACGCCCTGCCATTTCGATTTTCTTGATATTCTGGGCGGCGGCGGCGAGGAGGGCTTGCCATCTGACGCCCTTGAGGCCGCGATACCGGGCGTATCGGTGGCCGTGGAGCTGTTTGGCGTCGGCGAAGGAGCGCTCGACCGTCTCCTTTCGTCGCTTGTAGACCTTTTTGCCCCAGTCGGTCAGGCGGTGGGCGTCGGTGCGGTCGCGGGCGCAGGCCCAGATGTGTCGCGCGAGGGTCTTTTCGGGCTTCGCGCCCGAGGTGCAGGAGGCCAGAAGCGGGCAGTCGCGGCAGATCGCGGGGTTGTATTTGTAGTGGCGGCCGTTGCGATCCGTGGTCGCATGGCCGAGCAACCGTCCTTGCGGGCAGCGATACCCGTCCTGCTCGGCCTCGCAGGCAAAGGCCTTCTTCGGCATCATGCCCTCGCGTGGCGGGACAGGTCGGCGATAACCAGTCACACCGAGGATTTTTCGATCCTCCAGCCCCTTGGCAATCGGCGCATCGGCATATCCCGCATCCAGTCCAACCGCGCGCACCTCCAGCCCGGCAGCCAGCGCCGCCTCCACGATCCGGTCGGAGATCTGTTGCGCCACCTCGGTTGCGTCGAACCGGCGGCGGCGGTTCTGGCTGAAGGTCGAGGCGTCGAACACCCGGTCCGTCAGCCGCAGCCCCAGGAACCAGCGATACGCCACGTTGACTTCGATCTCGCGCATCAACCGCCGCTCGGACCGGATACCGAACAGATACCCGATGAACAGCGCCTTGAAGAAAACCTCCGGCGGGATCGGAGGGCGACCGTTGTCGGGGCAATACAACCCCTCGGTCAGATCGCGGATGAAGCGGAAATCAATCGCCGCTTCAACCTTGCGCAAAAGATGATCGGCTGGCACCAGGCTCTCGAGCGTCACCATCTCGAGTTCGGTTGAATGGGGGACGGTTTCTTCAACATAACCCATTGAATCAAAAGTCCCCGCCAAAAGCGAGGACTTTGTCAGCAGTCTGGGGCCATCCCGCCGGGGTGGCCTTGTGCAGTAATGAAGCCCCGCCTCAGGCGATGATTTTCGACACCACGCCCGCGCCGACGGTGCGGCCGCCTTCACGGATGGCGAAGCGCAGTTTCTC
>NZ_JACIYP010000404.1 GCF_014359905.1 Hoeflea sp. | reverse complement strand
GGGCGAGCCCTTCCCGCCCCGCGCCACGCCCTTCGTGCCGGAAATCCCGCCTGCCCGCGAAGTGCTGGCCGACAGCCGCACCCTGAAAGGCGGTGGGGCGGCCGGGGTTGCCACCGTCGGCGCCGCCGGGGTGGAGGTGGCGCAGGAGGTCCTTGCGGAAACCCAATCGGCAATCCTGCCGCTGGTGCCCTACCTCGACACCCTGCGCTGGCTGTTGATCGCCCTGGCGCTCGGTGGGATCGCGGTCACGATCCATGCCCGGATCGACGACTGGATGCGGGGGCAGCGGTGATGGGCTGGATCACCGCAATCCTCGCCAGCGGCCCGGCGCGCAAAGTGCTGGGCCTCCTGCTGGCCGCCCTCACCGTCGCCCTGTTCCTGCTGAACCTCCGCCGCGCCGGTGAACGCGCCGGGCGGTTGGCCGAGCGTCTTTCAACATCGGAGAAGACCCATGAAATCCAACGTCAGATGCTGGACGCTGCTGCGCGCCGCCCCGCTGATCGCGATGCTCTGGCTGACCGCCTGCGCGATGGGCGGTTCTGATGTGCATGCGCCCTGTCCGCCTGTCGTGCAATACAGCCGGGCCGATCAGGCACGCGCGGCAGAAGAGGTGGCGGCGCTGCCGGGGCGTGCGATGGTGGTCCGCATGCTCAGTGACTACGCCGTCCTGCGTGATCAGGCGCGGGCGTGTCGCTTCCCAAGGTAACATCAGAACCCACCTCAGCTGGCAAACTATCACGTTGATATTTCGTAATAAACGAGCGTCTTAGGCGTTCAAAGCCCCGTCAAAGGAATTCACCCATGGTCACGCTCCACCCTGCGATTGCGGTTCAACTCACCGGTTATGACGGCAACGCGTTCATGATCCTGGGCCTATGCCAAAAGGCGGCACGGCGTGCCGGGCTGTCGGAGGCAAAAATTGATGCCTTCACAGAAGAGGCCACGACAGGCGATTATGATCATCTCATCCGGACCGCTATGCTGTGGTTCAACTGCACCTGATACCCCGGGTCAACGCCATCGACAAAAGCGCTCATGTCATGCCATCCGGGTCAGCCATCTGCTTTTCGAACGCCTGTCGCACGAGGCCCATAACGTAAGGCAGCTCCTCCTCCTTGCCGAGGCCGATTTCCGCGTCCCCGTTGCCGTAGTGGCCGATGTGGGTCATGTCGCGTGCCAGACCCTTTTCGTCGTGAAGTTCATGAAACTTCATGTTGAAAGATAGCCTCAGGCGTCTGGCCTGCGCCACAACGTCCAGGAAATTGGTTTCGGCCTTGAAGGCAATGTACGACTTGAAGATTTCCTCAGTTACGCAGGGATCAAGGGCCAACACTTCTTTACGCAAGGCTTCAAACAGGTGGCGCATCGATCCGCCCTCGGCAACTGACGGGTGATCATCAAGCGTAAATTCCTGGGCCTTCACGACCTTCGGCTTGAGCTGCGCAATAACTTCGGCCGACAGTTTCGGCGCGGCCCAGACTTCTGACGCCCGCGTCGCCAACCGTTCAGCTCGATCCCGGATTGCCGCTTCATTCCAGGACTCGACGGCCCCAAGGCCTTCATTCAGCCGCAACGGGCTTTCCTTGAAACCGCCATGCATGTCGCGTTTTTCAACGAATGGGCGGTCGCTGTATTCCGCATTGTAGCCGGTGAGGGTGAGGTTTCCGAGCGTATGGAGCCAGGTTTCCTGCACAGTCTGCCAATGCTCGCCCAACGCCGTCCGCCAAGCCTGGGACAGGTTTTCGTTCTGCGGCAGGATATGCTCGATCGTGTATTCATCAACCGGAACGCGTTCCTTCCGGCCATCGTTCTCGAGGCGGCGCAGCCAATATGACCGACTGCGGAAGTTGTAAAGATCGCGCCTCGCCAGCTCCAGTCGGAATTCATCGTCATTCGGAAACCGTCTATAAGACGGCAGCGTCATCAGATGCGCTTCGATGCTTTCGAGGTAGCGATCCTTCCGCAGCTCGCGGCCGAAAGTTGCGAAGGTCTTGTTGAGGGAATTCGTCGGAATGGCGCAGATTGCGCGACGGAAAACATAAGCTTCGCTTAACCGTACAGCCCTGACGAAATCGGTCTTTTCCAGAACTCCCTTGGCGTAATCGTCATAGAGCTCGAGCAGGAAAGGATAGGCCACGTCCACCTTCAGCTCTCGCAGGTCCTGAAATGCCGCGGCAAGTTCGCAGGGCTCCGAATCAAAGTTACGCTGGGGGCGCGAGGATGGCGTCGAGGTAAGTTGTATCCCATCCTGCGAGTTTTCGTCTGGACTTGATGGATCGCTTGTCGGCGGCGGTGCGGACGAGGT
>NZ_JACIYP010000403.1 GCF_014359905.1 Hoeflea sp. | reverse complement strand
AGCGGCCCATGGCGGTGAACGCGATGTGGCTGAACATGCCCTGCCCGAACAGCCGCAGCAGATAGATTGCCAGCACCAGCAGCACGAGCGAGGTCGACCAGGCCATCAGCACGCAGGCCAGCGCCAGGATGGGTGCAGCCAGCAGCACGGTGGCCGAGACGCTGATCCGGTCGATGATCTTGCCGATCTGCGGCAGCGTCGCCGCGCTCGCGAGCGTCGCGACCATGTAGAGCGTGCCGAATCCGCCATGGCTGAGCCCGTATTCCGCCCGGATGTCGCCCGCCGACAGCGAGATGAAATAGGTCTGCCCGAAGGACGAGAAGAAGGTCAGCAGGAAACCGCCGGCGATCCAGCGGGCGTTGTCGCGCAGAAAATGGAGGATGGGCATAAGCGGTCCAGTCTGATGGAGAGATGTCTGCCACTGGAATGCAACTGTTCGCGCATCGGTGCAAGGGCGCCGCCGCAGACAAGATGCGCCGGAGGTGTCCATCCAGCCAGCGGACGGCGGTGGGTCCGGATCAGGCTGCTTCGCTCGAGGTGCCTGGCAGGGCATCATGACGGGCGGCCTCTTCCCTCCGTCATGCCTCGATGTGAGGTAGTGTGCCGAGAGTTCTGCAAATTGTCTGAGAGGGGGCGGTCATGGCAGGCTGGTGATGTTCAACGTCACCGATTCCGAGAAAGGAACGCCACCATGACCAGGATTGAGAATAAAGCCGCCAGGACCGCCGTCAAAGAGATTTTGCTTTCGAACCCCGATGGACTGCGCGAGGTGATCCGTGCCGTGATGCAGGAAGTGCTTGAGGCGGAGATGGAGGAGGCGCTGGGGGCCGCGAAGGGCGAGCGCACGCCGGAGCGGCTCGGCTACCGCTCGGGTTCTTACGGCCGCACGCTTGTCACCCGTGTCGGCAAGCTTGAGCTCAGGGTCCCGCAGGATCGGGCCGGGCGCTTCTCGACCGAACTGTTCGAGCGTTATCAGCGGTCCGAACGGGCCTTGGTGGCCACGCTTGCGGAGATGTATGTGCAGGGCGTGTCGACCCGCAAGGTCAGGGCGATCACCGAGGAGCTGTGCGGCCATGCGTTCTCCGCCTCTTCGATCTCGGCGATCAACAAGCGCCTCGACGAGAGCCTGAAAGCCTTTGCCGAGCGCCCGCTGCACGAGCCCTTTCCATACCTTGTCCTCGATGCCCGCTACGAGAAGGTGCGCGAGGCCGGCGTCGTCAGAAGCCAGGCGGTGCTGATCGCGGTCGGCATCGATTGGGACGGACGGCGGCAGATCCTGGCCGTGGAGATGGCCAATCGCGAGAGCCGCTCGTCCTGGCGGGATTTCCTCGTCGCGCTGAAGGCGCGCGGCCTCAAGGGCGTCGAACTGGTCGTCTCCGACGATCATGCCGGCCTGGTGGCGGCGATCGGCGAGGTCGTCCCGGAAGCGGCTTGGCAGCGCTGCTATGTCCATTTCCTCAGGAACGCGCTCGACCACCTGCCCAGAAAGCACGGCGACGACTGCCTGCAGGAACTCAGATGGATCTACGATCGGCGCGATCTTGACGAGGCCAGGGCAGATCTTGCCGCCTGGCTGTCCAAATGGTCGGGCAAATATCCCCGCTTGACCGACTGGGTCGAGGAGGCCATCGAGCAGACGCTGACCTTCTTTCGCCTGCCGCGCCAGCACCACAAGCACCTCAAATCGACAAACATGCTCGAGCGGCTCAACGAGGAAATCCGCCGCCGCACCTATGTCGTCCGCATCTTTCCCAATTCACAGAGCTGCCTGCGCCTGGTCCGGGCGCTTGCCGTCGAGACCAACGAAAACTGGATGGAGGCCAACCGCTACCTCAACATGGACGACCTGCGCGAGCACAAGAAGCTCGCTCTGCGCCAAGCCGCATGACCAGCACCATGACCGCCCTTTTTGCAGAACTTGACGCACATAACCCATGGAGTCCGCGTCATCCCGTTCAGGTCTTGAAGAACGCCCCGCTTTTCCGCGCTCGGCGCCAGCAGGTGCGGAAGGTCGGTTCCTCCCGGACCCGAGGACGGGAGGCCATCATCAAGGCGAAGGCGCTCTCCTGGTGCGGTAAGATCACCCGCAGCGACCGTGCGAGCCTCAGGCCATCGGGCGGTCCTGTGCCGAGGCGCGGGATGTCGACAGTCAGCATCGCCACCGCCTCGCCGTCACGTCAACAGCATCAAACCTTCCATGACCGTCAGCAGCTCTGCAAATCGACCGGTCACCACCCCCCGCCACGCGGAAGTATCGGCGGATCCGGAAGGCCGGGCATGAGGGGCCGGATCGGAAGGAGGGCCGCAGACATCAAAAA
>NZ_JACIYP010000402.1 GCF_014359905.1 Hoeflea sp. | reverse complement strand
ATTTCCTCGCTCGCAAAATCGCGGAATACGAGGCCCTCAAGGCCGAGATCGCGGCACTGGAGCAGGACATTCAGGCAACCCCCGCAGACGGAATGCCAATGACGTCGCAGGACCAGGGTTGAAGATCGCCATGATATGCACAGAACATGACAAGCGCCCCCGGCAACTCGGTCTCGCGGGATAAGCCATGAACGAATGGTGGTATGACAGCAAACGCTTGATCCTTGACCATGTCGGGCTGAGCACGAATGCCGCGCATGTCATACTGGGACTGGCCCTGTTTCTCTGCCTGGCGTGGGTGCTGAGTTCCCGCCCATGGTCCCCGGTGCTCGCCCTCGGCGTGGTCGCGGGGGTTCAATGTTTCAACGAGACGCTCGATGCGATCGACTGGATCGCCTGGACCGGGCAGGCGAACTGGGCGGAAGCGTTGCGAGACACCGCTTATACGCTTGCCCTGCCTGTCGCTCTTACGCTGATCCGGGGGGCAGGCCGGGCCCGCAAAACCACACTTGAAACAGAAAGCCTGCAACATGGTTGATCCGGCCACATGGAAGAAAGCCTGGGCTCTTCTCGATGCGCGCGAGCGGCGCAATGCCTGGATCGTCCTGGGCATCATCATTATCAGCGCCCTCGCGTCGGCCGTGATGGTGGGCTCGATCATGCCATTTTTGGCCGTTCTGGCCGATCCCGGCCGGATCGGAGCCACACCGGCTCTGGCCTGGGCCTATGAGACGCTCGGGTTTTCCACGGATTACGGCTTTCTGATCGCGCTCGGCGTCGGCTCTTTCGCTGTCATCCTTCTGTCAAGCCTGATCCAGATTGCCCGGACATGGGCCGTGGCGCGCTTTGCGAACATGCGCATCCATTCGATCAGCCACCGTTTGCTGGAAAGCTATCTGGGACAGCCATATTCGTTTTTCCTAAACCGGCATTCGGGAGAAATGGGGCCACGCGTGCTGGCGGAGTCAGAGCAAATTGTCCAGCAATTCCTGCTTCCGGCCGCCGAGTTGATGGCGGCAAGCCTGACCACTCTGGCCATCGTCGCGGTGTTGCTCTGGGTCAACCCCGGTGTTGCGATTGTCGCCTTTGCGGTTATGGGCGGCCTTTACGCGCTGATCTATACCGCCACGCGGCGCGCCTTGAAAAGGCTGGGCGCAATCCGCGTGGAAACCAACCGGCAACGGTTTCGCCTGGCCAATGAAGCCCTGACCGGGATCAAGGATATCAAGCTTCTGGGACGGGAAACCGCCTACCTCACCCGATATGCCGTGCCCTCCACGCGCATGGCCCGCGCGCAGGCACAGGTCGCGGTCCTGTCGCAGGTTCCCCAATTCGCGCTTCAGGCCGTGGCGCTGGGGGGGGTACTTTTGCTCAGCCTTGTCCTGATCGACCCTGCGGGTATTTCCTCCGGGGCCGCATTGGGCGGATTGCTGCCGGTTCTGGGCGTATTCGCATTTGCCGGCCAGCGCCTGATGCCCGAGCTTTCCAAACTGTACCGATCTCTCGCCCAGATACAGGCGGGCACCGCGGCGGTGGATGCCGTGCATGAGGATCTTGTCCTGAAGAGATACGCCAGAAATCTGCCCCGAAAAACACCGCCCGCCCTCGGGCTGAAGCAGGCGCTTCGCCTTGAAAACATCTCCTACAGCTATCCCAATTCGGATCAGGCGGGTATCCGGGATGTCTCGCTCCACATCGCGGCAGGAGAGAAGATCGGGATCGTCGGCAGCACGGGGGCGGGCAAGACCACGCTGGCCGATCTTGTCCTCGGCCTGCTGGAACCATCGAATGGGCGTCTGATCGCGGATCAGACACCGATCACGGCGGATAATGCGCGCGCCTGGATGCTGAGCGTGGGTTATGTGCCTCAGGACATTTTCCTGACCGACGCGCCGATTTCCGAAAACATCGCGCTTGGCGTCCCCCCGGACGTCATCGACCACGAGCGCGTCCGACAGGCCGCCCGCATTGCCCGGATCGATTCGTTCATCATGACCGATCTTGCAGATGGCTATGCCACCCATGTCGGCGAGCGCGGCGTGCGGCTTTCGGGCGGGCAGCGCCAGCGTATCGGGATTGCCCGCGCGCTTTATCACGATGCCGATCTGATCGTCTTCGACGAGGCGACCAGCGCGCTCGACAACCTGACCGAGCGTGAGGTGATGACGGCCATCGACGCGCTGCCGGGCGACAAGACAGTGCTGATGATCGCGCACCGCCTGAGCACGGTGAAACGCTGCGACCGGATCGTCGTGCTCGATCAGGGCCGGTTGGTCGGATGCGACACATGGGAGGCATTGATGGACGGCAACGAGGCTTTCCGGCGCATCGCG
>NZ_JACIYP010000401.1 GCF_014359905.1 Hoeflea sp. | reverse complement strand
CGCGGTTGAAGGTTTGGCGCAGCGAATTGGTGGTGATCAGGCCAAAGCGGCGGGCGCCCTTGCCCTTGCCGGGTTTATAGCCCCGCGCCGCCAGCGCCGCCTTTTCCCACCAGAACATCACCAGATCGGCCGATCGCGGCATCTTGGGATATGCCTGCCACAACGCCTCGGTATAGCCATCGCCCAAGGCATCGCGCATCCGGCTGGCCCCGATGAAGGGCGGATTGCCGACGATGAAGGTCGCCTCGGGCCATTTGGCGGGGCGGGGTTTCAGGTAATCCCAGACTTGCGTGCGGGCAGCTGGGTCTGGCACCCGTTCACCCGTCACGGCATGTTCAACCGTGCCGATGCCATCCCAGCGGGTGACAAGCGCGCCATTGGCATCGCGGCGTTCCACGCGTTTGTCCCAATCCAGCACGGCATCGCGGTTTTCGATATTGCGGAAATCGCGCAGGACAGGCTCGGCAGGCGATGCCTTGCCATGGGTGCGGAAGTGCCATTGCAGATAGCCGATCCACAGCACCAGTTCGGCGACGGCGGCGGCCCACGGGTTCAGCTCCAGCCCCAGAAACTGATGCGGGTCAACGGTGTGGCCTGCCAGCGACAGCGCGCCCTGTTCCTCGCCCAGTTCAGTCAGCAGGGCGATCACCTCACCCTCCAGCCGTTTCATCAGTTCAAGGGCCACATAGAGGAAGTTGCCCGACCCGCAGGCCGGATCAAGCACAAGGGTTTCGCACAGCCGGCGGTGAAAGGCGCGGACCTCGGCGCGGGCGTCCTCCAGCTTGCCCTGATTGGCAAGGGTCAGGGCTGCGGCCTGAACATCGCGCCAATCGGCCCGCAGGGGTTCGATCACCGTCGGCATCACCAGCCGTTCGACATAGGCGCGCGGCGTGTAATGCGCGCCCAGCTTGTGGCGCTGGCGTTTGTCCAGCGCGCGTTCCAGCAGGGTGCCGAAGATGGCCGGTTCCACCTCGCGCCAGTCATGACTGGCGGCTTCGATCAGCAGGCCCAGTTGCAGGGCGTTGAGCGGCAGAGCGGTGGCGTCCTTGAACAGAAAGCCGTTGAACTGCTTCAGCTTGATCAGCAGGGTTTCGGATTTCTCGCCCTTGTCCATGGCGCGGAACAGGCCTCCTAGAACGGTATCGGCCATGTCCGGCGTGCCGCGCAGTTTGTGCAACAGGGCGGTAAAGCTGCCATGCGGGATCAGATCGACGTCTTCGGCGAACATGGTGAACAGGCAGCGCATGAGGAAGCGGGCGACGTCCTCGGGCTGGTGGCCTTGGCCTTCGAAACTGCGGCCAAGTGCGGCCAGATGCCCCGCCACTTCGCGCGTGACGCGAGCGGCGACCTTGGCCGGGTCCAGGCTGTGGGGATCGGTCCAGATGACGTGCAGGCGGGCCCGCACGGCATCGTCACGCAGATCATCCAGACGGATGCGATAGCGGTTACCGTCGGGGAACTGGGTGTAGCCTTGGCCTTGGCCCGAGAAGTCGGCATAGACCTCGATCACATGGCCGACATCGACGATGATCAGGAAGGGCGGCCAGCCATCGGTGCGCGCAACGGCACGGGCATAGCCATCTGCCTGGTTGCGGGCGCGCAGCATGGTGTCATCCCAGCGGGCACTGCCCCGTTGGCCATGCCCTTGCCGTTGCTTCGGAGTGTCGCCCAGCAGGGAAAGCTGGTCATCGTCGGCGGCCGCGCGATGGACGCCCTGCTTGGCCTCCATGATGAAAGAGCCGCGCCGATAGAGATCGACAAAGCCGCGCGACTGGGTGCCGGTGTGGATAAAGGTGACCGGGCGTTCAAAACGGTAGTCGTCGCTTTGGGCATCAGCCGTTACGGGTTCGGGCGCATCGACGCCCAAAAGCTGGGTCAGTTCAATCGCGAACTGCTGAAAGTTGGCCCGCTCGGACCCACCCGATGCTTTCCAACGCGTGATGAAATCGTCAATGATCAATGGATTGCCTTCGGGGAATCTGCTCAAGCTTATTCATGGCTGTTAAGACGTTAGCGCGCAACACCGGGTTGTTTCCGGCGGCTTCATGTTGGTTGCGAAGCATCCATCGTGGCTGTAAAAGCAGGGGGCGATTGCGGCGCTGGGCTGGCGGCGAATTCGGGTGGTGTTTTCGGGCTCAGATCGAGCAAAGTAGGACAGGATTTAGTCGAATCTCCTTTTGCTGACCAGCTAGGACACGAACTAGACCTTGCATACCAACTTCGAATATTACCTTTGATAATCAAATCGTTGGGATGATAGCGCGACGGACTGTCTCTCCGCCAAAATCCCCCTTAAATTATTGTTTTTTATACAAAAATATGAGGCTAGGATTTTCTATTGCCGATCTAGT
>NZ_JACIYP010000400.1 GCF_014359905.1 Hoeflea sp. | reverse complement strand
TCTGATGGATCTGGGCTGCTACCGCGGTCTTCGCTATCGTCGCGGCCTTCCGGTGCGCGGACAGCGGACCCACACCAATGCCCGCACCCGCAAGGGTCCGGCAAAGGCTATTGCTGGCAAGAAGAAGTAATGGGCTTCGCCTGATCGGCGGCACGAGCTTCCAGGCGGTGGTTTTGACCACCGCTTTCAGTTTCGTGCTTCGGACATGCGAATCCCGGTGGAGCCGCTGGTGCTACGGCGGTGCTGATATCTCGAAAGGATAAATTATGGCTAAGGAAGCCCAACGCGTCAAACGGCGCGAACGCAAGAATATCTCGACGGGCGTAGCCCACGTCAACTCGACCTTCAACAACACGATGATCACCATCACCGACGCACAGGGAAACACGATCTCCTGGTCGTCTGCCGGTTCGAAGGGCTTTAAGGGTTCGCGTAAGTCGACACCGTTTGCAGCCCAGATGGCTGCTGAAGATGCTGCCAAGAAGGCGCAGGATCACGGCATGAAGACATTGGAAGTCGAAGTTTGCGGTCCCGGTTCGGGTCGTGAGTCGGCCCTTCGCGCACTGCAGGCTGCCGGTTTCACCATCACCTCGATTCGTGATGTGACGCCGATCCCGCACAATGGCTGCCGCCCGCGCAAGAAGCGCCGCGTCTAAACGGCATTGTGAATTTTCGACGGGCCAGGCTCAGCTTGCGCCCGTCCGATCTTCTTCTCATTTCGCCGCACGATTGGATGGTGCGGCAACAGGAAGGCAAACAACATGATTCAGAAAAACTGGCAGGAATTGATCAAGCCCAGCAAGGTCGAGTTCAACAGCACGGGCCGCACCAAGGCTTCCGTGGTTGCGGAACCGCTTGAGCGCGGCTTCGGCCTGACGCTGGGCAACGCCCTGCGCCGCGTGCTCTTGTCCTCGCTGCGTGGCGCTGCCGTCACCGCAGTGCAGATCGACGGCGTGCTGCATGAATTCTCCTCGATCCCGGGTGTGCGCGAGGATGTCACCGACATCATTCTCAACATCAAGGAAATCGCCATCCGCATGGAAGGCGACGAAGCCAAGCGCATGGTCGTGCGCAAGCGGGGCCCTGGCGTGGTCCGTGCAGGCGACATCCAGACCGTGGGCGACATCGAGATCCTCAATCCCGAGCACGTTCTGTGCACGCTGGATGAGGGCGCTGAAATCCGCATGGAATTCACCGTCAACAACGGCAAGGGCTATGTGCCGGCTGACCGCAACCGGGCCGAAGACGCGCCGATCGGCCTCATCCCGGTCGACAGCCTTTATTCTCCCGTCAAGAAGTGCTCCTACAAGGTGGAAAACACCCGCGAAGGACAGGTTCTCGACTACGACAAGCTGACGCTGAACATCGAAACCGATGGCTCGGTGAGCGGCGAGGATGCCGTGGCTTATGCAGCCCGTATCCTTCAGGACCAGCTCGGTGTGTTCGTCAACTTCGACGAGCCGCAGAAGGAAGTCCACGAGGAAACCGTCGCCGAACTCGCCTTCAACCCGTCGCTTCTCAAGAAGGTCGACGAGCTGGAGCTTTCGGTCCGCTCGGCAAACTGCCTGAAGAACGACAACATCGTCTATATCGGCGACCTCATTCAGAAGACCGAAGCCGAAATGCTCAGGACTCCGAACTTTGGCCGCAAGTCACTGAACGAGATCAAGGAAGTTCTGGCTTCCATGGGCCTGCATCTGGGTATGGAAGTTCCGTCCTGGCCGCCGGAAAACATTGAAGATCTCGCCAAGCGCTACGAAGACCAGTATTAACCCGCAATCCCAGGAAAAGCGTTTTTCGTTTTTCCGTCCCGGTTGTGTCAGAACAGTAAACGTTCAAACGGCAGGCATTGCCTGCATGTGAAGGAGACAGGCCATGCGCCACGGAAATTCAGGCCGCAAGCTGAACCGCACCTCGAGCCACCGCAAGGCGATGTTCGCCAACATGGCGGCTTCGCTCATCGAACATGAGCAGATCGTGACCACCTTGCCCAAGGCCAAGGAAATCCGTCCGATCGTCGAAAAGCTCGTCACGCTCGGCAAGCGCGGCGATCTGCATGCCCGCCGTCAGGCGATCTCGCAGATCCGCGACAACGACGCAGTGCGCAAGCTGTTTGACAGCATCGCCACCCGCTACGCCACCCGCAACGGCGGCTATATCCGGATCATGAAGGCCGGCTTCCGCACCGGCGACAACGCGCCGATGGCCGTTGTCGAGTTCGTTGACCGCGATGTCGACGCCCGCGGCGCCAAGGACCGCGCCCGCGTGGCTCTTGAAGAAGCAAACGAGGAAGAAGCCGCGTAAGCAGCTTCAGCCGACGAAGGCTCAAGATCAAAGGCCGGGCGCCTCACGCGCCCGGC
>NZ_JACIYP010000040.1 GCF_014359905.1 Hoeflea sp. | reverse complement strand
GTTCGCACTCCCCCAGGTGGTAAGGATTTACCTCCCCCTCCCATAAGTTATGACGTAGCTGCATAGGTCACTCGATAGGCCAGCCGTCCAGTCCTATCCGTTGCTTCGGCCTGTATCCGCTGTCCTCTGCCGTCTTGCGCTTGTGGCAGTCGTCACAGATGGCTTGCAGGTTACCCAAGTCATCTGTTCCTCCGTCCGCCTTGGGCTTGATGTGGTCCACCTGCGTGGCCTGAGTGGGCCTGCCCTTGGTGAGGCATGGCTGGCACAACCACAGGTCTCGCCCCATGACCACTGCGCGTAGGCGTTGCCACTCCTTACCATATCCGCGCTCTTGTCTTGTCTTGGTATGGTTCCATGCCATGATATAAGGCTACGCGCCCACCTCAATCGCTCCGATGCCCAGCATATCCACCGCGTCAGACAGGCACCACAGACAGTCGCTGTGTCTTGCTGCCTCACATACGTCTTGTAGGGTGAGGCCGGATGCCTGTGCGTCGAAGAGGATCGCCGCGACAAGCTCCATTTGGGTGATCTCGATTTCCATTGTTCCACCCCTGACTGGCATCCGCTGAGGGAATCGAACCCTCTCCAAGAGGTTTGGAGGCTCTTGTGCTACCATTACACCAAACGGCATTCAGTTGGACGCCGGGCGGGGCCGAAGCCCCGGCGCACATACGTGCTCCCGAGCGCAGGTAGAGCGCGGCGCCCGGTTACTGCACACTCCCGGTAGGCCCTGGCAGAGTGTAACGCCAACTGCCGTGCATGTGCCATTTTGCCGCGCTCTGATCATGGGCCTGCGCATATCCCGGCGAAAGAATACGGCGTTATTGCCATCGACAAGCCCATGATCAGAACACAACTTGCACTTCGGCCACGATCTGTTGCCTTGCGGCTCATCGCGACCCTACGGCGGCTTACGGTTCTCCCGGCGATTGCTTCCGGCTCAACTCGGCGCGTGGGCGTAATATAGCGCTAGGGCTATATCATTGCAAGCGGGCGTTCACCAGTCCTCCGTGACTACCTGGATATTTCCTATTTGCGAGTTCCAGAAGCACGTCCGCATGATCCCGATCCATTCGTTGGCGTGGGGTCTCGTCAGGCTTGAGGTATTTGTCACAATCGGCGCGCTCCGCCTCCAACTCCGCCACACGTGCTTGCAGGGCTTCGTAGAGGTCGGCGCGGACGTATTCGACTGCATACTCTGGGTAGCGTGTGACACCCCACACTCCTGCGGCGCTATTTTCGCCATACGAGGGCCATGCGTAAATCTGTTCCGGTGCGTCACTCATCTCCACCTCCCGTGATTTCTGGCAAGTCAACGGTCTGCCCTTTGAGTGAATGGGTGCAGTCTCCGAGGAACTGGATTCGGCCGTTGGTGGCAAAGGAATGGCAACGCTGCGTCTCACGATTTCCGCCGTACTCGCGCCATGCGTTGATCGACGGCGTGATGGTCGGGTTGTCGAGGTTTCCATTGAACGACCAGCACGGGCGAATTTCCGGGTCCGTGTTGAGCCTATGCGTCCAGCCGCAGCCGGGGCATTTGAACGTCACAATGTCATCGCTGAACTCAACACGGGCCATCTGTCTCTCCCGTGATAGCCCGGATGCGGTCCAGCCGGTCGATCTCTGCGGCGATGAGTGCGCCGGCCTTAACCAGATCGCGGCGGCGGGTGGTAGGCTTCCACCAGTCTTCTAGCCACTCGCCGGGCCATGTCGGGGGCGGCCTATCGAATGCGGCTCTTAAAGAGTCGCTTTGTGCAGCAATCCATGCGTAGCACGCCGCCGCCTTTGCCATTTCGCCTGTGGCGTGTTCGTCGTCGTGTTCTTCCGTCCATCCCTCTTCGTCGATCTGCCGCTGACGCTCGGCAGCGATGCTCTCAATCCCATTCATTTCGTCTCTCCCGTGATAGCCGGGATGGGGCGCCCGTCGCGCAACTTGCTCCCGGTGAAGTGGTATGCGGTAATCACTGGTCTTTCCTTTTCTGAGCCGCAATTGCCCGCGCTCGGGCGACTGGATCGTTGCTTTCTCTGGCCCGCACCGCTTGGTCCAGATAATCGAAGGTCTCCGCCATAGACGGATCGGAAACCACGATCTCGGCCGCCTTGTCGCGGGCCTCGATCAGCCTTTTGGTTTCAATGGAGGGGTCCATCAGGAAAGCTCCTTCTCGACTTCTGGCGCCTCGATCTTCGCCGCCACCGCCCAGGCGTCATATTCCGCCGCGATCCGCTCATAGATATTGGGATGCTGCTTCCGGTATGCGGCGGCCGGGAAGCCTCGTCCCGGAACCCAGAAACCGCGCCTATCCGCCGGCTTCATCCAGAAGCCGTTCGTCCAACGCGACGCGCTGATCCCGAGCGCCCGGAAGGTCGCCCGATTGATCCGGCCGTGCCGCTCAACATAGACGCAGACCTTGATCGCCTTGATCTTCCACGGCGACAACATCATGGGGGCTGCCCTGCCAGCGCCGACATCAGGAACATACTCTGGAAGGTCAAGCCGCGCCTCGGGAGCGAGATCGTGCCAGTCCTCACGGTCCATCCATGCGTAATCGGTGACGATCTCGACGCGATCCAGCCCGCTTGGAAGATCAGGCACGATCTGAAAGGTAGGCCGTTCCGGCCCCTGCCACCCCCAATGCCGCCACCGCGCCGCCTTTTCCCTCAGTCTGATGACCGTGACGCCCAGAGCCCTGGCAACAGGCATCAGGTCGCCGCCGACGCGGCCGACAAGCACGGCCCTGAAATCCGGCCCGGTGCGCCGATCTGAACCGTCGATAGCCTGACAGATTACCTTGGCATTGAGCGTCAGCTTCGCCTCGATGCCAATCTGCGCGCCGGTGGCATCGTGGACCAGCACCATGTCAAACCCGCAGGTTTCGTTGTAGAGGGTCCAACCGTCAGGGATCAGGCGCGCGAACTCATCGCACAGCGCGGCCTCCGAGGCCCAGACGTATGGCTTCTTCTTCTCGCGCATCATTGTTCCCGATCTATCTTCGGAGGCGGCAGGAGCGCCGCGCCGGTGCCGCAGAGCAGGCAATGGCGACCGCCGGGGCAGGCCGGTGGGGCGAAGCGGAGGGTCATTCAGCGGCCCTTTGTGCCAGCGTAAACGGCAGGCGCCCAGGCAACACCCAAAGGTGATACATGTCGGCCTGATCCACGACCTCGCTCTGTGGTGGATAGACTTCAACAGCCGTGGTCTCCGGCCCTGCGATCTCGTTCTTGATCCTCTGCGCTTCGGGCCATGTGGGGCGAATTCCCGACAGGCTGGCAATTGCCAGATGCCGTGCGCCGCTGAAATCCATTCTGTCGAGGACGGAAAAGACCTTGTTGCGCCGGGCAATAGGGAAGACGCCAACATGGCCGAAATCCACCGGGTGGGTGAAGCGCAAAATTTCCCAAGGCCCCCACGCGCCAGAACGGCGCAGTTGTGCCTCGCGCGCGAGCAATTGCCTTTGCTCTTTTGTTGATCTCTCTTTCAGTGCCCGGTTCATATCAGCCCCTTCTCGTTCAGCACCCGCTCTGGCGCGGTCAGGACGGCCGCGCGGCCGCGCGCGAGTGCGCCGAACATGTCGCCCTCGCGCGGCGCGATCTCGCACTGGCTGAGCGGAATCCAGATGTCCGGGCCACCTTCGGTCTCGCGAACACAGACAGCCAGCCCGGTCCGGTGCTGGTAGATCACGGTGATGTCGTGCAGGTCAGAACGCATCGTTAGATTCCGCCTTGTAGATCGCGGCTACAGCCTCGTTGATGGCGTCGCGCTCGCGCTGGTCGCTGAGCCGGTCCTTGATCCGGATCAAACGCTCGACGATGAGGCTGGTATGAAAAGTTGCATCTGGCTTCACGCTATCCTTGCTGGCCTGTGCTGACGAAAAGAAGCGAGCGGCGTTCTCGTTCAGGACATCAGCAACCATCCCGAGTGTTTCATCCGCATTCGAAAACATATCAGGCGGCATGATTAGAAGAGGGGCTCTCATCGGGTAACTTGCGGTCTTCGCATCGTCGTCATACCTCGGGGCGTCGCCGCAGATAATTGCCCGTGCCCCTGGGCGAGGAATGGTGCATGCGGTTCCCTCGACTTTGAAGTAGTCATGACCTTCTGTGATGTAGCGCTCAGGCATTAGTCGTCCTCCGTCATTTCCCGGATGTTTCGCAGATCGCGCGCGAACCGCTCCAGTCTGTCTGTCCGGTCATGGTCAACGCAGGCCGGCAGAAACGGCAGTACACGCTCGATGTCGTCGGCAATCTGCCGCGCCGTGGCTTCGTCAATGCCGTAAACGGTTTTGCGCGTGAACATGTCAAGCCTCGTTCAATCTCTCAAGCGCATCAACCGGCGCACTTCCGGGTATCCGCCTGTCACCGCAGATATACTCAAACCACGCTACTCCGCCGGTAATGCTAGTCACCTCCACCATGTAGTCGCCAAGCGGCGTTGGCGTCAGCACCTTGGCGGTATCGCCCTCTCGAACGCGCATCATCTCTCTCCTTGCCTCCTCTAGCCTCTCCTGCTCAACCGTCATGCCTTGCAGGTGCCGAATCACGTCAGGGTGTATCCTTACCGGGTAGCATCCGTGGGATACCACGCCATAGATCAGGCCGCGCGACTTCATCACGTCCCACTGCGGCGCCTGTCTGAACTGCGAGTAGATCAAGCCAGAGATATACGGGCGTTCGACCATGATCGCATTTCCTCTCCGGTCACGTCGCTGCACTTCCTCGCTCGGGTAGAACGTGTATATTCCGCGCCCTCTCAGCCCGTCACGAAGCCTTGCCATGCGCTGCGACTGGACGATCAGAGCATACCACTCTGGCGCCGTCTCAGGCCCGCTCACGATGTCGCGGCAGCGCTCGATGCTGACGGTATCCCCAACACGCCACGTCAAGGCTTGTATCCGCCCTTTAGCGCCCTGATGTCTTCCGCGATTGACCCGGCCGCATCACGGTCTGACCATTCAAATTGTGGCTCATATTCGTCGGCCACCCTCGCCGCAGACTCAATCCCTTTGTCAAAAGCCTTGTCTGCGCGCCTCTTTTCTGCAGCCGCTATTCCGGCCCACATGATTCTAGACATGTTGGCAGGCCACGGCGCTCCGACCTTCTCGCGCAAAGCCATGCAGACGGCGTCGTAGCCTTCCGCTTTCTTTTTCCACTCGTCGCGTCTGCGGCGCGCCTCTGACATCTTACACTCCAACTCGACCACCCTGTCCAGCAACGCTTCGTATAGATCGGCGCGGACGTATCGCGGCCACTCGCGCGGCGCAATAAAGTTTCCATCGCTGTCTTTTTGCTCAGAATTCCACCCGATTACCTGGGAATCCCATCCGCTGTAATCGGGATCAATCCTGATGCTTGCCGGAAAATCATTCATGCGGGCCTCCTTTGCCCGACGCGGGGACAACCGCGCCGGGCTGCTGACGGGACGCGACGGCCCCTTGAGAAACTGATGGGTCTCCTTTCTGGTTGGCGGTTGCGACCGCTGGCGATACCGCCTCTGCGGCGGGATTTTCAGGCAGAAACCACGTCATAGCGTCCTTCTGCCTTCCGAGATACACGCCCTTGAGATCACCCATAGCCCCCATAGCCTGGATCGTCGGCTTTGCGTATCTCGCTTCAACTCCAATACGGGCCGCAATATCGCGCATCGACATGGGACCGTATTTTTCAAGAGCCGCGATCACCAGCTTTGCCTTGACGGGATCGGGACGCCACGTGGCAGCCCCGTTGCCTTTGGGCTTGCTGGCCCTTGGAAGCACACCATCCAGCTTGCATCTGGCATACATGCGCTCGCCAAGAAGCGTTTCCTCGGCAGGCGTCAACTTTGACCGGAATGCCGTCCTGATGTCGAACCCATCGCGGATCATTTCGCCACCCCCGCGATGATGCTGGCGCTATCCTCTGTCGGAATACCCATCGAGGGCCGCTGTAGCACTGTCGGGAGCGCCGTTGGGTTCATTATGTAGGCACGGGCCTTCCACGGCCATTCCGCCGCTCCCGCCCGCCTTTTTTGAATTATGAACTGAATGTCGTCGCGGCAACGGATCACCCTCCAGCCGCCGCTTGCCGCCAGAACGCGCTCGTAGGCGTCGCTCGTTTCCTGATGTGATGTCATTTTATCCTCCTCAGATGAACGTCGGACCAGTCCTCTCCAGTGATCTCGGGGATATGCACAGTAACCTCGCCGACCTTGCCATGCAGGCTATAGCCTAGCCCATATGCCGCCGCTTGACCAGCGTAATTTTTGTCGTTGTCGCCGAAAACAGCAACGGAATCGCATCCTTCCGGTGGAATCCACTTGCGCAGCATCGTCGCATTAAGCGCTGACCATACCGGCATGTCATACAACGCAGACGCCGCCAGCGCCGTCTCGATGCCCTCGGCGATACCCAACGACCCGCCGGAAAACTCGCTCAGCATGACGCAGGCTCCATCTGGTATGCTTCCCGGCATCAACTTGCGCGGCGCCTCCATCTCCGCCTTTCCCGAACCGTCAGGTTTCAGAAACGTCCGGTGCATCGAGACGAACTTCTCCTGTCCCGGAAGGCCGACCATCGCCACCATGCACGGCCTGATACCGCCCTCTCCGTCACGTAGCTTTTCGGCAAACCTCAGCGCCTTTGGATAGATCAGCCCGTCCAGCCCTCGTGACGCAAGGTATCTGTGCGCCACGTCTCCCGGCGTTATCTCCCGTGTCGCCCGCCATGTGTCCCGGAGCATGTCTCTCACCTGTTCCGGCGTCCTCTCCGACTTTGCCGTTTCGAACTTGATGTTTCCAACCATGCCGTCGATCAGCGGCGCCACCTCCGAAAACGTCTTGCCGGTGTAGCTCATGGCCAGCTTCATTCCGTCGCCAGCCCCGCATTGGTTGCATATCCACGTCCCGCGCCCCTCGCTGTCATCGAACCGAAACCTGTCCTCGCCGCCGCACAGCGGGCATGGGCCGTGCTTGTTTCGAAGGGCATTCTCTGGGACACCTAGGCTCATGAGTATTCCGCGCCACTTGCCTCGTGCCGCGTTGATCGTCCGGTCGCTAAGCATTCTGCCTCCGCTTGGCAAAGCGAATATCCTTCGCCTTTACGTAATTCCACATTTCCGGCGTAACCTCTCCAAGAACGTAGTCAAGGCCCTTGGGCCAAACACCGAACCTGTCCCGGTATGTGTGAGACGCCCAGCCCTTCGCCCTTCCTCTATGCTTCGCCACGGACAACAGGCCGGACCACCACGCCTGCTTTTCCTCCCGCGTCGGCGCGGCTTTCTTGCCAGCGATCTCCACCAGCTCGCCCTCGACAACCTCAACCCCCGACACAGGCTTGCGCAGGAAGCCACAGGATTGGCACTGGAGGCCCGTAAGCAGTTCTCCGCACCCAGGGCATGGCTTGGGTAGCTTGTCGGCCTGTGCGCGCGTTTTCTGCGGCCCTGCGGCGGTATCGTCGAGCCTTTCGTGGCGTATGTCGGTCACAAGGCCAAGGCGGAGCGAATTTCCGGCGTGATCCAGTATCAGGCACCCGTCAATCCCAGGGTTTACCCGCAAGCCTCTCCCGATCCGCTGCACGTGCAACATTTCGCTCTTCGTAGGCGCCGCATCGACGATACAGCCCACCGGCCAGTCAATCCCGGTTGTCAGCGTCCGAACGGAACATGCGATCTTCACCTCGCCCGATCTGAAACGCCGCTCGATGATCTGCCGCTCCACAACGTCCGTGTAGGCGTCAACGTAGGCCGATGCCACGCCAGCCCGTTCGAACGCCTCGAATAGTTGCTTTGCGTGGGCGCGATTCACCGCGAACAGCAGCGTCGGGCGTCCCTCGCCACGCTCAAGCCATGTCTCCACAACCGAGGCCGTGATTGTCTTGCCAGACATAACCTCGGCAGTCTGGCCCTCGTCGTAGTCGCCAGCCACGGTTTTAACGCCGCTCATGTCGGGAACGTCAGGCGCGAACACCCGAAACCGCGACAGATAGCCCCGCTCGATAAGGTCGCCTATCGACGTCGGGATCACGAGGTCTTGCCACAGCAGGCCCATGCCCTTTGCCCACGGAGTTGCTGACAGCCCGATGAAATACACGTCAGGCCGCTCACTCATCAGCCGCTCGATTACCTTGGCCCTCAAGTGGCACTCGTCCACGATCACCATCGACGCCGCAGGAATATCCCTCTTGGCCAGTGTCTGAACCGATGCCACCTGAACCCTTGCCAGAGGATCGGTTCGCGGGTGGCTCGCCTGCAAGACGCCAATGCCAGTGATACCCTCAGCCTCGAATGCCGCTACCGTCTGGTCAATGAGGCTGATGGCCGGTGCCGTGAAGATAACCCGATTCTCCTTCGCCAAGGCACCCTCGATCAGCTTGGCCGAGATGAGCGTCTTGCCTGCGCCCGTCGGCGCTTGCAGAACCACCCTCTTGTTTCCCAAGCCAAGAGGAGCACGGCCCATTGACCTGCGCAACATGCCTATCGCTCTGACCTGATGCTCCCGCAATTCCTTCTTCTTGGCTAGGTCTTCTCTGCGGTCAAACCCGCGAAACATGTCGTTCATCGGCCCTCACAGTTTTTTCGATACAGAAGCCGCAAAATCTACAACCTCCGAACCTAAAGACTTAGTCCCCCTATACTGTGCCCCCGTCTGCACACGGTCACCGTGCGCTTTTTTGTGCACACGGTGCCGTGCGCTCCCGTCTGCACACGGCTTAGCCCTCGCAGAGCCAAAAAGTTTGTATGTAGTCTTCTGAAATTTGCCGCCTCTTCTGGTCGAGGTCCGCTTGATCAGCCCGAACGATTCCAGTTCATTCAGGCAGTCGCATACCTTGCGGCGCCGGTATCCAGACAGTAGGGCCAGACGGTCCTGTGACGGGTAGCACCCGCCGCTGTCAGTGTGTTCCCAGCACAGGGCCAGCAAAACGGATCGGTTGGCAGGCGCGATCTCGACTATCTCAAAAAGCGCATACGCCCACTTCATCGCGGAAACACTCATTACGCAGGCTCGATAGTATTGAGCCGAGATATCGCGTCGTTGTCGCGCTGCGCAAGAACGCTGCTTCTCAGAAGGTATATGCTTCGCACAAATCGTTGCTCGGAAATTGGAACTCCGACGCAGTGCGCATAATGCTTTCTGGCTGGGTCGTTCATCGGGTGAATAACAAACCACCATTCGTCAGGGTCATACACAGCGATGAAAAATGGGATCGGACCAGCAGAATATCCGTCAGCAAGAGACGTAAGTGCCTGATATGTAGCGTTTGAAGTGTTGGCACTATCATATCTCCTGTCCTTGTATTCTATCAGCGCAACGGGCTTTCCGTGATTGTATTCCGCCACGACGAAATCTAGGTCAACCGCAGGGCAGTTGTAGCCCCATTCGCGGTGACGCTCGCTAATCGCCTGACAGCGCCATCCGGTGCGCTCCTTTCGGACGCCGTATTTATCCCTCATTGGCCGCCTCCGCTATCCGCTTGTTGGCGCTGCGAGCGGTCGCGTCGTCTATCTCGACTCCGATGAATTTACGCCCTGTTTTCTGACAAACGACGCCAGTCGTCCCGCCGCCCATGAACGGGTCGAGGACCGTATCACCGCGCAGCGATCCACGCTCTACAAGACCGAGCGTCAGTTGCTCGCTCTGGCCCCAGTGATGGTGCGCCTTGTCGTTATTGTTCGCGTCCGTCCGTATGAAGTCGGACTGCCATTTCCCGTCGCGCTTTCCCTTGGTGAACCATAGAGCTGGCTTCCAGAAAGTGTTAACCTCCTTTTCCCAAAGTTGAACGGCTTGCCCGCCGGGCATGTGAACTCCAATGGTCCAATGGTAGTCGAGATGCCGTGATAGAAGGTCGATGTATTGCGGCAAATAGGACTGACCGACGAGCGCTATCAGCGATCCGCCCGGCTTCAAGACACGGGCCGCAAGCGCTCCGAGATCGTCGAAAAGGTCGATATAATCCCTCGGATATGGAGGGTCAGTGATTATCGCATCTACGCTTTCGTCCGGTATTTCCTGCGGCGTGATGTCGGAAATGCTCTTGATGAATACCTTGCTGTTCTGCGCGCGCTCGTATGCATCAACATGCGACTGGACAAGTTTCAATGCGCGCGGGCCGAGGGCGCCGTCCTTGCTTTCTTCAAGATATATCGTCTGCCTGATGGCTACCTTTACCTCAGCCTCTGCAACTTCCAGCTTTGGTCCAGCCACGTGCTCCCGCAGCGCAGCCAGTGCGTTGTCCTCTAGCGTGTTGCCTAGCTTGAATATATCAGCTTCCGCCTTTAACTCGCGCTTTCCGAACGGACGGCCCTTGCTGCACTTCCCGCGCGCCAGGCGGCGGACAAGCTCGGTCTGCTGGTCAGGTCTGAGAGGCAGGATAGAGCGGAGAAGGCCCTCGGTGAATGTCGCAGTTGCGACAATCTCTGTCGCAGCGTCATCACCTTGCGACAGGCCGCCTCTCGCAAACCCTGCGACAACATCCCAAGCGCTAGAGCAAATCTTTCGCAGGCTGGCATAGTCTGCAATCGCGCTTCTGCTCCACCCAAGCGCGTCGGCAACCGCCTGTTGCGTGTCTCCGGCGTCAAGTCTGCGCCAGACAAGTTCGGCGAAGTCAACGAACGTCATGGGCAAGGCTTCTTCGCTAGCCCTGTTAAGCTCAATAGCTTCGCGGTCGAGGCTTGCCGGGTCGGAGACATCCATCAGGCATTCGGTTACGCCCTCGGCCGTGAACGCCTCGAAGCGGTGCCGTCCTCCAAACAGAACGCCGTCACTCGTCACGCTGAGCGGATAGGGCTTTACGCCGATCTCGCGCACCTTGGCGCGGATTCTCTCAACGTATTGTTGACTTAGCGGCCTCACCTCGTGAAACGAGGTCACGAAAGATAGCGGTTTGATTTGGACTGCCAATGTCGGCTCCTTTATGTTGCACAGAGCCGCCAGCTTTGGTATTGCTTGGCTAGCGCTGCTGTTTCAGCGTCAGGGCGGGACCGGGTGTTGTCAGCACCTCCCGCCCGTCCTTTTACCGCACCCGCCGTTGTTTGGCAAGGTTACGACGCAGGCCCATAAGCCCGCACCACTTGCAGATCGCCGCCTCCGACACATCGAAAACGGCCGCTATCTCTCTCAGTTTCTTGCCCTCGTGCCAGAGGCGTGAAACCTCGACGGGATCGACTTTCGGCTGTTGCATTCCAACCCTTTCGTGGTAGCATGTGTGTGCGCCGTTCCCTCCCCGGCGCTGGGCGGGTTGAGCCTCCAGTCAGGTTCCCCGCCCGACCCCAATCGCCGCAAGTGCGCCTTCAACGGATTCCACCACCACGACATGCCCGCGCCATTCGCCATGCCATTTCACTTGCCGAGCGTTCAGGCGCCGCGCGGACGGCGGTAGCGATCCGTCCTTCACCTCGAATATGTGGTTTGTGCCGCGATGCCCGACCAGTAGATCAGGACACCCGCCGCCCACCTTGTGGAGTAGCTGGACGCTGGCTCCGACCGCGCGTAGGGCTGCAACGATGCTGGCTTGGTTGGCGTCAACGGCGGATGCTCTGCGGCTCAAGAAGCATTCCCCCACGTCTCCAAGCCAACGACACCTTTCGTCGCCGCCTTGATCCTTCGCATCATGTCCAGCGACGGGCTTTTGTGCCCGCCTGCGATCTGGCTGATATAGTTGGGCGTCGTGCCAACCGCTTCAGCGAACTCGGCTCGGTCCTTGCCAGCCAGATAGTCGATAAGCACTGTGTTTTTCATGGCGCCACCCTAGCAACCGCGCGCATCCGGTGCAAGTATTTTTCGCCAGCCGCGAATTTTCCGTTGCCGTGCCTCGCGCGGCGGGATATGGTTCAGGCAACAAATGAACCGCTGCGAGGAATGCGACGTGCGCCATCCAACAATCTTCGTAACGCCAGCAGGCGTTGCCAGCATCTTCCGCCCGGCGCCGCGTAGCCGCATGGGTGTGCATGAGAGCGTGATTGTCGGATATACCATCGGCGGCCTCGTTCCGCTGTGGCTTGAACCGTGGCTGCGCGATGTGCTCTGGCGTGGAAGCCCGGCCAAGTATCAGCAACTTCAGATCACGGCATCATAGGAGAGAGACAATGGCAACGATCAACATTCACAACGTCGAGTCGATGACGGCGGAGCAGTCAGGCGCCTATGCGTGGATTCGTATCACTGGCAAGAAAGACGATGTGGTGATTCACTGCGACTACCGCCTCGCCGAGCGGATCGCGGATGCGTTCAAGGACTATCACGACTGGCTTTCAGGACAGGAAACGGGAGAAAGCGAATGAACATTCAGGAGATGCTTGACGACTACCGAGAAATCGGACCGACCGACGAATACGGATTCCACCCACTCGAACTGAGGGCACCCTATCTGGCGGAAGCCCTGATCGAAGCCGTGCGGGCGCTTTCGGTGCTTTCGCGCCTCGGAAACGGAAATCTTCCTAATGCCGGGAGCGCCGTCGCCATGTCAGCCATCGCAAGAATCAACAGCATTGTAGGAGAAATCGAATGAACGAGGATGACAAATACGGCCCCTGGATCGCGTTCAACGGCGGGCCGAAGCCTGTCGCCGATGATGTGAGGGTGCAGGTGCAGCTTGCCGGGCAAACCAGATGGAAGGCTTTGGAAAACGACACGCGCCACGGATGGATTTGGGACGTTCCGCCTGATAAAGACGACGCAATCATTGCCTACCGCGTCCTGCGCGAGCCTGAGACCGTGACGCTGTGGACCAGATACAACAGGAAGGAGTTGTTTGAGGCCACCAAGCGTAAATCGTATGACGACAACCTCCGCATCACATTTCAGACCTTCGACGGCAAGCCTGACTGGGCCACCGCAAAAATCGAGGAGATCGACGAATGACCGACCACGACCCACGTTTCGTTCGGCTGCTTTCGCAGCTTGAGATCAACCGAGAGAAGCGCGTGAAGGGCGACACGCTGTTTCTCATCCTTTCGGCCAGCTTCCTTGTGGGAACGCTCGCCGCCGCTATCGCCTCTGCATTGGGAGTCCTATGATGCGCTCGCCCATCTTTGCCGCGCTGCTTCTGTCGGCGTGTTCCACTACCGTATCCACACGCCCGGAGCGGTGCGACTACCGCTTGCCAACGGACATCATTCCGGCGGCGTGTTCGGATGACCGTGACGGGCACTTCAAGGCAGCCGCGCCCGCTGACGAGCCGGAATCCGAACCGGAGCAGGAGAGCGGCGGTATTGGAGAGCCAGTCTCCGAGGACGGGCCTCAAGAACCCGGCACGGAGCCTGACCGAGAGACTGATCCTGGAGGTTGGCAAGACTGGCGAGACCACCACGGTAACAACGGACACGGGAATGACGAGGACGGCAACGACTCGTCGAATCCGGGCAACTCGAACAACGGCGACGGCACCGACGACGATGGTGCGCCGGGAAGGGAACCGAAATGAGCGACAAAACAAAGCCTGAGCGGCCTTCCGGGATTGCGCTGATGCGTGAGCCGTTCCCGAAGAACCAGATTTCCAAGCTTCCCAAGCCAACGAAGAAGCAGACAGAAGAGGTCCGCGCCGACTTCAAGAAAGGCGTTCGATGCAAGGTCTGCGGGATGTGGCATCACCCGGATGTTGTGCATCTGGACTATGTAGGCCACGCCGCACTTACTGATCGGCTGCTTGACTGCGACGTGATGTGGAATTGGGAGCCGGTCGCAAAGAGCGAGGATGGAACTCCAGCCTTTGATTCGAATGGCGGCATGTGGATCAAGCTAACGGTCTGTGGCGTGACGCGCCTTGGCTATGGCCACCCAGATGAGAAGAAAGGAGGCGATGCGATCAAGGAGGTAATTGGCGATGCGCTAAGGAATGCCGCCATGAGATTCGGCGCCGCGCTCGACTTGTGGCACAAGGGCGACCTTCACGGCGTGGAGCAGGAAACCGGCAATGAAGATGAAAAACCCGATGAGATCGCGGACAAGGGGGCGGAAAAAGAAGAACAAAAGCGCGATCCGCGCAAAGTAGCAGATGCAATGCTCTCCAATATTTCTAAGGCGGCGAGCGATAAAGATCTGAATGGGATGAAGAAAGATTCCACAAAGTTTGCGGATGCATGGGAATGGCTTGAGGAAAATCATAAACCGATGTTCCTTGAGGTGAAAACGGCATTCATGAAGCGGCTGAATGAACTCACCAATAGCGATATTGGCGGAGACGAGATTCCTTACTAGGGAGAAACGACATGCACATCACGGTCAAATTCAATCCCGGCGACTATCGCGCGTATACCTATGCGTATGACGGCCAAGAGCAGATCGAGCCTGGTGATTTTGTAATTGTAGAAACCCGCGAAGGACGCAAGGCGGTTCAGGTGGAATCGGTAGACGTTCCGAAGCCTGATTTTCAATGCAAGCACATTTCGGCGGTCCTAATCGAGAAGGACATATAACAATGAACGCGCCCGCAACTATCGGAGACAACCATCCCCCCGACCCGATTGACGATGCGCTTGCGCCGTTCGGTGACGCGCTTCTTGAAAGCGAAAACTGGCTTGATGGATCGCCGGTCGAGAATGAAGGACAGATGAAGGCGGTTGACGCACTCATCAAGGCCATGAAAGCGGCCAGGAAAGCCGTTAGCGAGGCCGAGGAAAGCGAGACGAAACCGCTATACGATGCTTGGAAGCAGGCCAAGGCGCGCTACGCCCCAACGCTGACCGACCTTGACAGGATCGTGAAAGGGCTTGTGTCAATCGTCGATGGTTTCAAGCGGAAACTCGCCGCTGAAAAGGCAGAAGCGGCCCGCAAGGCACAGGAGGAAATGTGGCGCAAGGCCCGCGAGGCCGAGGAAGCAAGCCGCAAGGCGAACGCGGGAGACCTGGAGGCACAACGAAACGCGGCGGCGCTGCAGGAGGCATTCGACGCGGCTGAGGAAGCGGCCAGAGAAGCGGCCAATGACACCGTAAAGGGAATGCGGAAGGCTACGCGCTACGAGGTCACAGACCACCGCGCCCTGCTTCACTGGATCGCCAAGAATGCCCGCGACGATGTGACAGCGTTTATAGATGAGTGGGCGAGGAAGAACCACAAGGCGCACCCGGACGCCGATGGACTGCGGGTTTGGACGGAAAAGGAATCGTTCTGATGACGGTCCGCATTCTTCGCTCGCCAGACGACATTCCGCGCCTTGCCGAATTTCTTGGCGAGCGGGAGAAATACCCTATCACAGTGACAATCACGCAGGGAGCATCCCGCCGAGCCGCACAGAACCGTCTAAGCCATATGTGGTATGCTGAGATCGCGACGCAGCTCGGCGATACGGATAGGGAAGAAGTCAGGGCAGACTGCAAGGTGACGTTCGGCGTCCCGATCATGCGGCTTGCTCCAGGCTTTTGCGAGGCGTGGGATGCAAGTATCGGTGCGCTGCCATATGCTGGCCAGAGAGCGGCTGTGAAGAACATGGACGTGCCCATAACGCGCATCATGACAGTGGCGCAGATGAGCGAATACCTTGACCGGATGCAACGCTACTGGACGGAGCGCGGGTTTCTGCTAACCGATCCCGAAGCCCTGAAATATATGGAGGAGTTCGAATGACGGACGCACAATATCCGAAATGGCGACCCATGTCTAAGGCTAAAAAGAACGGAACGCGCATCTTGGCATATTATGCCGCTGACGAAGGGGTATACGACATCAAATATGATCGCCATTGGGGCGGCTGGGTGTCGCATGATTATGACATCGTGAATTTTGCGCAGGAAGACTTCACCCACTGGATGCCACTACCGGAGCCGCCGAAATGAACCTCACCGGACGTTCCATACCGCAGAAGGGCCAGAAGCCAGCCAAGTCAGCCACAATGCGGAGGGCATCTTCCGGCGCCACCTGCACCCTGCGCGTGGCCTGTGGCAAGATAGTCCCGTCGCTCGATGTTGTGGGATGCCATGCGAGATTCTTCAACTTCGCCGGGACCGCCCAGAAAGTGGACGACCTGTTCATCATCGACGGATGCCCGTCATGCCACCATGTCCTTGATAACCGCACCCTGTGGGTGAAGTGGTGCCTTGAATGGGATGATGTGCTTCGCGCGCTGATGGAAAGCCAGATGCGGCGGAGAGCGGCAGGTGTGATAATTCTCAAGGGCGAGTGATACGCTTGCCTCACGTGGCTATGTGGTGTAGTAAAAGGAGACCGAATTGAAAGATCGCAAAGCAAACAAGCGCCGCCTTAACGCCAATGGATTCGTCCACGTGGCCGGGTGGGTTCGAGAGGAAGATGCCGCCGATACGCTTCGCAAGATCGAGGCCGCGCGGGATGATGTGGAAGGCATCCTAAACAAGGAGGAAACCAGATGACAACCGAACTGACAAAGCGTCTCTGGGCATCCGGCTTCGTGAACCGCTGGCACAGCAGCATGGATCACCGGCTCCGCAACGCCCAGGACACCACCGCCGCCCACGCACAGCGCGTCGCGCTCCTTGTGCATCGCCTCTGGCCGCTGATCGACGAGCGCTGGCACATCTCGACGCTGGATGAGAACATCTACGCCGCCCTCGTTCACGACGCGCCAGAGTGCGTCACCGGAGACAGCCCGCACACGGCCAAGAAGGACTTCGAACTCCGGGCCGCTCTCGGGCGGATGGAGGGCGCGTGGTGGAAGCAGATCGGAGACGTGCCGGTGATGACGCCAATCGTCAAGCTGTGCGACATCATCGACGCCATCATGTTCTGCCGCGAGGTGGCGCCCGACCTGTTGGAGCGTGATGACTGGCAAGACGACATCGCATATACGCTCGGCTTCGCGGCGCAGCTTGGCGTCCGTGACGAGGTTGAGGAGCTTATTGATGGATGAGGAAGAATTTGAGCGCCTGATGCGTGGCGGTTCAAAGGTGTGGCGGCTGGAGCGCGATCTGGAACTTGCCCGCGACAAAGCGCTTGAGGACGCGGCGCAAGTGGCAGAGATGTCAGAGCCTGTCAGGTATTGGAGCGATCCTGATTACCAGCGCGGGCGACACGACGCGTCCAAGTCCATCTCCGCCGCGATCCGCGCCATGAAGAAGGGGCCTGCCAATGACTGACATCAAGCGCCGATGGGCCGATGAGGAGTTGCACGTAAGGGCGAGAGAATGCGCCTCCGATCTGGCGAACCCTGACAAGAAGCAACTTAGGTTCAACGAGATCGTGGCAACGGCCAGAGCGTTCTATCCGAACGACGTGGCGGGAGGTGTCGTGGAGCTTGTAAAGTCGTGCGATGCGGAAGACGACACCATCTATGTCAAGGGGCGCCCAATGTGGGCCGAACTACGCGAACGCTATGCGTGGATGATTTCTCCGCGCCATGGAGAATGAGCCAGACAATGACTGACATCAAGCGCCGCCTCGCCGAACACGCCGCAGAGATCGTGGACGGTGCCCGCCGGGCGAGCTACGGGACGCCGGAAGACAACTTCGCCAAGATCGCAAACTTCTGGACGGCCTACTTCGCCAACACTGGCCGCGACGTGATCGTGACCGCCGGTGACGTATCGCCCATGATGAGGCTCATGAAGGAGGCGAGGCTGTGCGAGACGCCGGACCACTACGACAGCCACCTTGACCTTGTGGGCTACACGCTCACCGGCGCAGAGGTGAACGGCGTCAAGGAGTAGGGCTTAATGCTGAAATGCAGGAGGAAAAATTGACTGAGCAAAAAAAATGGGTTCCAACCATGAACCAAGTCGCAAAAATATTCGCTGTAGAGCTTGGGGCGAAGTTTGGGATGGTCTCCGGTATCGGTATTGCCGTGGCTGCATTTAGATATATGGGTGCAGACCTCACGTGGCTTTCAACTCCAGTGACCGTCCCTACGTGGCTGGCCTTAATGGCTGTTCTGTTCCTGGCTGGCGGTCGATAGGCGTGTCTTTCGCGGAATCAAGCCTATACGCTTGTCAAAACCACTCGGTAAGCCGCACCTTCTGCCCGTCCCTCGGATGGAACAGGAAGCACTCCACGCCCTGCCTGTTAACGAAGGCGTTTCTGTCATGCCATCCATCAGGCGGCGATGGCGATCTGACATACTCGATATTGACGTGCGATCCCTCTGGCGCATGACTTCCAGTGCTTATCGTAGTCATTCCGTTGTGGTCTTTCTCGGTCTGAAACACGTCGATCCCGCGTCTTTTGCGGTCCTTGTGGTGGACGTGGTGCAGAAGCCAGTATAGGTTCTTGCATTCTCCGACGTGCTGGCGAGCCTCTGAAACCATGAGGCCATACAGCTTTTCCTCCTTGGCTCCGTCGCCATGCGTAAGCCCGAAAAGGTTTCCGCCAAAGCGGTAATATTTCCGATGCGCCTCGCTCATGTTGTAGGTTGATGACGAAACTCCAGGATGAGATTCGAACACTGCTGCAAGGTTCTGCGACAGAGCCCAGCCATGTGTCCAATCGTGGTTCGACATGCAGTGTATCAAGTCAACCGGAGCCACCTCGGCGCATAACTCGATAGACGATCTCAAAGCCGAGAATGCGTCCTTGAAGCCCTGGAATATGGATCCCTCGGTGTCCTGCGGCGTCCCGCTCGTCGTCATCGGCCGGGCGCCGTCAACGTGCAGAATATCGTTGCCAAGGACAAACAGGATGCGGGCTACAGGGAAGGCGTCAGCCAGCTTGAGAAGCGCCTTGGTGCCCTCTATGACCCTGTGACGCGCCACCTCCCTGTTGTATGTATAGCCCGTCTCTGAGTCCACGCAGAGCTTGAGGAAGTGCACGTCCGCAAGGTCCACGACTAGAAGGAACTCGCCAGCCTCGTATTCCCTTGGCGGGTATTCCGGCGGACCATCAGCAAGAGCCTCGGTGATGGACTCCCGAACCATGTCAGAGAAACGAGCATCTTCTCCGCTCGGGTTTTTGACGAACAGCGAATAGCCGGTGCCGTTCTCGTCCTTGGTGATTTTCCAGAAGTGAGAGAGATTTGCCGGATTTGTTATTCCACCGGCGTCTGCGGCCTCCACGATCTCGCGCGGGTATTTCGATGCGTTGTAGCGCCTTCGGAGCGTTGGATCGGGAATGCCTGACGCCCGTGATGCGGCGGCAACTGTGCCGTGCTTTTCTACAAGCTCAACCGCCTGCTCTATAGCGCCCGGTGGGAATTTGTTTCCAGACATATTAACTCCACCCCGCAAGCCATTGTCGCGGCTAGCGTATTGCCGAATGGCGAGAATGTCTAGTGTTATCTGGCCAGCAAGCCACAGATGGCGGAGCCGGGCACGATCAGCGACAGACCGACAGCCGTTGCGGCCATGCCGAGAGGTTGCAGGGCCATGCCAACATTGATCCCGATGAGGTCGCCGTCCGTGTCGAACATGCCTCCGCCCGACATTCCCCCGGCAATAGACGCATCCACTGGAACAACGCTCTCCCAATGCGCGATGGGAACCGCAGACCCTGCCACGCGCCCGTATGTCGTGATATGTTCGAGGTTGAGAGGATTTCCCTTGAGAAGCACAGTCTCGCCAGGATCGGGTTCGCGGCACTCAAGATTTGCAGCAGAAATTCCGCTGTCAGTGTCGATCCGAACCAGCGAAATATCGCGCGCCTTGTTTTCCCAGAGAACCGTCGCGCTTCCCTTAAGCCCGTCGTCGCGGAGATAGGCCATTGTTTCCTTGCCAGCAGTGACATGGGCTGCCGTCAGGACATAGCCGTCTCCGATATGAACGCCAGAACCGTGTCCCGTCTTGTCCATGAGCTTGACGACAGGCCCGGCAGAGGTATCTGGATCGCGTTCGAACCAGACACCGGCCGAAACCGCTAGAACAATGGCTGCACCGGCAGAGAACAGGAACCGCATGGCATTTCCTTTCTGTTGTGAAAATGCTACGCCTGATTTGACACAAGTCAAGCGGTTTTGCCCGCAACGGCGATTTAGGTGAGATTTTCTTGCCACTCCACGAAGCTTGCCGTAGAAAGAAAAAAGGCGGAGATGGAATCACACCCATCGCCGCCCTGAATACCGAAACTTGCAGGTTCATACGGCATTCGGTGCAATATATACCCGGTTAGGGACGAGATTGCAAGAACCTTCTGACTTTTGGCGCTTTCAAAGTAGAGCGTTGTGGCAGAAGGCCAACTGCCCTAAGCAAATCGGCAACGAAAAAATCCGGGTTCAGTTGTCCCCATTACTTCCCGGAGCCGTGGAGCGGAAGCCCCGTTAAGGTGATACGCCGTGGCAACCTGGAGATCGGGAATAGACCCCTCGATAAGCAGGACCACGGAAGCGCAGCCTTCGAAAATGCGCAGGCAGACTTTCCGAGAGGCGAGGCCCGGTTATCGGGCAAGGGCACCTAGTATGCGGCAGACATGCCTCCCGTGGTCCGGGGCGTCGAGAAAGGCCAGCAAAGGCGTTCTCCACGGCAGAAAGGGGAGAGGCTGTGCGCAGCGACGAAGTGTAAAATCGTTTATTTCGAATCGAAACGATTAATTCCGAGAAACCGCCACCAGTGCGGCCTGAGCCTTCTGCCGTGGTGAATCCTTGGGCGCCTCAACGCTTGAACCGAGTCACGCCGATGACACCGAAGATGGATACGATAATCATTCCGGCCCACTCATCCAGCGGTGCCGGAAGGGCCGCGATAGTCCAGTCCTGCGGATAGGCGCAATCGGCACACCACAGGATGCTATATACCACCACCGCGCCAAACCACACGGCGAGCGGTATGGCAAAGATTATCATGAGCCAGAACCCACCAGCGCGCATGTAGTCGCCACGACTGGCGTAATGCGCCTTAATGATCTCGCCCTTGATTGCCTCTCTGTCAGTCTCCGCGCTGATCTTCTTGTCAACCGTGCTCAGGATGCGATCCAGAGGACCAGAGCCAAGCCAGCGAAAGAGCGCCGATGCAATTCCGAGCATCAAAGCCACCGTTCGATATGCTTACGTGCATCGGTTTTTGTAATTCCGAGACGGTAGCTGTCACGCGCCATCTTCTCTGCCAGATCGTCAATGTTCGATCCGTTCACCTGCTTGGCAAAGGCCCTGCTCTCGGCCCATAGGCGATAGCGGCGGCTCAGGGGATATAGGATCAGGTGCAGGCCGAACGATGCCCAGAACTGGCGGGCATGCTCTTTCTCATGCGCCAGAAGACCGGCATCGCCCTTGTAGCGCCGCTGGATCAGGATAACCGGCCCGATGGTCAGACCGGCCTTACGCTCTGGAAGGATGTTGGTGTAAATGACGATCACTTCACCGCCCTCGGGTCAAGAGTATAGGGCCGCGCCGCACCGCTGCGCTGCTGCATGGCGAGGATCAGCGTGACGATGGGCAGGACGGTCATGGTCCACTCGGTCAAGGCATTCGCATCGCCACCGAACACACCAGCTGCCAGCGTCACGACAGCTCGGACAACCGGCTCGCCCATCTCGGTCATGAGTGCAAGCGTGGCGACGGCGGACCAAAACGAGCGGGTAACGCCGATGAAGATAGGGTGGCGGTCCATCTCAGCCTCCAGTGTAGCATGTAAAGTCGGGATACAAATTCGTCGGAGCGTGAGGAACAGAGCGGTATGGGCGTTCCTGCATCTGCACATACGGAATTACCGACCGGGCCTTTTCTGCCACGAGCAGCACCTGATCTGGCGTAAGTTTCCCACCAGACGCATCCATAAATCCAGTTAGCCAAAGCGCGAAGTCATTAGGTTGCATGTCAGCCTCCAAATATAACGAAGCGGGCATTTCTGCCCGCTCCAAGATCACATGAAGTTCGCCTTGACCGCCCACATGGCGGCTTGCTCGTAGTTGGTCAGCGCGATAGACCTGCACCGATTTTCAGGAACATTGTCACGCAGAAACTGCATGATAGTTTCCGTCATTTCCTTGATCGCATCAACCTCCCTCTTGCCAGAAGGATTGAAGCTTGGAATTGTAGTTTCGTTCGACATTTGTATTTTCCTCGTGTCGGCCAGTTGACGCTCTGGCTGGCGAAACGCCATGCTGGCGAATTAGAATAGTTTGTCGAAGAACACCGCCAGCGCAGCCAGCGCGGCAGCAATGGCGGCGGCGATTCCCAGCGGCGGAGCGGGCGTAGACTGCGCCGCTGGCTGGCGTTGCGCTGATTTGGCCATCGCCAGTGCCGACGCCCCTACAGCCTCTGTGCGGGCCGTCCAGCCGCGCTTGTAACGCGACCACGTCTTGAGCCTCGTCAGGAAGTCGAACCGAATAGCAACAGCCCGAGAGATAGCCGCCTCAAGTTGGCTCTGGCTCAGCATCCTCGCCGCAACGAGCGTCTTCGGCCCGATGCGTCCGTCTGCCTCGACAAGCAGCGCCCGCTGCACCCACTTTGAGCTGCGCATGACGCCAGAGTTTACGGCAGCGTCGAACGCCACGAGGTCAAGCCCGCGCGGCAGGTCGTCGCCGGAAACGGCATTCCAGAAGTCGCGACGGTAGATCGCAGCAGCGCGGGCGCGCGTCATGCCTCGAATGTCTTCGTGAGGATATGACAGCTTGGAGATACCGAGGTTTGTCTCGCCGCCTGGATCGTGCGGATCGTTCACATACCCGCCTTCGTATTTCAGCGTGAACGCCAGACATGCATCGAAGTTGTCTTTCATTCCAGCCTCCTGAACACGTCCCTGATTTCAGTTCTCAGCGCCTTCACTTCGTCCCTGACTTCTCGCACAGCCTCGCGGTCTTCTTTTCTCAATGCGTCTCGGTGCTTTATCTCGGACTGCAGCAACTCGATCTGCTTCTGATTTGTCAGAATGCGTCGTATCACCCACATGATACCACCACCGACAGACAAAATGAAGGCGCCGAAAACCGACGCCCCCACTTGCTCTATTTTCTCGTAGAGAGACACGTCACGCCACCAGCGCCTGTGCCCACGAAGGCAACGGCGCGGTATAGTCTGGCTCGGTCCCGTTGTGGCCGGTCTTCACCGATCCCGCGAATTGCTCGGCCTGACAGTCAACAAGCGAGATATTCGTGCCGGTCATGTCGATCCACGGCCACCGCTTGTCGTATGCTGGAAAGCCGTTGATCGTGGCGTTGGGATAGTCAACACCCATCGCAATCACCCGCTCTACGGTAGCGTTTGTCACATTCGAAACCTTCACGCCGTTCGCCGTGCCAGACTTTACGATGCCGTCGCGAAGCGTCAGGTTGGAATACGGCGCGTTGTGCATTCCGAGGCCCTGCATGACGCCATAACGATTCAGGTTTGTATTGAACCGGAGCGGGCTTGCCGGATCGTTGTGCAGCCACTCCACAAACATGAATCGCTCGATGGTAAGACCGTCGAGAAGCTGGTTTGTGCCGTTGACGCGGGCGCCGAAAGCCTGGAATGCGTCAGGGTGATTGCCGTCATTCATATATACCAGATCGGCGGCGAGAATGTCGGTTGCCGTCGATCCCGATCCATTGCACCTGTAGGCGTCGCCTGAAACGCCAATGGCGCGGAGGTCTCGATATATCCCTCTATGGCCGGTCAGGGCAAAGCCAAACCTTACTCCTTTAGCGATGCTGTCAATAATGGTGCAGTCGTTTCCACCCAGGATAACGCCGCCCATTGCCCGGTCGCGCCACTCGGCCAGGCTCCACGCTGGATAGCTATCACCGTAGGGATGGCCCATGAACAAGCAACCGTCGATTATCACGCGATTCGCCGATGCGTCTCCGGTGACGCAATACTTCTTGATGTTATCTACCGGAGTCGAACCAAGCGGCCACCCGGCAATATCGCTGATCCTCAGGCCGTTGAGGTTGCTCAGCGTGATCCGCTCGAAGTGCGCGCCATATCTGCTTTCGGATTGCAGGGTGATGTCGTCAGGGATGCCGGAAATGAACACAGACCCATAATCACCATCAGGAAGATAGATCGTGTCACCAGCGGATGCAGAGGCAAGCCATGATTGCAGATCGCCGCCAACAACCGGAGGCGTCGGAATCGGAGTCGGTTCAGGTTCAGGCTCTGGCGTAGGCTCGGGTGTAGGTTCAGGCGTAGGCTCAGGCGTAGGCTCAGGCGTAGGTTCCGGTTCAGGCGCAGCATCAAGCTCCGCGATCATCACGCGGGCGGTGCCGAGCGCTGACGCCATGCGGCCCATCGCCGTCTGCACGTCGGCAACCGCTTCGGTGATGAATGTTTCCGCCGCCTCAAGATGACGGGCGATGGCTTCGAGTTGGACTTTCGACATGGTTGATCCTTCCTATGACCGGAGTCGTGCGTTCGTGGCGTCCCAGTCGGGCCACATGTTGAGTTTTCCCAGTGAGCCGTAGTTTTCCGAGGCGAACTTTCCCGGCCCGCCCGCCATGCTGTAGAGCGGCGCGTCGCCGGCCAGCACGTCGGCCGGGCCGCTGATAGCGGAGTTGGCACCATCCCAGATCGGCGAAATATCCGATCCCGGCCCGAAATACCTGTCCGACACGTAGACGTGTCCGACCCGCGCCGTGCGGTCGGAGACGAGTGCCGTCGTCCCCGTGGTCGCCCCGAACAGGAGCAGGCTGCCATTGATGTTGCCGCCCGTATAGGTGCCGGTGCGGTCGGTATATGTTGTGCCCAGCACCGTGTAGCAGCTGGTCGCGTTCCATGTGATCATGAAATGCTGATAGCTGGTGACGTTCGCGCCGGACGCGACAGGAGAGGATAATGGCCCACCAAACCTAACCTGTCCGCTGGTAAGGAGTTGAATTTCACAATTCCCGACCTTCACGAACCGGCTGTTCGCGGACGTGATCTTTGCGACCACGATGGAGATCGTGCCCTCTGTCGAGCTTCCCGCGATGAAGGACTGGATCACCGGAGCGCAGGGCCGGAAGGTCGTGCCACCGGACGCGAGCCCGAGCATCAGCCTGTTGACGTTCGACCCTTGCGCGTTGCGGACCTCGATAAAGAACTCGGCCCAGTCACCCGAAGGTGCCGCCCCGGCGCCGCGATAGACATTCGCCCCGGAAACCGTGATCGCACCGACATTGCCGAAGTCGTTGTTCACCGCCGATCCGGAAACGGTCCCTATCGTGTCGAGCGTCCCGATCAGCGTCCCGGCAGGCACCGACCAGTCAACCGCCATCGTCTGCATCTGCAGGTAGGGCGCGCCGCCCGACATGGCCGTTGCAATCGCGGCGATCTCCTGGCTGTGCGCCTCGGAAAACGCGCTGCCCGGATGGATGTTGTCGACCGACCCTGTCGGGGTCGGAGATGACATGAATGCCGGCGGCGCCGATCCCTCGATCCAGCTCGTCGGAAGCGACGCGACCGCTGTCTCGGCATGCATCCGATGCGCGAGCTTGAGCATCCCGGTATGCCAGTTGTAGCTCTTGAAGCCCGCGCGACGGGCGTAGTCTGCGATGCCGTAGCTGCTTCCCCCGGGGGTCTTGGCCTGGAATGTCGTGAAAAGCGTTGTGCCAAGGCCGTAGCCATGGGCCGCGACGCGGTCAACATTTGCCTGCAGGTTCAACTGCGTCGCTACCGATCCTCCAGAGGCATCGTTCGTCCCGAAGCTCACGACATTGACACCAGACGCGGCGACCGCCTCCATCCGCGCGGTGATCTGGTCGGAGGTTTGTCCGCCCGCCCCCTCGTTGACGAACGTCCCGCCGGTCAGCGCCGCGACCTCGCCCGGCCAGTTTCCATGGCTGATCGTATCGACCGCCGGAGTATAGGCGAGGTTGACGTATTCCGAATATCCAGCGCCGGAATCGCGCATCACATTGGCCTGGTTGTTGGCCGTGATACTGTCGCCCCAGGCAGCACCGGAGATCGCCGCATAGGCCGTGCTGCCAAGAAGGGCGTAGAGTGTCGTCCGCTTCGCCAGCCCGCCCTGCACCCGCCTGTGCCCCGCTGCCGCCGTGGCCAGCGCCATGGCCCCGATCATGCCACGGCCCCGATGCTGCCCCACGCCTGCCATGTATCTGTCGCGGTCTTGCGCAGCATCACCGTCGCCCATTGCCCGGTCACGTCACCAGCCCCGCCGGACACGCCGTTGAGCGTGACGCCAGCTGCGGCATCTATGGTCGTCGTGCCGCTTCCGCCCTGGCCGATGGTGATCGCCGTCCCGACCGGGAAGGCGACTGTCGCGTTGTCCGGTATGGTCAGCGTGTTCGGCGCGGCATTCGTCATCGTCACGAAATGCGCGGCATCGGCCAGCGCGAGCGTGTAGGCCGTGCCGGTCTGGTCATTTGCAGCGATTGTCGTTATATCGACATTCGCCGGAACGCCAGCGCGATGCACGATTGCCGCGTCACCGGCTTGCGGAGGCGTAGATGGTTGCTGGACTGCTTCAAATGCCATGCGTCACCCAATGTCTCTGGTAATGTTTACGGAAATGTAACCGTCATTCGGGAATGTCTCAACAGTTCCATCCGCGCGCGTCACCTCAAACTCAGCCTCGAACCATCCGTCAGTGTCGGTATCCGCCAGTGCCCATGCGTAACTTACGGATGCCGGGCCAGATGCAGTTACGAGTGAAGCCGCCGCCCGGTTGATCTTGACGGTCTTTGTGCTGCGATCCCACATGTTGAACACAACGCCTGTTGCTCCGGTGATATCCACATCTTGCGGCGTAAGCTCCGCAAGGATGGCTGGCGAAGTGTCGCCCTTCTTGATGCTGAAAACGCTCATTTCGCCTCGCCAGTTTCACGCGCCATTTGCCGTTTTCCTTATAGCAACACCGTGTGGAGTATTCATCAAGATTACGCCAGTCCTGCTTTCATCCGCAGTCGCGATGCGCCGGAACGCTACGGCGCCAACTGATGCAATGGCGCTCCGTCCCTGTATCGTTATCGCCCCTGCCCCCGTTGCCGCAGAAACACTTGCTGACCCGGTTGCGGAGTTGCCGGAAACCTGAACAGTCCCGTGGCTGGTTGAAATCGTTACGCCTACCGAAACCGTAGCACCGAAGCCTTGAACCGTCAAGATTCCAAGGCCGGAGGACGCCGAAGCAGCGCCGCCGACATTTGCTATCGAAGCCTTACCCTGAACCGATATGACGCCCGCGCCAGTTGTCGCGATCGCGGATGCCGATGCGGTTGCCGGATTACCGCTCACATCTACCGTGCCGATGCCTGGAAATGCAGACACAGAGCCGCCAACTGCTACGGTTACGGCGTGACCCTGTGCCGATATGGAGCCTGTTCCGGCTACTGCGGCAACCGCTGCCGAAGCAGATGTCGTGCGTCCCTGCACCGAAACACTACCGGCCCCAGTAGTTGCTACGGCCGATACTCCTGCCGTCCATGTGATTTGGTCGCCTGACCACGTTAACTGAAACCCCGACCACGTAAGGTCGTTCGCCGCAGGTATATAGGCGCTTACTGCGCCGCCAAGGACGGATACCGCACCCGCTCCAGCCGCTACCGCTACTCCAGCCGACGCCGTCGCCGGTAGACCTTGCACCGAGACAAGCCCGATTCCAGAAGATGCAGATGCGTCAGACCCGGCGGATGCCGTAACCGGGAATCCCTGAACCGAAACAGAACCAGAACCTGCAACGGACGACACGCCGGAAGAAGCCGACGACGACATGCCCTGCGCGGAAACACTACCGACACCCGCGTTAGCGGTCGCGGATGTTCCACCAGCAGACGCATTGATCTCTACCCATGCAGCCGCTGGCTTGCTTGCATATGTCGCCCAGGTCCATGCGAACGACACGCTGCCAGCCGTGAGCATAAGTTTATAGGCCGTGCCCCATTCCACATCGCTGAACTGGTTTGTGCCCGTTTGCCCGGTGAGTGACCCGTCCGCGCCTGAAACGGCAAGGGCGGTAATAGTGCCGCTATTAATGCCGATGCAGCCGATGACTGCGTTTCCGCCTGCCCCTGTCGTGATAGCATCGGGACTGGTCAGGGCCAGGACGTCCGAATTGTAGTTTGCCAGTTGCCCGGCGGCTGCAATTGGATTTGTCGTGTCGAACCCGGTAATCCGATAGGCGTGGGCGTCCATGCCTCTTGTCGCGACACCAGTCGTCAGGCTCAGCGTCTGGGCACCGCTACCGGATGCGATCCCTGTGAATATTGCAGCGATACCGACAACGGCGGTCGGGTTCGGGCCGGATTGATAGGTCAGGGCGTTGCCGCCAAGCGTTACCGTCCAGCCCGAAACCGTGTCTGACCCGTTTCCGATGCCGTCGAAGCAGACAACGATCAGCTCGCCATCAGCGACCGTCAGCGAACCGGAATAGCCCGTTGTCGTCGTAGTATCGCTGAATACAGCAATCGGTGTGTCGTGACCGGCGAGTGCCATCTTACGAAGTAGCGGCCGTCACTGTGAACACGCCAGACGCATTAATCCCTACGGAAAATGCGGCCGCAGTAGACGACAGCGACCCGCCGCCAGTATCGAGATCGACATATGCAAGCGGAACATCTCCGGCGGCAAGCGCCCCATCAGCGTTCGCGTCATTGACAATGACAGCATACTTGGCGGTAATCGTCGATGCAGCCCACGACTGGTCGTCGCAGTCGAACGTTACAACATTTGCCGAGCGCGACACAGTGCACGTCAGAAGCTTGCCATGCGTCGCATACCCGCCGCCGGAAGCCACTTCACTGGCCGAGATAGACGACCATGCGGCATGTGTGCTTTGGTTTGGCGTGTAGGCGGACGTTACGAGCACCATGCGATAGGTTCCGCTATCGAGATCGAGCGTTGCCTTGTTGATCGCCTCAAGTGCCGGGCCATATACGACCCAATTTCCAGCAGCCATTTCAGTATCCTTCTATCAGCCGTTGTAGATTGTTGCGAGGTGTGCGCGAAACCTGTCGCGCACGGATTGCAGCGGGTTCTTGTCCGCAGGGTTTGCTACCGCCCACAGATCAGCAAAGAGAAGGCCGATAGCCCTGTCCTTCATGCTTCCAGTGACAAGCGTATCTGCCATCTCGTCAAGCCCGAGATCAATCTGTGCTTTCGTCGGGACTGGCTTGACGTATGGCGTCGGTTTCAGTTTTGCAGCCTCTGCATATACCAATGCACCGACAAGCTCCTGATCGTCCTGCCGCGCCGTGAACGGGATGCGGCCAAGGCGAGGATGGTCAATCTCGCAGTCGATAGAGCCGTCTGCGGTGTATTTGGGATTGTAGATTTGCATTCAGGCTATCCTTATGAATAGTGCGCTGATGTTACCGGAAAGAGATCCATCCGCGAGCGCGCGCCATGTTCCAGATGGTGTCTGTGATGTGGTCGCCCCCGTTGTCGTATCTGTGGTGGTATACGCGAGATTGCTACCCGCGTATGAAGAACCGGTGACTACGGCCGTTGCGCTAGCGACCACAGTCAAGATCGCATAAGTTCCAACTCCGCCAACTGTGTGCTTGGCAGCGATCCCGGTGTAGATAGAAGGCGCCGTGGCGTCGCCCTGCTGAATGGCCAGGGGATTATCCCGCAGCCGTCGGATGAGCGAGATTGTTACGGGCTTTTCAAAGCCAGTCTCGGTATCGGTGATTGCCGTATATGTGGTCATATTGTCCTCAGAATATCAGATACGGGCCAGTTCCATCGGAGAATACCAGAGTGCTCTCGTTTGCGATATAGCATCCTCTGGAAATTTCGCTCGCTGTTGCTGACGAGTAATCATTGGAGGAATCTGCCATGATATATCCAAATCTCGCCGACTGCGGGAATGTCTGCGCCTCTATCCTGAACCTCGATCCGGGCTGCGTTTCTTCGCGAAAAAGAACCTGCATCTGGCGAGGCTCGATAATTCCCGTATCGTCCGTTAGAAGCCGCGTCGAAACCTCTACAAGCGATGTCATTCCAACGCCAGACAAATCCTTGGCGTCAAGGTCGCAGGTGAAGTTCTCTGGCACGAACTTGTATCGTGCGATCAGGCGGTCAACGATCACGCTCGCGGTGGCGTCGTCTCCGCTCGTCCCGAACCAGCGGGAAAAGATTTCCTTGATGCGGCTTTCGCCGTAAAAGTCGTCTCCCTCAAGCGTGAGGTCCGACCCAATCACGAGCTTCTTGAAGTTCGATCCGTCTGTTACCGATCCGGTAGGGTCAATTATCCCATGCCAGAAGTGAACCTGGCTCGCCCTCTCATCAACGGCATCCTCGATGTCGGCCGTGCCTTCTATGATATTCCTGTCGTCCGTTACCTGCAGAAACACCTCATCGAGATCGAGCGGACGATTGAGTTTGAACCTGATCTCCTGCGCGACCTCATCCCACCACACCATGATACCGTGCTGGCATATCTCGCCGATCAATCCGGCAACGCCCTCTGGCTTGGTGATGATGGCGCCGAACACGATACCGCCAAGCCATCTTTCAGACTCCGCAAACCATGCGGCCGTGTCGATAAATGCAGGATCAATACCGGCATATGTCGTAAGCAGGTCCGCGATAATTACGTCGGCTCTCTGCTTGGTATAGATAAGGCATTCCTGAACCACATCGCTCGTTGAATGCGCCGAAGCCGTGGTGTCGAACTGCGCGCGCGTGACCGTCAGCGTGTCGCTCGACCGGGTGAACGCCATGACCTCGCGTCCAATGGCAACATACCCACTGGCGGAATACTCCGACCCGATGCCGCTTGGCGTCAGCGTCAATGTGGTCGCGGAAGCCGAAATGTCCGCCAGCAGCTTGCCACGCGATGCGACCGGCGCCTGAGCCTTGTTGTTGTCGGCTAGGTCAAGAACGTCCTTGGCCGTAATCGTCACCTTCCCGGCCGCGTTCGGTCCACTCCACTCAGTGATGACGTAGCTCCTGGTCCGCATGGACGCTAACGCATCACCCTCGTAACCCTCCAGAACCCTGAGAGGCTTGCCGAGATAGTAGGGCCACCGCTTTTTCAGCTTCGCGAAGAACGTCCCTCTGTCCTTCGGCCTATACCCGATCCCGGACGATTGCGCGGCGCCGGAAATCCGCTCAGCCTGATATTTGTCGATGTAGGCTTCCGCGTCGGTGAAGTCTTGCAGCGTGACCGTGATGCGCGCCCGCTGGCCGAGCGGCGAACGCTTCGGGTCTATCCCCGAAAGGTTCACGCGCCCGGCCCGCGTCGTGACGTTGCTCAGCGCTGGATAGATCGCCTGCCCCCTCGGCAACCCACTCTGGTTCTTGCTGAACCGCAGCGTCAGATTGGCGGAGAGGAAGTTAGGGACATCTTGACATGTCGCTATCGAGTTGTAGCACTTGTGGTCCCCGGTCGTCCCTAGCGCCGCAGTGCACGGGGCCGTCGCGTAGGTCCTGGTGCAGCGTGGCAGGTCGATTTCCACAATCTGCAATGGCTTGCGCGAAAGTGTCATCCCTCGTAGACCCTGCCTTCAATCGCCGCGCTCATCAGGGCGCGCGGGCCGCTGTTGGTTGGCTGGACTGGCTGGCCGTCGCGCCAGAAATAGTGCAGGTCGTCCGCGTATTTCGTTGGCCGCCATGCCGCGAACGCACCACCACCATCGTTGAAGTGCGCCATGAACCCTTTGAAATCATCTCCCCGGACAAACGTATCTGACAGGTTGTTGAACTGCATGGCGATACGCGACCCGCGCTTCACGACGCTTGATCCAAGAAGGTGTCCGCCAGCCGATACGTTGGACTGCAACTCGACCTCTGTCGGCGTCAGGATCGGAGCAAAGCCCTGGTAGAAAGGCCGGTCCATCACCATCGGATCACCGCAGAAAAACACGCCGACAGTAGGGTTGACGCTTGGAGACACGTTGTGAAACAGCACCCTGCAAAACTGTAGCGTGGAAGCGGTCGAATACCACGCTATTGGTGCTGGCGTCGATGGGACAACCCACTGTCCGAGATCATGGTAGCTAGATGATGCCGGCGCTGTAGTTGTGTATATGTAGCTCGTCACGCCACCGGATTCTATCTGCGCGCCCCAGATATAGAGTCCTGACGCTCCGTCTCCGGTATAAAAATCCTTGCCGTTTGTCGGTGACGAAACCATGCGAAATATTGCATCAGGGCTTGAGGCTGTGGCGGTTGCATCCGACTTGATCGCACACCGTAACCACCCGGCACCAGCATCTGTTATCCCTGCGCTCGTGTTGGTGCCTGCCGTGGATATTGTGGCAACACCAGTGTCCAGGTTGAACGCGGCTGCTGGAGAGCCAGCGAACGCGGCAGACGGTAGCGTAAGCGCGAAGTGCCTGATGCCAGTTGCCCGCTTCACGTAGCAGGAAACACTGTAAGCTGTTCCAGCGGTGAAGTTGACAGCGCTCGTATTCGTCACATATCTTGCAACCCCAACCGCTGTATTCTCGACGATCAGTCCGGCAGACATGGTTCCGTCCGGGCCGGTGGTGGCCGCTGAAGTCAAGGCCACGTTCGCGGTAAACCAGCCGGTTGAAAAGTCCTGGCTTCGTGGAATCTCGTTGGTCCGCGAGAACCCGGCGCGTTGGGCGACAACCCCGGCTCCAATGTCCGCCGCATTATGCGCGGCGATGGCAACCATCGTCACCGTTTTCGATTCCGTGAGTTGTGCGCGCAGAGCCACCCTGTCGTCAGTAGGAATACCCTTCCATTCGTCATACGTCGATCCGGTCGCGGCATTTGACGCCGGGAATCCAGCCGCGCTGGTGCCTAACAAGGTAGACATTGTAGCATCGGCCGCAAAGTTGTTCCACGCTATCAGTGGGGTGTTTTCTGTCCCAGCGGCACTCATGAGTGCCGCCAGAGCCGGGGAGATATATAGAGTCATCTGGATATCATCAATCTGTAACCACGGTCACCGGCTTCCTCGCCGAGACGGTCGAGAAGGGAACCGATGTCCGCACCTGAATAGAGCGAACTCGGGTTAACGCCGTTCAGCCTGACATCAAGCGGGGCTGGTGCCGCGTTCGCGTTCGCCACGCCGGAAGCCGATGAGGCGCCGCCGCCCGTGCTTGCGCCCTTGATGGCGCTGACCGCGCCCATGCCAGCCGCGAGCACCTTTGCCGCAGCCGCAAACTTGGCGAAGAACGGAAGGGACGGATCCGCGATAGTCTGCGTATACGCCAGCCAAGCATTGATCAGCGCCTGAGCCGCAGCGAACTTCTTGCTAATGGCGAGCATCTTTTCGTTTCCGCCCTGCAACGCGGACGCCATGTCGCCGAAGAATGCGCCGGCCTTCTCCAAACCGCTGCCGTAGCGGTAAGCGTCGATGCTCGCGAGCCTGTCGGCATGCATCTGCTGCGCCTGCTCCATCAGCGCCTGGTATTCCTGTTGCGTGATCAGGCGCTGTTCGAGCGCGGCGGTCAGCGTCTCCTGTTGGCGCGTGTAAGAAGCGATCTGTGCATCTTCCTGCGTCATCAGGGATTGCCGCAGGCTTTCCAGTTGCGAGACGATGGGGTTTGTTCCACCACCGCCGCCGCCACCTCCACGGGCGCCGCCAGTTGCGCCGGAACCGTAAATCGAACCGCCAAAGCTATTCGGGCCGCCCTCGGTGAACTGCCTCGGGTCGGCCCCACGGCCGGAATAGACCAGCTTGCCCTTGGCTGCAGCGTCCTGCTCCTGCCGAACCTTGGCGGCCGCCGCAGCCGCATCCCATAGCTTATCGCCGAGGGTTTGCGCGGCGGAGATGCCAGCGGCAAGCCATCCCGCGCCCGGTTCCTCTGCCTTGAGTTGGCGAAGCGCGTCAATCGCCCGCGTTAGCTGATCGAAGTGCGCAAACTGCGCTTCGGTCATGTTCTTGACGCCGCCGGTTATTTCAAGGATCTGATCCCTGACAACCGTCAGCGCTAAAATCTGGTCGTCGTAATTCTTGGCGTTGACGGCCCGACCGATGGCGGACCCGAGGTCGGCCGCGCGCTCGCGCGTGATGTCGAACTCGCGAGCGAGGTTGGCCGTCATCGTCGCCGCCGAGCCGATTTCCGCAGCGAACGCGCGGATTGTCTCGGCCGCGTCTAGGGCGGCGCGTTTGGTGGCAGCCATCCGCTCAAGTTCGATTGACCGCAGAATCTCGGCGTTCAACTCGCTGTATTTTTCGACCATCCCCTGAATGCCCTTCGAGGAATAGGCCGCCGCAGCATCCTGTAGTCTGGTGATGCTGCCCTCCAGATCGGACACCGCATCGTCAAACGATCTCGTCTTTTCCGTCGCATTCGAGAATGCGACCGCCAGAAGCGGAATACCCACCGCCGCCAAGGTGCCGATGATCGCGCCGACCGGGCCGAACACCGAAGCCACCTGAGAACCCTGCTGGGCAAACACGACGCTGGCCCGCGTCCCGGCCTGCAACTGGATCGCAACGTCCTGGAGTTGATACCCGACCTGTTGCATCTTCGCGCCGGTCGATCTCGACATACCGCCGAGAAGCCCGAACGCACCGGACATTTGGGCGGTCTGTGTCGCAGCCTTCGCCGCCTGCCCACCAGCCGTCAGATACGCCGCGCCCGCTTGGCTCAACAGCTTCGTATGGGTCGCCTGCGTGATGCTTCCGGCCTTGAGCGCCTTGTCCAGCGTGTTGACGGCAGTCTCGTATCGCTTCGAAGACGCATAGAGCGGGTCGATGGACCTCCGCAGGCGATCAACCGACCGCTCATTCTGCGCGAAGGCCCGTTCGAAAACCTTGGACGACGATTCCGCCGACTTGCTGAAATTCTGAACCGATTTCGTCGCGGTATTGGCGGCCGCCTTGATGCCGGACGCATCGCCGGTAATCCTGACGTTAAGGGCGGCAAGTTCAGCCATTTCTCATCCGCTCCTTGTGTTTCCGCCGCGCCGCTACCCAATCGGCCTCGGACAATCCACCGGCCGCATTCGTCATCTTCCGATGATCGCTCAACCGCTGGTCAAACTCCCACCACCATTCACGCGGCGACATGTTCCAGAACTCGCTCGGCTGCATTTCCCAGGACCGGGCCGCCTTATAAGCCGACTTGATGAAGGCGGCCCACGTCACTCCCCCGAGGGGGCATCACCTTCGCTCGGCGTGATTTCCTCGGACGTAGGCCCGACAATCGCGGCGATGTAGTCCGTCGCGATGTCGCGCGCCGAGAAGAAGCCGCCGTCGAACGTCAGCGCCTGCACCTGTTCAAGCGTCCGCTTGTCGCCGGCCGCCCTCATGCCGATGTGAAGCAACAGCGGAACATTCCGAACCGTGAATTTGAACTTCGGCTCGTAAACCTGGAGCGCCTGCGCAAACATGGATTCAAGCGCCGCCTCGCGAGCGATGGCCAGAGGATCGGCCACCCTGTCCGCGATTTCCTCGGACGCCTTGAATGTGGCGGCGAGCGTGATTTCCTCGCCACCAAGAGTTGCCGTGACTTCCCGCATTACGCGCTCGCCGTGTAGGTGATCGCGCCGGACGAAGCGATTTCAACCGTGAACTCGAACACGCCGTCATGCTCTCCGGTAAGCTCCATCGACGTAATCACGCCTTCGCCGCTCATGGTGCCAGGCGTCGAGAGGGACGATGGCAGGTTGACGAGAACGGTTCCGGACGCAATCGAGGCGTTCGCGGCCATCATCGCGGCCAGGAGCGTCTCGTCCGAGTGGACCCCGGAAATCGACCAAGTAGCGCCGCGCTTGCCAGGAACGGCAAGGAACGTCTGCCAGCCCGCGTCATCGTCGCTGGTGATATCAACCATTTCGTTGCTGATGTTCATCGTCTTGTTTCGGACGCCGGCAATAGTCACCGTCTCCCATGCAATGACGAGGTTGCGGCCGTTAAATCCGCTTGTAGGCATCTCAAGTCTCCTGGATGGTGAGGCGGTAGCGGGTCACGCCGTGCCTCGTTTCGCCGTCTGGATCGGTCGATGTGTCGGAGTATTCCCATAGACAATCGACCACGTTGAAACCGGCCTTCGTCAGCGAAGCCCGATTGAGCAAGTCATAGATTTCGCCCATGATTGACTTGCATTCCTTGAAGCCCGGATATTTCGACCAAACGTGAATAGTCACGGTCGAACTGGACCCTACGGTGTCGTCCGTGTCGAACGGCCGATGCGTATCATTTCCGATCACCACATACGGAAAGCCGCTCATCGGCTGGCCATCCGGCAGGACCGCCACGTCATCGTAGACCGGCGCCGACAAGTTTCCGTTCAGCGCGTAATAGACGATCTGCTGGGCGGTTGTTTCAAAGCTCATATCCGGCTCTCAAACTCTGCTTTCAGGTCGCCCGCGACGCCCTCAACCGCAGTCTCGAATGACGGCAGAAGCCAAGGGCGCGGCTCCATGCTCGCAGTCCCGTGTTCGAGGAAGCGCGCGTGGATCGCGTCAGACCCGACCATGCCGACCGCCCGCCCGGCGTCGCCCGGCAACTCCATCCGAATTGACGACCGCAGGCGCCCGGTCTGACTCTTGGGGTATTGCCCGGGCAGCGAAGTGCCGCCCTCAACGATGTTCCCGGTCGCGAGCGAGTGAACTTCGCGCGTCACTTCCTCGACCACCGCCCGCGTCGAATCCAGCCCCGCCTCGGCCACGTCTTTCAGGCGTGACAGCGTCTCGTTCAGCCCGCTAACGTCCAGAGACACCCGCTTCACGACGCTTGCCCCTCGACCATCAGAATCTCAAGCCCCTCGCGGCGGCCGATCTCTACCACCCGCTCGACGCCGTAAGTCCGGCCCTTCCACGCCACGCGGTCGGCGGATGTGTAATAGGGCGCCCCGGCATCATCACCACGGAACCTGATCCGCGCCCGCATCCGCGTCTCGGCAGAAATCCGCATGGCGTCCCAGACTTCCCGAGTGGACAGCGGCCGAACCTCGGCCCAGACTGTTTCAAGGTCGCTCCACGTCTCGACAAACCCGCCCATCGCGTCAGTCACGCGCGCCTTGCGCTGGATCGTGATGCGCTGATCAAGCCGCCCCGCCCGCATCAGGACACCCTGTGAATACGGTAAGGGGCAATCAGAGCGTCAAAGGCCGGGTTAGCCTCGGCCTTGCTCATGTCGAACGCAGCGCGGTTGTCATAGAGCCACGAAGCCATCAGCGCGATTGCGTGTTTCAGGCTTTGCGGAACCAGCGCGGCCGAGGTCCACCCGGCAACGTAAGTAACAGTCACGTTCAGCCCGCTATCGCCGAGATCGGGCCATTCCTGATCCGGCGCCAGCCCGATCCGCCCCGTCCCGCCGTCCGTCCCGAAATCCGTCTCGTAAACGGCAGACGAAAGCGTTTGCGTCGCGTTGTCCGTATCGTTGTAGATGATCGAAGTCACCGACTGGATATTGCCGCCGGGAAGCTCGAAATACTGGTCACCAGCCGGGAATGCGTCCAGTTTCAGGACGCGCGTCTGTGTCATCAACGCGCGACGGGTGGCATTCTCGACCGCCTGCCGAGCCGCCGTCACGATGCCGGACAGAGAATATTCCTCGTCGGACGTCTGAATCCGCGCCATGTCTTTCAGGTCAGCGACCGTGATCGGCTCGGCCGTGGGCGCGACGGAAACCGTCAGGGACCAGCGGTTAGGGCGATAAAGCGTTGTCATCATATCTCCCAGGGCCTCGGCTTCCCGTGAAAGCAGATCACACGCGCCCCTTCCGGAACGCCCGATCCACAATGCTTCTTCCAACTCACCACCGCCCCCGGCAGGAGGTCTTGCCAGTATTCGCGGTCAAGCGTCAGCGGCTCAATAAAGCCTTGATCGCCCCAAGCCTGCGAAGTGGTGCAGCGTTTCATGTGGGCGGCCGGTGCGGCGGCGAACTCGTCGTAAATCCGGCGCATGTCTCCAGACCAAGCCATCAGCCCGGACCCCATCTGCCGCTGGCTCGGGTTGAAGTCCCGCAGCGCGACAAACTTGTGCGTCTCGGCCACGGTCAGGAGCGGCGAAAGATCACCGATCACCGTCGTGTCCAGATCCATGTAGAGAACCGGGCCTTGAATGAGGAACGTCTCGATCTTCGACCACCAGCCCGGCCAGCCGTTGATCAATCCGCCGTCAAGGTCCGTCAGGCATATAAATTCGGCTCCGGGCGCGTATTCTTGGCACTGGCCCCTGAGCCTATCGACATGCTCGGGCAGATATTCACCGCCAGAACGTAGAACCGTTACGATTTTGGCGCGCATAGCATGTTGCGCTCATCTGCGCGGACCCACTCGTAACCGTGCGACTTGAGGAACTCGTCCAACTGCGCGAAGTGCGCGTCGGTGTTCGCTTCCAGAACCATGTGCGGACGCCAGTTTTCCAGCACCACGAAGGCCCCGTGAAGCACCGCCAACTCGTGCCCTTCAACGTCGATCTTCATCAGCGCCACTTGTCTCTCGCCGATCACGCTATCCACCGTCAGCGTCGGCACTTTGATAATTCCCGTATTCGCGCGGGGCCTCACGTCAGCCTCGAGCGATGCCCCAGAGGTCAGCGGAAGGCCGGGATTGTGGTGCAACTCGGCATTCCCGACGCGATCAGACGCGGCCGCCTCGTGCAACTCGACCGAAACCCAGTTCAACTCGGCATTGTCGCGCAAACGCTGCGCCGGACGCGGATTCGGCTCGAATGCCACGACTTCCCGTCCCAAACTGGCGAAAAGCACCGAAAACCAGCCAGTAGAGGCCCCAATATCGAGGAAAATACCCTCATTTTCGGCCATTTTATCAAGCATCCAGGCCGTTGTTTCCGGCTCGAAATGCCTGTTTTCGGCCCGCTCCCAAGCGACGATCATGTCGTTTGCCGCGTGGAACTTGACGCCGTTTGCCTCGTGGATGTCAGATTTCAAGGGCTTCTCCCATGCTGACGCGCCGATACGCGGTCAATGCTGTCTGTCGTGAGGCGTTCAGAACCTCTATCCCTCGTCCCGCTAGCGTCTCTGACGCGCGGTCCAGTATCTTGCCGCAGTTGCGGAGCATCTTGCCGTCCGGGTTGCCCAGAAGGCCGTTATGGTCGCCGTGCCAGTGCGTCCCGTTGTCAACGCTCATGTCAAAGCCGGTCAGAACGATCCTATTGGCTCCGGCCACGGCCGCAAGGTTGACCGCCTGAAACCCGCTGTTGCCGCCGGACCCGAGACGATACCCACAGAACCGCATCACGTGATCTCCGGGGATTACTCCGCAGGGAATGCACCCCTTGGCGACGCCCTCGGCCTTGCCAATGTGCCCCTGAAACCGCAGCCCCATGAATCCGTCTCCGGGGTTATTGAACACCCACCACCGGAAGTCACAGGCGTATAGAGCATCAGCCCACGGCGCCAACTTCCACGTATCGTTGATCGTCAGAACGACCGCTTTTCCACGCGCTTGCGCGAGGTCTTCGGCGTTTTGGCTTGGCCCGGACGCCGCGACGACGACAATTCGACCGGACCAGTCGGGAAAGGGCTGTCGTGCGCCTTATTCTCGATCTTGGGCGGGTTTAGCCATTCAGCCCGGCCGCTCTCCACCTCCGAGCGCGCCAGACTGCCGCGAATGATTGCGCCGACGGCGAATTTGATCGGATAAACCTCGCCATCCGGGACACCAGAGAACGAGGAAGTAACGCGAGCCGTGAGGCTCGCGTCATTATCATTGACCAGCATTAGCTGGTAGCCGCCTTGATGAGCTTGATCGCGTCATCGTTCACGACCTTGCCGCCGACACGACGCGACACATAGAAGAGCGTGTAGCCCTTCGAAGTCACATCATCGCGGATCATGGTCATGCCAGTAACGTCGATAAGCTCGTAGCCGGCGCGGAAGTCACCGAACGCCACCGGGAACGTGTTCGAGCCGACATCGGGCATCGAATCCAGGATGGTGATCGGGTAGCCGAGGATGTTCATCGGCACCGAACCGGTAGCATCCCAATGGATCAGCGGCCGGCCATCGGCGTCGCGCTTCTTCAGCAGGGTAGCGAAGGTGTTGCGGTTCATCGTCCACCGCGAATTGCTGCGATAGGACGTTTTGAGCGCCGCAACGGTGTCGATGAAACACGCCAGAGGATCGCCGACCGGAGAGCCGAGCAGATCGTTCTGGAACGCGCCGGCCGTGCCCGTCGCGATATACTGCAACGTGCCGAACGCGCGCGCCGGGCTTTCCTCGTCGTCGGTCGAAACCGGGGCGCCGTTGAGGAAGCCGGTCGGCTTGTTGGTGCCGTTGCCAGACGTGATCGCGACACCTTCCTGATAGGCGAACTCGTCAGCGACGCTTTCGACCAGCCAGGACTGCACATCAAACATGATGTCGTTGAGCGACCAGTTCGACGCCTTCGGCACGGCATAAAGTTCGCCGTGGGTGAAGGTCACGCGCTGGAGCGTCGGCGTCCCGGTTTCCGACCGAGTGGTGCTTTCACCGGCCCAACCGGAGGCAAGGCCGCGAACATCGACAAGACGCTCGTAGTTCGGCGACGAAACCTGCGTCACGCGAACCAGAGAGCGAAGCGGCGAAATATCGAGAACCTTCTTGAGGATTTCCGACGCGATCACTTCCGGGATCGCAACGCCGCCCGAGGTCGAGTTGCTCGAATAGTCGGCGTCAACTGCCTTTGCCTCAAGCGCCTCATACGCCGACTTCTTGCGGACGGCGCTCAGGAACTCCTTGCGGTCCTGCTCGGCCTTCTGATCCCGCTCCGAGCCGACATTCGGCAGCGCAGCGGTATTCAGCTTGCGCTCGATTGCCTCGGAATGGGCTTTCAGTTCGACCATATCGGCCACAACCTTGTCCAGCGCATCCTTGTGAACCACATCGACCGAGCCGAACTTCTTCGCCTCTTTCTCGATCTCGTCCATACGCTTTTGCAGCGCCTCAGCAGCGCCGCCGAGACCTTCAAGGGTCTCTTTCAGTTCCGGTTCCATTGGAACCTCCTATGATGATTGGTTAGCGGCCGAAACGTGCCCGGAGGCGCTTCAATTCAGCCAACAGTTCTGCGGCTTCCTTCCGCTCGGCAGCATCACGCTGCGAACCGAGGAAAAGGAGGCGCGAAATCACCGTCTTCGATTCGCGCCGCGACATGTCTGCATCACGCAACATCCGCTCGATCTCTGCCAGATCCATTTCGGCGATGTCGGCAGCGCGAGATTCCACCCTTGCCGCCTCGTTCGCTGGGAAGGTCACAAGCGACACCTCCCATAGATCAATCTCTTTCAACGTCCGAACTCCTGACTTCGCGTCAAAGTCGCTGTCCTTGGTGATGAACCCGATTGAGGCGCCCGATATGGCACCCATCTTGACCAGGGTGCCGACGTCGCGCGCCTGCGTCGTGTCGGCCAGGACGCCCTCGACCCTCAGGCCGCGCTCGTCTTCCTGCATCTTCGCCCACTTGCCGATTGGCCAGTCCGGGTTGTGCTGCCAGAGCATCGCCGGGGCCGTTCCCTTCTCAGCATGGGCTGAAAGCGACTTGACGAAGGCGCCCGGTGCGATCTTGTCGCCGTAGGAGTCGATATTCCCAAAGACCGAGCCATAACCGATGACATTTTTGCCGTCGTCTGACGCCTTGATCTCAAGCGGGATCTGTATCCGGTGCATCTTCATTGTCTGTCCCTTCGCCGCTCGTCATGTTGGCGGGCCTCATTGGAGTATCTCCGCCTTCTATTGGCGGCAATCCGTCGCGGGCGCGCAGCTCGTTCGGCGTTCTCAGGCCGTTTGTAACCAACTTCACGTCAGCCTCGGCCTGATCCTTGGCGCTGGCCTTTCGCATCTGCGACATGTCCATCATGATCTCTAGCGGCCCGTCGGCATCAAGGCAGTCACGATCAAGTCGCTGCTGCCAACGCTCGGCCCACGGCCAGATAACTTGATCGACGTATGCCTGCATCATCGCCTCGACCGATGCGAAAGCCTGCGTTTTGTCGTCAATTCCGAGAACTGCCGGGATCATGCCAAATGCCGCGCAAATCTCCGTGACCTGGTGCTTTCTGGTCTCAAGAAGCTGCGAATCCACCGAATTCAGCGACACCGGCATGAATTTCAGGCCGGCATCGAGAAGTGGCGTCGAATACGCATTCCCCTTGGACGTTGCCGCTTTCCACCCCTGCGCGACGCGGTCGATCTGCTCTTCCGTCAGGTTGCTCTCGGTTGTCAGGATGCCCTGCGGCTTCGCCCCGTTCCGCATCTGCGTGGATTGGTTATTCTCAAGAGCGGCGGAAAGCCCGATTGCCTCGCGCGCATTGCGGCTCAGGTTAAGCCCACGATAGCCATTCCACGACATATTCCGCAAATGGAATACCTGATCCTGCCGATAGGTGCCCATCACTTCGCCGCGCGGCCCCATCAGATCGTATTCAAGTATCCAGCCCTTCTCCTGCCGAATGGAGAACTGGCCAGGAACAAGCGGGATCAACTCGTCAACCTGCCCGCGAACGGTCTGCTTGATCGCCACGGCGTCACCGTGGAGGACAGCATGAGCCGTCATCATCTCGCGGAACTCGAAACTGGTCTGCCAGCGGTTCGGGCGCCGCGACAGAACCCGGTTCAGCGGAACGTCCGGCCGGGGTCGCCTTTCCCCGTTCGCCGTCCGCTCGACCACCTTGATTTGCAACTTCGCCACGTCTGACGAGATGCGCCGAACAATGGCGATGACGGTGGACACCTCAAGCGCCGTCGCCTCGTTGACCACAACACCCGATCCAGTTCCCGGCCAAAGCGCAAAGCGCCAATTGTCGAGGTTGATCGTGCTCTTTTGCTCGGGCGGCTTGGAACGGAACAGGTCGAAGATCCCCATCAGAGCACCACCATAGGCCGCCTGGACATGTAAGACTGTTCCATCGGCACATTCTCCCAGGTCCCGGCCACGCTCATGGCCATCGCCAGCGCCACCATGCCATCAATCCGACCGTGTGATTTGATCTTGCTAAGTTTGCGGTTGCCTGCCGGATCGGCCTGCACCGTCGCATTGTTGGCGCACATTGTCAGGACCGGGTGCCCGCCGTGGGCAATCCGCCCGTTGAGTAGCGCGCTTTCCAGATCCCGAAGCGCCGGGGACATGGACTGAAACCCCTGCCCCATCGGCTCGAATATCGCGGCATCACCATCATCAATCTGGCTCTCGGAAAATCCGATCTTCGCCAGCCAAGGTTTCAGGTGCCGCCAGTTCCACCGGTCAAAGGCGATCTTCCGAACGTCGTGACCTTCGCAGAAGTCATAGAGATAGGCCGCCACAAACTCGTAATCGACCGTGGAGCCGGCCGTGGTATGCAACCATCCCTCGCGCGCCCAAACGTCGTATGGCACCCGGTCGGAACGCGCTTTCTCCGTCAGTCCTTCCCCAGGAAGCCAGAACACCGGCTTGACGTTCCAGACAGTATCGACTGGCGCCACCGGAACAAATGCGGTCAGGTCCGACACCTCGGACAAGTCCAGCCCGCCGAATACAGGAAGCCCCTTGAAGCTCTCCACCACTGGCGCGGCGCAAGCCTGCCAGACATTCCGCGACACAAACGGCGCGTTCATATCGACACGCTGATTCAGGATCAGGTTGCGGAACTCCGCCTCCCGGCTCGGCATCCTCCGCGCATCCTCGGCCATCGCAAGCGTTTCCGTCGCATTCTGGAAGTCACCAAACGCCGGGTTTGCCGCCCTGATGGCCTCCTCAGAGAACGGGTCCGCGTCCATTGGTGCGCTGTAGAGCGACACGATGACGCGCGGGTCTTTCCCACTCAGCCCGTCCTCGATCAGCACAGACAACAGGTCCGCGTCGGTCGGCGCCTGCGTCGAGATCACGATGGACAGTGGATTTTCCTGCGCGCCCGTCGCCGTCTCAAGCGCCTCGTATAGTTCCGACCTCGGCCCTTTGACCTGCCCTAACTCATCGTGGATGATCAGCACCGGGCTTAGGCCGTATGCCGTCGAAGCATCCGCAGACAGCGCCCGGTATAGCGTCCCTAGTTCCTGACATGCCAACTGCTTCGCCGTGTCCCGGATCGTAACAACAGAGGTAAGGTCCGGTGACATTCTCACGATCTTGGCCGCGAGCGAAAACAGAATTGCGGCCTGATCCCGTGACTGCGCCGCGCTGAACAGTTGGCTGTTGGCCCGCGCCTCCGGACCGCAGAGGTGGAGCAGCGTTATGAATGCGGCCATCCCAGTCTTGCCGTTTTTGCGCCCGAAGCTCAGGATCGCTCGCCTGGTTCCATGGGGGTTGTCGTAGATGCGGCAAATCTCGCGCCTCTGCCAGTCGCGCAACTTCACCGGCTTTCCTACGTCCCTCCCCTCGGGGATGCGACAATAGTCCTCTATCCAGCGAATGTTGCGCTCTCCGCGCGTCTGCTTTGCCATTGTCGTGTGTCAGCTTTCCCAAGGCCGTTTAACCGTCCTGTTGTTCTTCCCAGTCGCCGCTGACTTGGCAGTGTAGCTGGCCTGCTGCGATATCCGCATGGATGCAGCCATCGCCTTGATTGCGCTCGTCTCGCGCGCCTGCATCTGGCCCAACTTGTCGAGCGCGACATAATCAACTTCGTCGCGCGCCATCTCGGTGTCGATCAACTGCGCCACCCGGCAGGCCATCACGACATGACGGCAGTATTGCTTGAGCAGACCGTGCGTCTCGCGCGTGAACCAGTCGGCCGGCATCGTGTCAACGATTGCCTCCCACTCGACAGTCTCATCCGGCGTCAACTCAAGTGGTGCCTGGGGCCGCTGCATGACGGAAACCGGGCTGGCAACCGCGATCTCAGCCCCCGATTTCCTGCCGCGTTTGATCATATTCAATGTCCAGAATGTTTCGGTTTATGAAATGGAATG
>NZ_JACIYP010000004.1 GCF_014359905.1 Hoeflea sp. | reverse complement strand
TGATTTTCATGGGGCACTCCGGATATTCCTCAATCGGGCGCAATCGATCAGGTATCGGCGCCAAAATCCAGCCCATTAGGGTTCGCCGCAAACATTTTGCCGCCTCAAGCGACATCCCGCGGAAGGGACAAGCATCGGGCAAGCTTGACCTGACAGGGTTTGCGCAGCCAAGGCCTTACGCAAAGAAACTCAATGATTCACCTGACCATCTGCCTGCCGACACGCAACAGGCAGAAATACTGTATCGAGACGATCCGTGCGCTCGCAAAGAGCGACCGGGACGATTTCGAAGTCATCGTCGGGGACAACTCCGACGATGAATCAGTGCTGGCCAATTTTTTCGAATCCGGTTTTGACGATCCCAGGTTCCGCCTGGTCGGCCCCGAAGAGACCGTTCTTTCGATGGTCGACAACTGGGAGCGCCTGATCGGCCCGGCCAAAGGGCGCTGGCTCAGCGTGATCGGCGACGATGATTTCGTGGACCCGAGACTTGTGCTCCTGCTCAAATACTACGAGCGGCTTTACCCCGAAGTCGAATCGGTAAGCTGGGCGCGCATGAGTTTCAACTGGCCCGACAATCGCCAGAAGCCGGGATTGTCGGTCGTACCCGTCGCCCACGACACCTATATTGCGGTAAAATCCATCTCGCAGGACCGGCTTTACCGCTGGTCGGATGGCACCAAGCGCCCCTCCGTGGGTTTCGGTTTGTATCATGGTGCGGTTCGCAAATCGCTCATGGACCGGATCAAGCGCAAGTATGGCGGGCGCTATTTTGAGCATCCCACGGTCGATTACGAAAACAGCTGCAAAATCATCCGGGAAGCCAGGATGCTGGTTCATTGCCAGCGACCCTTTTCGGTCCTTGGCGCCTGCACGGCCTCCAATTCCGCCGGCGCGAAATCTCGCGCGACCATGCTTGAGCGTGTCAAGACGTTCAAGGAAGAGACCAAGGGCAAGGTCGATATGGACGACCCGGTGTTTCCCTTCCCGATCAGCGACCCCGGCGCCTCGATCTGTGCATCCATCGCGTCCACCACCTTCTGGTTTTGCCGCACCTACGGCATTGACCTCACCGGCTTTCCCGCGAATTTCGCCCGCGCGGCAATGGACGAGGTGGGCGGCACCATCGTCGAAGAGGACTACGCCCTCAAGAAAGCGTTTTTCGAGCGCGGTTTTGATGCCTGGGAGGGAGGCAGGTGGCGCGACTGCTTCAAACCAATAGCCTTCTGCGGCAACCGCTCGCACAATGAGCTTTGCGGTGTGCTCAACAACTATCTCTATATTCGCGAGGATGCGCCGCCGGCGCAGACGCCGGTGGAATTCTATCGGTTTGCAGAATCCCTGATCATGCCAATCGAGAACGTCGTTTCCGGCGCCAGGGTGTTTGCACGATGACCCGGCTGACCATCTGCATTCCCACCCGCAACCGCCAGACCTACGCCATGGACGCGGTGCGCCACATGCTGGCCTCGACGCGGCAGGATTTCGAAATCCTGGTCGCAGACAACTCCGATGACGCCGCCCCCCTGGCCAGCTTCGTCGCGGACTGCAACGACAGCCGCCTGCGGCTGCTGCCGCCAGAGTCCAAGCCGCTCTCGATGCAGGACAACTGGGAGCGGATGCCGCAGCATGCGCGCGGCGAATGGCTCAGCATCATCGGCGATGACGACTATCTCGATCCGGAATTGTGCGAAGCGTTGCGTGTCACCACCGAGCGCGTTCCCAAAGCCGATGCCTTCACCTGGGGCCGGTCCTATTTCGTCTGGCCGGAAGCGCGGCCCCATCGCGAGATCACCCGGATCCCGACCGGCAGCCATCTGATCCACATGGAAAAGAAGGAGCTGATGCGAAAGATGTTCTTCTGGGAAGACGCCAAGGACCGACCGGCCTGCCCGTTCGGCATCTATCATGGCGCGCTGAAGAAAGAGCTTCTGGACCGCATTCGCGATGCCTTCTCCAACCGCTATTTCGAACAAGCCAATGTCGACTATGACAGCATCTGCAAAACCGTCATGATGGCCGATCTGTGCATCTATTGGGAAAGACCGCTTTCCGTGTTCGGGGCCTGCAAGGCCTCCAACACGGCCGGCCTGCGCGATACCGCGGTTGGCAGGGAGCGGATCAAAACGGTTCGCCAGGAGAATGAAGCCGCGCTGGAAGCCGATGATTTTCCGTTTCCGATCGAACTCGGAATCACCGCATCGGTGGCGCACACCATTGAGTGCTTCAAACAACGCTACGGCATTGATCTCAATGGCTGGCAAGAGGGCTTCATCAAGGCCTGCGCCGCTGACTGCGAAAGCCAGAACGACCGGGCCCGGTTCGAAGAGAAAAAAGCGGGGTATGCGGCAGCGATCAAGGACTGGCGCGGCGCCCAGGCGCTCAAGCAGTTCAATCCGACCTACAAACACCGCCCGGACGTGCCGAAATTCATGGGGCACGCCGAAGGACATCTCAATTTCGACATGGGTATCGGAAACGCGCAGACCGCTGCCGAGTTCTACAATCTCATAGACGGCATGCTTTTTCCGGTGCGGCTCCTGCAAAGCCGTCTGGCAGACTGACGCGCCTGAACGGAGCCGCCCGGACGTGACCATCAACAGGAGGCATGGAATGACATACGCCGCATCCCGATCCATGTCCGCTTCGAAGGCGGTTCGGTTCCCCCCTGCGCCGGGGCCATCAGCCTCTACTCCCATCTGGCACGATTGATCATGCGGCGGGTGGTGATCAGCCAGTCAATGTATTTTCCCTGGGTGGGCATGCTGGAGCAAATCCGCCTTGCCGACGCGTTTGTTCACTACGATGACGTTCAGTTTTCCAAAGGCAGCTTCACCAACCGGGTTCAGGTCAAGCTGCCTGGCGGCATAGGCTGGATGACCGTGCCACTTCGCGATCACCGCCTCGGCCAGACCATCGATGAAGTGCAGCTGCAGCCGTCGGAGAGCTGGCGCGACCGCCATCTGGCATTGCTGAAACAGAGTTTCGACGGCGCGCCCCATGCCGCCGACGCGCTGGACCTCGCAGCCGGCGTGATGGGCGGCGAGCACGACACTCTGGCGGCCCTGGCGCGGAGCAGCATGCTGGCATTGTGCCGCTATTTCGGACTGGATGGCTCAACCCGGTTTGCGGAATCCCGCACGTTCAACATTGGCGGATCGGGCAGCGCCCGCGTGCTGGGACTGGTGAAGGCGGTGAACGGCACGGATTACATCACCGGGCACGGAGCCAGGAACTATCTCGATCACCCGTTGTTCGAAGCCCAGGGCATCAGCGTCTCGTATATGGATTATCAGCGCATTCCCTACCGGCAATCCCATGGCGCCTTCACGCCCTATGTATCGGCACTCGACCTGGTCGCCCATTGCGGTCGTGACGGTTTGGCCAACATTGCGTCTGGAACGCAGAACTGGAAGGAATTTACCGATGGGACCTCATGAAGAATTCCGCGCCGAGGTGGAGCAAAATATCGACGGGATCGTGGCCGACACCGATCTCCAGGCGCTCTCGCGGGTCTGGATCCGCGAAGCCACGCCCTACAAATGGACCTATAATTTCTCCTGGTTCGGACGGCCGGCGATCCAGCTTCCCAACGACGCCTGGGCCTTGCAGGAACTGGTCTGGTCGATCAAGCCGGATCTGATCATCGAAACCGGAATCGCCCATGGCGGATCGCTGATCTACTCGGCTTCGCTCCTGGCGCTTCTGGATCTTTGCGACGCCACCGAAAAAGGCGAAATGCTCGATCCGCGCAAGCCCAAGCGCAAGGTGCTGGGCATCGACATCGACATCCGCGCGCACAATCGCGAGGCGATCGAGGAACACCCGCTGTTCCCGCGCATCGAGATGATCGAGGGTTCGAGCATAAGCCCGGAGACGATTGCCAGGGTCAAGGATATCGCATCGGGCTACACGCGGATCCTGGTGTGCCTCGATTCCAATCATACCCATGATCATGTTCTGGCTGAACTCGAGGCCTATGCGCCGCTGGTCACGCCCGGCAGCTATTGCATCGTCTTTGACACCCTCGTCGAGGACATGCCGGAGCGGCTTTCAGCCGACCGCCCGTGGGGGCCCGGAAACAGTCCTAAATCGGCGGTTCACGCCTTTCTCAAGTCCAATGCCGGTTTCGAAATCGACAGCCGCATCGACAAGAAGCTGCTGATCACGGTGGCGCCGGACGGATTTCTCAAGCGGATTGCCTGACCCAAATCCGGATTCCGGCAAGCGCACCGGGCAGGCCGATGTGCGGGATTCCCGGTTTTGCGGTGTGGAGCCCTCGAAACCGAATCTTTCACTACGTGTCCTGCTCTGGACCGGCTGAAAACCTGAATTCGGATCCGGCCGCGAATTTTCTTGTTTTCACTGCCGAAAAACGCGCTATAGACTCAGGCAGGGGAAAGAGGGTGCAATTCAAGCACCCCCCATAAAAAGACGAGAGGGACAGCGGCCTCATGGAGTATTTTCTTCAGCAGCTTATCAATGGGCTCACACTGGGATCCATTTATGGGCTCATCGCCATCGGCTACACCATGGTCTATGGCATCATCGGCATGATCAATTTCGCCCATGGCGATATTTTCATGGTCGGCTCCTTCATCGCGCTGGCGACCTTCCTGGCGCTCGTCGCCATCGGCATCTCGGCCCTGCCGCTGATCCTGTTCATCACGCTGCTGGTGTCCATGCTGTTCACCTCCGCCTGGGGCTGGACGGTCGAGCGGCTGGCCTACAGGCCGCTGCGCGGATCGTTCCGGCTGGCGCCGCTGATCACCGCGATCGGCATGTCAATCGTGCTGCAGAATTTCGTCCAGATCACGCAGGGCGCGCGCGTCAAGCCGCTGCCGCCGCAGATCCAGGGCGGCGTCACGCTGATAGAAGGCGTGACCGAGAACGGCACCATCGCGGTGCAATTGTCCTACATGCAGATGATCATCATCGCCACGACGCTCGCCCTGATGATCGGCTTCTCGCTGCTGATTTCCAAGACATCGCTCGGCCGCTCGCAGCGCGCCTGCGAACAGGACCAGAAGATGGCGGCGCTGCTCGGCGTCAATGTCGACCGCACGATCTCGCTGACCTTCGTGATGGGCGCAGCACTTGCCGCCGTCGCTGGCTTCATGTTCCTCCTGCTTTACGGTGTGATCGATTTCTACATCGGCTTCCTGGCCGGCGTGAAGGCGTTCACCGCCGCAGTGCTGGGCGGCATCGGCTCGCTTCCCGGCGCGATGCTCGGCGGCCTTCTGATCGGCCTGATCGAAGTGTTCTGGTCAGGCTATTTCTCGGTCGAATACAAGGACGTCGCCGCCTTCTCGATCCTGGTCATCGTGCTGATCTTCATGCCGTCCGGTCTGCTGGGCAAACCTGAAGTCGAGAAAGTCTAATGACCGCCGCTCCGAATACGGCCCGCATGGCCGAATCCGTCAAGGATGCCGCGATAGCCGCATTGCTCGTCGCGGTCCTTGGTTTCTTCTTTTTCGCGCTCAGGACCGACATCGGCACGGGCGGTCTCGACCTGACCTACCGCTGGGGCCTGTGGTTCATCGCCATCGCGATCACCTTCGGCGTCAGGCTGCTTCTGAACCTGTTCGTGTTCAAGGCGGCCAAGCCGATCACCACCGGGATCAAGATCACGGTTCCAACCGGTTTGACCAGCGTCATCGGCCGGTTCCTGGGACCGGTCCTGCTGATCGTGGCGCTGTGCCTGCCGTTTATCCTGATGGCGCTGTTTCCCAATCGCGACCGCCAGTTCATCGACCTGGCCATCCTGATCATGACCTACGTCATGCTCGGCTGGGGGCTCAATGTCGTGGTCGGGCTCGCCGGGCTTCTCGATCTTGGCTACGTGGCCTTCTACGCCGTCGGCGCCTATTCCTTTGCACTGCTGGCCCAGTATTTTGAAATCGGCTTCTGGACGGCTTTGCCGCTGGCCGGTCTGCTCGCGGCCTGCTGGGGGATCATCCTGGGCTATCCGGTGCTCAGGCTGCGCGGCGACTACCTCGCCATCGTCACCCTGGCGTTCGGCGAGATCATCCGGGTGGTGCTGCTCAACTGGTATGAGTTCACCGGCGGCCCTGACGGCATTTCCGGAATCCCGAAGCCGAGCTTCTTCGGCCTGGAGTTTTCCCGGTCCGGCGGTTTCGCCGATTTCTTCGGGCTTGATTACGACACGATCCACCGCTTCATCTATCTCTACTACATCATCCTCGTGCTGGCGCTGATCACCAATTTTGTCACGCTGCGGCTGCGCAAGCTGCCGATCGGCCGGGCATGGGAAGCGCTGCGCGAAGACGAGATCGCCTGCCGGTCGCTCGGAATCAACACCACCAACACCAAGCTCACGGCATTCTCGATCGGGGCGATGTTCGCCGGTTTCGCCGGATCCTTCTTCGCCACGCGGCAGGGGTTCATCTCGCCCGAAAGCTTCACCTTCCTTGAATCCGCGATCATTCTGGCGATCGTGGTTCTGGGCGGGCTGGGCTCGCAGGTGGGCGTCGTCATCGCCTCTGTGGTGATGATCGGCGGCATCGAGATCCTGCGAAACCTCGGCTTCCTCAAGGAAATCTTCGGTCCGGATTTCGAACCCACCCAGTACCGCATGCTGATCTTCGGCCTCGCCATGGTGCTCATCATGGTCTGGAAGCCGCGCGGCATCATCTCCAGCCGCAACCCGTCGGCGATCTACAAGGAACGCAAGAAGATCAGCTCGGACATGGTCGCTCAAGGCGAGGGCCACTGATGGAAACCGCAATGAAAACGACGTCCACGCAAAACTGGGACCACAATGTGGTGCTGTCTGTTGAGCATCTGACCATGCGCTTCGGCGGTCTGGTCGCCGTCAACGACCTCAGTTTCAACGTCGGGCGCGGCGACATCACCGCCCTGATCGGTCCCAACGGCGCCGGCAAGACCACCGTGTTCAACTGTGTCACCGGGTTTTACAAACCCACCGAAGGCCGCATTGTCATGCGGCACGGCAAGGGATTTCAGTCGGAAAAGATCGAGGCGCTGACCCGCACCGGGCGGCAATACAATGATGACGGCGACGACCGGGTTTTCCTGCTCGAGCGCATGCCGGATTTCGAGATCTCCAAGCGCGCCAAGGTGGCCCGCACCTTCCAGAACATTCGCCTGTTCGGGGGCATGACGGCGCTCGAGAACCTGCTTGTCGCACAGCACAATCCCCTGATGATCGCCTCATCGATGACCATCGGCGGCATCCTGAACCTGCCGGGCTACCGCAAGGCGCGGGCCGAGGCGATCGACTTTGCCGCCTACTGGCTCGAGAAGACGGGGCTCATCGACCGGGCCGACGATCCGGCGGCCGATCTTCCCTATGGCGCGCAGCGGCGGCTCGAAATTGCCCGCGCCATGTGCATCAGGCCGCATCTGTTGTGTCTTGATGAACCCGCCGCCGGGCTCAATCCGCGCGAATCCACCGAGCTCAACGAACTGCTGCAATATATCCGCAAGGATCATGACACCTCGATCCTGCTGATCGAGCATGACATGGGCGTGGTCATGGAAATCTCCGACCACGTCGTTGTGCTCGATTACGGCCAGAAGATCTCCGACGGCAGCGCCGAAACAGTCAAGAACGATCCGAAGGTGATCTCGGCCTATCTCGGCGTCGACGAGGACGAGGTGGCGGCGGTCGAGGAAAGTATCGACATGCCTGTCATCCATCACGCCAGGAAGCCCTCGGAAAACGGTGAAGGAGGCAAGTCATGAGCGGTGACAACAACCTCCTGACAATTCGCGGCGTTGAAACCTACTACGGCAAGATCGTCGCCCTGCGCGGCGTCGATGTCGACGTCAAGAAGGGAGAGATCGTCACGCTGATCGGCGCCAACGGCGCGGGCAAGTCGACCCTGATGATGACGATCTGCGGCAGCCCGCGGGCCCGCACCGGCGAGATCGTTTTCGACGGGCAGGACATCACCCGCATGCCGACCCACGAAATCATCCGGATGGGCATTGCCCAGTCCCCCGAGGGACGCCGCATCTTCGGTCGCATGACCGTTCTGGAAAATCTTCAGATGGGCGCGCAGCTGGTATCCGACGATCATTTCGACGAGGATCTCAGACGCGTCTACGACCTGTTTCCGCGGCTCAAGGAGCGTGCGGGCCAACGCGGCGGAACGCTGTCGGGTGGAGAGCAGCAGATGCTGGCGATCGCGCGGGCGCTGATGAGCCGGCCGAAGCTGCTGCTGCTCGATGAGCCGTCGCTCGGTCTCGCGCCGCTGATCGTCAAGCAGATCTTCGAGATCATCAAGGAACTCAACGCCAATGAGGGGCTCACCGTGTTCCTTGTCGAGCAGAATGCGTTCCATGCGCTGAAGCTCGCGCACCGGGGCTATGTGATGGTGAACGGCAACATAACCATGTCGGGCACCGGGGCAGAGCTACTGAAGCGCGATGAGGTTCGCGCCGCCTATCTTGAAGGCGGAGCACACTGATGCATGCCCTGCCCCGGCCGGTCGGCCCCAGCAACGTTCCTGCATCGCATGAAAATTGTACAGCACCGGCTGCCAGCCTGTTGACCGGCAGCGCGGCAAGAAGGAGGTAGGACATGGAACAAGGCCTCTTGTGGGAAGTCTCGATCGCCGAATTCATCTTTGTCACCATGTTCCTTGGCGGCGGCACCGCCTGGATGACCGGCCGGGCGGTGGCCCAGACCTGGAGAACCCCGATTCAGCTGGCCTGGTACATGGTGCTGCTCGGCTTGGCGGTGCGCTTCATTCATTATGCGCTGTTTGGCGGCACGCTTCTTTCACCCTATTATTTCGTGGTGGATTTCGTCGTCATCCTGATCTTCGCCTTCATGGGCATGCGGTTTACCCGCGCCGGGCAGATCACGCAGCAATACAGTTTCGCCTTCGAGCGGTCGGGACCATTCGGCTGGCGGCAGAAGGGCCATTAACCGCACAGCCACGCGGTTTCGATTACCATCCAAAAAGATCTGTATTTCTTTGAAAAGATCGGTTTAGATGGTTGCATACGGGGCATGACGCCCCCCACACCGGCGCCGAATACTGTCTGCGCCTGCGGCACCGGTGACAGGAAACGTACAGGTGCTACTGGGAGTTAACATGAAGAAGATTCTACTGGCCGGAGCCGCGCTTGGCTTCGCAATGTCTTCAGCCTCGGCTGAAATCGTTATTGCGACCGCTGGTCCGATGACCGGCCAATACGCATCCTTTGGGGAACAGATGAAAACCGGCGCCGAACAGGCCGTCGCCGACATTAACGCCGCTGGCGGCGTCAATGGTGAAATGCTCAAGCTCGAAATCGGCGACGACGCCTGCGATCCGAAGCAGGCCGTGGCTGTGGCCAACCAGTTCGCCGGTTCCGGCGTGGTGTTCGTGGCAGGCCACTTCTGCTCGGGCTCCTCGATCCCGGCTTCCGCGGTCTATTCCGACGAAGGCATCATCCAGATCTCGCCGGCCTCGACCAACCCGGCCTTCACCGATGAGCGTCCGGGCGGCGCCGATGGCGGCATCTACCGCGTCTGCGGTCGTGACGACCAGCAGGGCGAAACCGCTGCTGCCTATCTGATGAAAAACTTCGCGGACAAGAAGATCGCCTTCGTTCACGACAAGACCGCCTACGGCAAGGGTCTCGCCGACGCCACCAAGGGTTCGTTCGAAGCCCTCGGCGGCACCTCGGCCATGTACGAAGCTTACACCGCCGGTGAAAAGGACTACTCGGCGCTGGTCTCGAAGATGAAGCAGGAAGGCATCGACGTGCTGTATGTCGGCGGTTACCACACCGAAGCCGGCCTGATGGCGCGCCAGATGAAGGAACAGGGCATGTCCACCGTTCTGGTCTCGGGCGATGCGCTCGTCACCGACGAATACTGGGCCATCACCGGCGATGCCGGCGAAGGCACGCTGATGACCTTCTCGCCCGATCCGACCAAGCAGGAAACCGCTGCTGCCGTCGTCAAGGCGCTGCAGGACGCAGGCAAGACCACCGAAGGCTACGTGCTCTACACCTATGCGGCCATCCAGGCCTATGCACAGGCTGTCACTACTGCCGGTTCGACCGACTATGACGCGGTCCGCGTCGCCCTCAACGACGGCGACTTCAAGACCGTGCTCGGCGATCTGAGCTTCGACGACAAGGGCGACGTGTCGCTTCCGGGCTACGTGTTCTACCGCTGGTCCGACGGCAAGTACGCTGAAATCGAATAGTCTTCGATTGAGCTGAGTGAATGCAGCCCCGGCGTGAAAGCGCCGGGGCTTTTTTGTACCTGCATAATGTCACGGCCGGCGTTTTCAGATCGCACTTCATCAAGCCCATTGCGGCGTTGCCGGGCGCAGCCCCGTTTTCGCCATTCGGGTTGGTGGCAGCCGCGGCTCACTCCGCATCGCAATCCCGATGTCCGGATGGAAGTGACTGCAACGATGCTATCCTCGCGATGATGATTGCGGGCGGCCTGGCGATCATTGCCTCTCCTTGACCATCCCACTCTGCAGGGTCATCTGGTGCATCAAAAAAAATGCGATTAAAGACGTTTCACTCCATCTGGACGCGACGCGCATCCAGCGTGGTTCAGCCGGGGGCTGACACGCCGCTGTCGATCTCGAGATCGGCGGTGATGGAGGCTCTGAGCACGAGGTCCGCATTGGGGATGTCGTTGGACAGCGCCCGGGCCAGCGCCGCGTCCGCGTCGAGGCCGTGGGCGAGCCAGCGCTCGACCAGCCGCTTGCGCAACTCCTCCCGATCGGCCGTGAGCATCACGGTCAGGTCGAACAGGTCGGACAGTTGCGCCCAGGGCGGATCCGGCAGCAGCAGGTAATTGCCTTCCGCGATCAGGAACCGATGCTTCGGCGTGATCAACCGGCCGCCGGCGCGGGCGAGGTCGAGGTCGCGGTCGAACACCGGGACGGCGATGTCGCGATCGGGTTCGGTCAGCAGGCGCCCCAGCAGCGACGCGTAGCCGTCCACATCGAAGGTGAAGGGCGCGCCCTTGCGGCCGAGCGTGCCGCGCGCCTCAAGCACCGCGTTGTCGAGGTGAAAGCCGTCCATGGGAACGACGGCCGCGCCATGGCCGCGGCGGATGAATTCGGCGACGATAGCCTCGGACAGCGTGGACTTGCCCGCACCGGGCGGCCCGGCAAGCGCGATGATGAACCGCCGGCTCGGACCTGCCCGGGAAAGGGCAGTGTCGACCAGAAAGGCGGCGTTGTCCTGGAGACCAGCCACGGGTCTCAGGCGGCCATGGCGTCTTGCGGCGGCTCCTTGGCCCCGGTCATGAAGGCAACGGCGTCCGACATGGTGAAGTCCTTCGGGTTGATGACGCATAGCCGCTTGCCCAGCCGGTGAACGTGGATGCGGTCGGCCACTTCGAACACATGCGGCATGTTGTGCGAGATCAGGATGATCGGAATGCCGCGGGCGCGGACATCCTGGATCAGTTCCAGCACCCTGCGGCTCTCCTTGACGCCGAGCGCAGCCGTCGGTTCGTCGAGAATGATCACCTTGGAGCCGAAGGCCGCGGCGCGCGCCACCGCCACCCCCTGGCGCTGGCCGCCGGACAGGGTCTCCACCGCCTGGTTGATGTTCTGGATGGTCATCAGCCCGAGTTCGTTGAGCTTGTCGCGGGCGAAGGTTTCCATCGCCTTGTGGTCGAGCTGGCGCATCACAGAGCCCAGAAAGCCCGGTTTGCGCAACTCCCGGCCCATGAACATGTTGTCGGTGATCGACAGCGCCGGCGACATGGCCAGCGTCTGGTAGACCGTCTCGATGCCGGCATGGCGGCCATCGAGCGGCGAGGTGAACTTGATCTCCTTGCCCTCGAGCCAGATCTTGCCCTCGTCCGGCGTGACTGCGCCCGAGACGGCCTTGATCAGCGTCGACTTGCCCGCGCCATTGTCGCCGATGACGGCGAGGATTTCACCGTGGTGAAGATCGAAATCGCAATTGTCCAGAGCCACCACGCGGCCATAACGCTTGACGAGATCACGTCCCTTGAGAATGGGTTCCATCAGACTGACACCTTTCTGATCCATTGATCCACGGTCACGGCGGCGATGATGAGGACGCCGATGAGCAGGTAGGTCCATTGCGCGTCGGCGCCGAGCAGTCTGAGGCCGAGCGAGAACACGCCGACGATCAGCGCGCCGAACAGCATGCCCATGATCGAGCCGCGACCGCCGAACAGCGAGATGCCGCCGATCACCACGGCAGTGATGGATTCGATGTTGCCGAGCTGGCCCGATGTCGGCGAGACCGAACCGATGCGGCCGATCAGCGCCCAGCCGGCGAAGGCGCAGATCAGGCCCGACAGCATGTAGACTGAAATCAGCGTGCGCTTGACCTGAACGCCCGAGAGTTCCGCCGCCTCCGGATCGTCGCCCACGGCATAGACATGTCTGCCCCAGGCGGTCTGGTTGAGCACATAGGCAAGGAACAGGACCAGCGCCACCATGAAGATCGCGCCATAGGTGAAGACCGCGCCGCCCACGGCGAACTTCTCGCCGAAGAACTGCAACAGCGGCGCCTGGTCGGCAATGTCCTGGGCGCGGATGGTCTCGTTGGCGGAATAGAGGAAATTGGTAGCGAGCACGATCTGCCACATACCGAGCGTGACGATGAAGGGCGGCAGCTTCATCACCGCAACGAGAAAGCCGTTGATGAATCCGCAGAAGGTGCCGCAGGCGATGCCCGCGGCCACCGCCAGTTCGGTCGGCAGCCCGTAGCGGAACGAGAACAGCCCCATGACCACCGAGGACAGCACCATGATGGCGCCCACCGACAGGTCGATGCCGGCGGTCAGGATCACCAGCGACTGGGCGGCGCCCAAAATGCCGACGATCTGCACCTGCTGCAGGATCAGCGTCAGCGCGAAGGGCGAGAAGAATTTCTGACCCAGCAGCAAGCCGAAGACCAGGATCGAGCCGGCCAGGACGATGGCCGGCACCATCCAAGGCGTCTGGTGCAGCGCATGCTGCAGGCGCTTGCCGGGGCTCTGGTGTCGCGTGGCGAAGGCGGCGACGGTGGTCGGGCTGGCGGCCGCGGCCTTCTCATATTCCTGTGTATCGGACATGGTTCCTCCCCATCGTCGCGCGGCATGGATAGGCAGCCATGCTCCCCGCACGGCGTGCATCTCGCAATGAGGCGGCTTTTTGAGCCGCCTCATCACTGTTTACCTGTAACAGCCGGTAATCAACCCCAGCACTTGTCCATGCCTTCGGCGACCGAGATCGATTCGACGCCCTCGGCGGGCTTGTCGGTGACGAGCGCCACGCCGGTGTCGAAGAAATCCTTGCCTTCGGTCGGAACGGGCTTGCTGCCGTCCTTGGCCCAGGCGGCAATCGCCTCGATGCCCTTGGACGCCATCAGCAGCGGATACTGCTGCGAGGTGGCGCCGATGACGCCGTCCTTGACATTGGCCACGCCGGGGCAGCCGCCGTCGACGGAGACGATCAGCACGTCGCCTTCGCGGCCGATTGCCTTCAATGCCTCATAGGCGCCGGCGGCGGCGGGTTCGTTGATGGTGTAGACGACGTTGATCATCGGATCCTTGGCGAGCAGGTTCTCCATCGCCTTGCGGCCGCCCTCCTCGTTGCCGGCGGTCACGTCGTTGCCGACGATGCGCGGATCTTCCTCGTCACCCCATTTGCCCGGGTCCTTGACGTCGATGCCGAAGCCGGTGAGGAAGCCCTGGTCGCGCAGCACATCGACGCTGGGCTGGCTCACGCCGAGATCGAGCATGGCGATCTTGGCATTGGCGGCCTCGTCGCCGAGCGTGGCTGCGGCCCATTTGCCGATCAGTTCGCCGGCGAGGAAATTGTCGGTGGCGAAGGTGGCGTCGGCGGCGTCGATCGGGCTCAACGGCGTGTCGAGCGCGATGACCAGGATGCCCGCGTCGCGGGCCTGCTGGACAGCGGAGACGATGGACGAGGTGTCGGAGGCGGTGATGAGAATGCCCTTGGCGCCATCGGCGATGCAGGTCTCGATGGCGGCGACCTGGCTTTCATGGTCGCCGTCAACCTTGCCGGCATAGGACTTCAGCGTGACGCCCAGTTCCGCGGCCTTGGCCTCGGCGCCTTCCTTCATCTTGACGAAGAACGGATTGGTGTCGGTCTTGGTGATCAGGCAGGCGCCAATGCTGTGGCTGGCGGCATAGGCGGGTGCGGTTGCCAGGGCGCCAAAGGCGGCGGCTGCAAGCAACGCGGTCTTGAGTGTGGACATCGACTTCATTTGATCCTCCCGGGATATGTCGTGCAGGTCAGTCTGCAAGCGCGGCAAACCGAAAATCCTCACTCCCGTTTCCGCGCCATCTCTAAAACAACACGAGCCGACCGCATCTGTCAATAAATAAATCATTCTTATTTAGTAATTGACCAGGGAGTGTCTTTACGCCATTGTTTTGATAGGAACGAGCGCAAGGAACGGACGCCGGGAGGGGATTGAGACGTGGCGGACAATGCGAAAGCTGGCGATGACCGGCAGGGCTCGGTGATTCAACCGCTCAGAGGCTCGAACCAGAGCGGCCTGCGCGCACACAACCAGCGCCTGGTTCTCAGCCTTGTCTATTCCCATGGCAATCTGGCCAAGACCGATATCGCCCGGCTGACCGGGCTTTCGGCGCAGACCGGCTCGGTGATCATGCGCGAGCTCGAAGCAGAAGAGCTGATCGTCAAGGGCGAGCCGATCCGCGGCAAGGTCGGCCAGCCCTCGGTGCCGCTGTCGATCAATCCCGACGGCGCCTTCTTCATCGGGCTCAAGGTCGGCCGCCGCAGCGCGGAGCTGATCCTCATCAATTTCCTCGGGCAACCCAGAGCCACCCTGCGCAAGAGCTACCCCTGGCCGACGCCGCCGCTGATCATCGAGTTCGTGCGTACCGGCCTTGCCGAAATGCTGTCGGAGCTGCCTGCCGCGCTACGGGACCGCGTCGCCGGCCTCGGCATCGCCACGCCGTTCGAATTGTGGAACTGGACCGAACAGGCCGGCGCACCGCGCGCGGAGATGGAGCAGTGGCGCGGCTGCGATCTCAGGGCCGAACTGGCCCGGATCTGCGCCATGCCGGTCTATCTGCAGAACGACGCCACCGCGGCCTGCGCGGCTGAACTGGTGTTCGGCGCGCATCCGGGGCTGAGCGATTTTCTCTATCTCTACATCGGCACCTTTGTCGGCGGCGGCGTGGTGCTCAACGGCAGCGTCTATTCTGGCCGCACCGGCAATGCCGGGGCGCTCGGGCCGCTGCCCGTGACCGGCCCCGACGGCAAGCCGGTGCAATTGATCGACATGGCGTCGATCATGCTGCTGGAGCGGATGCTCAAGAACGCGGGCCGGGACCCCTCGCCGCTGTGGAACAGCCCGGATCACTGGGAGGGGTTCGACGACCTGGCCGATGACTGGATCGCCACCGTCGCCCGCGGCCTGGCGCAGGCAATCGTCTCGGCGGCCGCGATCATCGACTTCGAACATGTCATCATCGATGGCGGGCTTCCGGCCGAAGTCCGGGCGAAGATCGTCTCCGCCACACGGGCGGAGGTCGGCCACTACGATTTGAGGGGTCTCGCGGTGCCGGCCATCCTGCCCGGCACCGTCGGCCACCTCGCCCGGGCGCTGGGCGCCGCCAGCCTGCCGCTGTTCGACAAATACCTGATCGACCGCAACGCAAGGCTGGGCAGCGGCTGAAGCCAATGGCCGCGGCTCCCCTGCCCTCAAGATCAGCCCGCACGCTCAATCATAGCGCAGGTCGACCGCCTTGCCGCCGAAGATCCGGTAGGCCCAGATCGAGTACCCGGTGATCACCGGTAGCACGAACAGCGTGCCGACCAGAATGATGGCGAGGCTCTCGGTGGCGCTGGCAGCCTCGGCGATGGTGATCCGTCCGGGCACCACATAGGGGTAGAACGACCAGGCAAGCCCGGCGAAGCCGAGCGCGAAGATCCCAGCGAGCGCGGCAAAGGGCGCCCAGTTCAACCGGTCATCTGCAAGCGGCAGGCGCGACGAGAGCCGCCAGAGCCAGACAAATAGGACGATGGTGAGGATCGGCAGCGGGGACAGCAGCAGCGATTCGGGAAATCCGAGCCAGCGGTCGAGGATGCGGGAACTGGCCAGCGGCGTGGCGAGCGAGATGGCGGCCATGCCGAGCGCCACCAGGCCGAGGGCTGCGCGCAGCCAGGCCACGGCGCGCCGCTGCAGGGCGCCCTCGGTCTTGTGGATGAGCCAGGCCGCGCCGATGGCGGCATAGGCGGCGCCGAGACAGGCCGCGACCAGCAGGGCAAAGCCGACGGCAGGCCAGCTCGTGTCAAGCCCGAGAACGTAGAGCCCCAGCATGTAGCCCTGGGACAAGGCCGACATCAGCGAGCCGATGAAGAACATAAGGTTCCAAGACGGCTTGGCGGCGAGGCTCACCTTGGCGCGGAACTCGAAGGCGACGCCGCGCAGGATGAGGCCGATCAGCAGGACGGCGACCGGGAAATAAAGCGCCGTCAGGATGACGCCATGGGCGACGGGGAACGCCACCAGAAGCAGGCCGACGGCGAGCACAAGCCAGGTTTCGTTGGCATCCCAGAAGGGGCCGATGGCCGAAACCATACGGTCCTTCTGGGCGTCGTCGGCAAGCGGCGACAGGATCCCGATCCCCAGATCGAAGCCATCAAGGATGACATAGACCAGGATGGCGACCCCCATCAGCGCCGCAAAGATATAGGGCAGCCACTCACTCCACAAGAACTCAGCCACGGGCGTTGCCTCCGTTTCCAAGCGCCATTACCGGACTTGGGTCGAAGCCGGGATCATTGACGCCCGGAGCGGGTTCATGCGGCGTCTTGGCGGCTTTGAGCGCCAGGGCTACGATGACCGACAGATAGGCGGCGATCAGACCCGCATAGACCAGCAGATAGGCCGCAAGCGTGATGCCGACCGAGGCCGCGGGAACCGTGGTGACGGCGTCCGCAGTCTTCAGCACGCCGGTGACCAGCCACGGCTGGCGGCCGATTTCGGTCGTGTACCAGCCGGCGAGCGTCGCCACCCAGCCCGACAACGCCATCGGCACCAGGACGTAGGCCATCGGCTTCGAGATCTCGCCGCGGCGCCAGATCATCCAGGTCCCCGCCCAGGACAGGATCAGCATGGCGAAGCCGACGCCGACCATGATGCGGAAGGCAAAGAACAGCGGCGCCACCGGGGGATGCAGGACGGTGCCGTCTTCGGCCACGAAGTCGTTCAAGCCCGGCACGACGCCGTCGAGACTGTGCTTGAGGATCAGGCTGGCGCCGCCCGGGATGGCGATCTCGAACCGGTTCTCGCGCGCTTCTTCATCAGGAATGGCAAACAGGATCAGCGGCACGCGGGAGCCGGTTTCCCAGTTGCCCTCCATCGCCGCGACCTTCTGCGGCTGGTGTTCGAGCGTGTTGAGGCCATGCAGGTCGCCGGCGAGGATCTGCAGCGGGATCAGGATCGCGCCCAGCGTCAGCCCGGTTCTGAGCGCCATCCGGTTGGCGCGACCGCGGTCGCCCGCAAGCCAGCGCAGGGCCGAGAGGCCGGCCACCAGGAACGCCACCGTCAGCCCCGACGCCAGCAGCACATGCACCAGCCGGTAGGGCATGGACGGATTGAACAGGATCGCAAGCCAGTCGGTGGCGTGGGCCACCCCGTCGCGCATCTCGAAGCCCTGCGGCGTGTGCATCCAGGAGTTCAGCACCAGGATCCAGAAGGCCGACATCGTGGTGCCGAAAGCCACCAGGAAGGTCGCCAGCGTGTGGACGCGGCCGGACACGCGGCGGAAGCCGAACAGCATGATGCCCAGGAACACAGCTTCCAGGAAGAAGGCCGTCAGCACCTCGTAGGCCAGCAGCGGGCCGGCAATGTTGCCCACGCGCTCCATGAAGCCCGGCCAGTTGGTGCCGAACTGGAAGCTCATGGTGATGCCGGAGACGACGCCCATGGCGAAAGACAGGGCGAACACCTTCACCCAGAAGAAATAGGCGTCCATGTAGGCCTGGTCGCCGGTGCGGTTGAAGCGCAGCCGGAACCATAAGAGCAGCCACCCCAGGGCGATGGTGATGGTCGGGAACAGGATGTGAAACGAGATGTTGGCGGCGAACTGGATGCGGGACAGCAACAGGACGTCCATGACGGGCTCCTTCGGTTTGTGAGAGATATGGGCCCCTCGCGCCGGGTCTGGATAGGACATAGCGCCGCACAGGCGCGCACGGCTCGTCCGGCCTAATTGCGAATGATTTGCAAAAGCATTGACACGGGGTGAAATCCGCCTAGATTGAACCTGCAAACCATTCGCAGGAAGAAAATATGCGCTCTCTCTCACTTCTGGGATTTATTCTCGCGCTGAGCCTTGGCGCGGCGCAGCCCGCGCTGGCGCAGATCAAGGTGGTGACCTCGTTCACGGTCTTTGCCGACATGGCCCGCAATGTCGCCGGCGAGCATGCGGAGGTGGTCTCGATCACCAAGGAGGGTGCGGAGATCCACATGTTCCGGCCGACGCCGGGCGACATCAAGCGCGGGCTTGGCGCCGACGTCGTGCTGTGGAACGGGCTCGGGCTCGAGACCTGGTTCGAGCGCTATCTCGAAAACCTGGGCGACGTCAAAGCCTATGTCCTGTCCGACGGCGTCGAGCCGATCCTGATCACGGAAGACGCCTATGAGGGCCGGGCCAATCCGCATGCGTGGATGTCGCCCGGCAACGCAAACACCTACATCGACAACATCGTCACCGCACTGTCTCAAACCGATCCGGAGAACGCGGGCGCCTACGCCGCCAATGGCGAGGCCTACAAGGCCGAGATTGCGGCCACCTTCGCGCCGATCCGCGCGGCCATCGAGGCGCTGCCCGAAGACAGGCGCTGGCTGGTGTCGAGCGAGGCGGCGTTTTCCTATCTGGCGCGCGATTTCGGCCTCAAGGAAGCCTCGATCTGGGCCATCAACGCCGACAGCCAGGGCTCGCCGCAACAGGTGCGCCGGATCATCGACCTGATCCGCGACAACGACATCCCGGTGATCTTCTCCGAAAGCACGGTCTCGCCGAAGCCGGCCGAACAGGTGGCGCGCGAAACCGGCATTGCCTATGGCGGTGTGCTCTACGTGGATTCGCTCTCGACACCGGACGGGCCTGTGCCTACCTATCTGGATCTGCTCAGAGTGACATCCGAAACCATTGTCGCAGGATTGACCGCCAAACCATGACCGTCACCGCCCCAGTTCAATCCCAAGGCGCAGAGACCACAGGCCTCGCCGTCGACGACGTCTCGGTGATCTACCGCAACGGCAACCGGGCGCTCGATGGCGCGACGTTTTCGGTGCCGAGAGGCTCGATCACGGCGCTGGTCGGCATCAACGGATCCGGCAAGTCGACCCTGTTCAAGGCGCTGATGGGGTTTGTGCCGCTCGCCAGCGGCGAGATCAGCATCATGGGCCTCTCCGTCTCCGATGCGCTCAGGCAGAACCTGGTGGCCTATGTGCCGCAGAGCGAGGAAATCGACTGGGCGTTCCCGGTGCTGGTCGAAGACGTGGTGATGATGGGCCGCTACGGCCGGATGAATTTTCTGCGCATGACGCGGCCCCATGACCGGGTCGCTGTCAACGAGGCGCTCGACCGGGTGGGCATGAGCGCGTTCCGCAAGCGCCAGATCGGCGAATTGTCGGGCGGGCAGAAAAAACGCGTGTTCCTGGCGCGCGCGCTGGCCCAGGAGGGCCAGGTCATCCTGCTCGACGAGCCCTTCACCGGCGTCGACGTGACCACCGAACGGCAGATCATCGAACTGCTCAAGGATTTGCGCGCGGAGGGACGGGTGATGCTGGTCTCGACCCACAATCTCGGCAGCGTGCCGGAATTCTGCGATCGCGCCGTGCTGATCAACCGCTCCGTTCTGGCCGAAGGGCCGACAGAGACGGTGTTCACGCAAGCCAATCTGCAGAAGGCCTTCGGTGGCGTGCTCAGGCACTTCACCTTGGGCGGGCAGGATCTGCACGACGACGACGACCGCCGCGAGGTGACCGTGCTCACCGACGACGAGCGGCCCTTCGTCATCTACGGCGAAGCCGCGCGCAAGGCCCGCAAGGCAGAGGCCGACAGTTCCACGACCGGGCCGAAACCCGGGCCCAAGCCCGCCGCCAAGGCCAGGCCCGGCGGCAAGCCCGGGCCCGGGAGCAAGCGCCCGTGAGCCTGCTTCTCGAACCGTTTTCCTATGGCTACATGGTCAACGCCATGTGGGTGTCGGCGCTGACAGGGGCGATCTGCGCCTTCCTGTCGTGTTATCTCATGCTCAAGGGCTGGTCGCTGATCGGCGACGCGCTCTCGCACTCGATCGTGCCGGGCGTCGCCGGCGCCTACATGCTGGGCCTGCCCTTTGCCGCCGGCGCGTTTCTGGCGGGCGGATTGGCGGCCGCTGCCATGCTCACGATCAAGGCCCGGACCCGGCTCAGGGAGGACGCGATCATCGGCATGATCTTCGTCTCGTTCTTCGCGCTCGGGCTGTTCATGGTGTCGATCTCGCCGACGCCGATCAATGTGCAGACCATCGTTCTGGGCAATGTGCTGGCGATCACCCCGGCGGATTCCACCCAGCTCATCATCATCGGCGTGGTGACGCTCATCGTATTGTCGGTGATCTGGAAAGACCTGATGCTGGTGTTCTTCGATGAAAGTCATGCCCGCGCCATCGGCATCCGCGCCACGGCGCTCAAGGTCACCTTCTTCACCCTGCTCGCCGGCTCCACCGTGGCGGCGATGCAGACGGTGGGCGCCTTCCTGGTGATCGCGCTGGTGGTGACGCCGGGCGCCACGGCCTATCTCTTGACCGACCGGTTCCCGCGGCTGATCGTGATCGCGGTCGCCATCGGCTCGATCACTTCCTTTGTCGGCGTGTATCTGAGCTATTTCCTCGACGGCGCCACGGGGGGCGTGGTGATCCTGCTGCAGACCTCGCTGTTTCTCCTCGCCTTCGTCTTCGCGCCCAAGCACGGGCTGCTTGCCCAGCGCGCCCGGGTGCGCAACGCGAGCCCCGAAACGGGAGCGGCATGATGGACGGCGTGCTCGACTTCTTCCTCGATCCGTTCCACTTCGCCTATATGCAGAAGGCGTTCCTGATCACCTTCCTGATCGCCATCCCGATGGCGGCGATGAGTTCGCTGATGGTGCTCAAGGGCTGGTCGCTGCTGGGCGACGCCATGAGCCACGCGGTGCTGCCGGGCATCGTGATGGCCTATATCGCGGGCCTTCCCCTGGTGATCGGCGCCTTCATCGCCGGCCTGTTCTGCGCGGTCGCCACCGGCTGGCTGAACGCCAACAGCCGGGTGAAGGAGGACACGGTGATGGGCATCGTGTTCTCCGGCATGTTCGGGCTTGGGATCGTGCTGCATGTGAGCGTCCGCTCCAGCCTGCATCTCGACCATATCCTGTTCGGCGACATGCTGGGCGTGAGCTGGGCCGACATTTCCGCGACCGCAGCCCTTGCAGCACTCTGCGGCGGGTTCCTGCTGGTCAAGTGGCGCGATCTCGTGGCCCAGGCCTTCGACGGGCTGCACGCCCGCGCCATCGGGCTCAGGACCGGCTGGCTGCATTACGGGCTGCTGACCGCGATCGCACTGATGATCGTCGCCAGCCTCAAGGCCGTCGGCATCATCCTGTCGATCGCCCTGCTCGTCGCCCCCGGCGCCATCGCCTTCCTCGTCGCCCGCACCTTCGCCGGCATGCTCGCGATCGCCGTCGGCTCCGTGGTGCTCTCGGCGCTCGTCGGCATCTTCTTGAGCTACCACATCGACAGCGAACCGGCGCCGACCATGGTGCTGATGATGACCGGGCTGTTCGTGGTGGCGCTGGGGGTGGGGCAGGTCAGGGATATGCGGATGCGGAGATTGGTTGGGGGGTAGAGTTTTGGCGGCCCGGCTTTGATTTCTTATCCTGCCAATAACGGGGCCGATCTCACAATTATCAAGATGATCGTCGCTACAATAGTTTCGAGCTCATTTAGTTTTCCCATCACGTTTTTCGATCGCGTCAAGCGCACCGGCGGGAAGCGATGCGTAAACTTCGTCTACATGCTTGGGTTCGGAAATCAACTTTTCCGCGATCAGATTCATCAACCGGAAGAGGCTTTCCGCTGTCGCACGGTCATCGCGAAGGTCTATTTGGCCGGGATGAACAGCATTGTTTCCGATCACGCGCACTGCGTCTAGTGCCTTTTGCACCCGGGGATCGAGTCCACCCGCAACAAGCGCCTTGATATCGGCGTTGATGTTTTCGCCCGGCTGCCCAAGTTCCTTGCATAACTTTTGAATTCCTAGACGGATCAACGCGGCGGCACCTCTTGGCGAGTGATCGAGAATGGTGCTCGCCTCGTCATAGTCTCGACGAACGTCTTCTGGCAAATCGGGATTGGCTTGCGGTGCTTCGCCTCGCTGTGGATACACCAATCGATCAAAAATCCAGATCGAGATGTCCTTACAATTGTAGCACTCCGCCACATTAACATTGTACAAATTCTGAAAGCTGTAGTTTCCCTCTTTTCCGTCTTCGAAGAACGGACGTCCTGCCTTCATTTTCTTCGCCCACTTTACAAGCTCTTCACGCAATTTGCGGTCCTCGATATGGGAGAACTCCCAAAATACCCCATCTTCATCTTTAACGATATTTGGAGTTGGGTTACTTTCGGCGTTCACGTCTGCCCGTACCGAATGCCTAAACTGTTTCGCAAGTGCACCGCAATGGGGGCAATTGAAAGCCGTTTCATTTATAGAAGGCGGAACATACTTCATCGTGGAGCAACCGAACACTTAAGGTTGCGATTTATTAACTGATCACCCCTTCGAAGTCACTAACTCGCTATCCTCATTGTGCGTTCGAGAATGGAAAATACACGTTGCTCTCCTCTACATCTCCAAAAACCCATCCGGCATCGCCTGCAGATCCGTCGCATCCGGCCTTGCACCCGCAGCCGTCAGCATGGCGTGGATCTGGCCCCGGTGGTGGGTCTGGTGGTTGAACAGCTGGACCGCCACCGTCTTCTTGGGCCGGGTGGCGGACTGGCCGCTCATGCCTGAATACCAGGTCAGGTCGCCTTCGAACCATTCGGGGGAAACCCGGTGCGCCCAGTCCAGGATCTGCCGGTCAAGCGCGGCGCGGTCCTGCTGGTACGTCTCCCAGGTTTCGATCAGCGCCGTGGAGGCTGACTTGTAGGTTGCCGGCGGATCGCGGCCCTCGAAGCGGCTGAGCCAGATGCCGTCGCCCCACAACAGGTGGGAGAATGTCTTCTCGATGGAGCCGAAGAAGGCGCCTCGCTCGGCCTGCCGTGCGGCCCGGTCGAGACCGCTTGCGGCCGTGATCAGGTTCCGGTTCTGCCAGATGTTGTAGCGCGCCATAAGCAGCACGTAGTCCCTGTTCGCCATGATGAGCGTTCTCCAGGCTGGATGATGACCGGCAGTGTGGTCCAACATTGCGGCTTGATCAACATGGGGCGTATCCGGCAGGACTCGTCGCTTCCGGCGCACCATTTCCTGTTGGTTTGGCCGCCGCGGCCCTTGCGCAAACACCGCGATTCGTCCTAGGTAGTCGCGTCCCGTTGGGAGAAACCGGTTCATCCGGTGCCGAAGGAGCAACCGCCCCGGAAACTCTCAGGCAAAAGGACCAGCGGAACATCACGGACTCTGGAGAATGGCGTTCACGCGTCTGCCGAAGGGATAACAATCTCAGGCAAAAGGACAGAGGGGGCCATGGAAGGCGTCTGACGCTTGACGATTGGCCCGTGCGCGGTTGACCCCGGCACCCGAGATGGAGACTGCAGCGTGGACACCACAGCTGACCTTCTGAAGACCCCCCTACATTCGCTTCACCTTGAACTCGGCGCCCGCATGGCGGGCTTTGCCGGCTACGACATGCCGATCCAGTATCCGATGGGCGTGATGAAGGAGCACCTTCACACCCGCACTGAGGCCGGCCTGTTCGACGTCTCGCACATGGGCCAGATCCTGATCCGCGCCAAATCGGGCAACGTGCGCGACGCGGCGCTGGCGCTCGAAAGCCTGACGCCGGTCGATGTCGCCGACCTCAAGCCCGGCCGCCAGCGCTACGGGCTGTTCACCAATGCGGCAGGTGGGCTCGAGGACGATTTCATGGTCGCCAACCGGGGCGATCATCTCTACCTGGTGGTCAACGCGGCCTGCAAGCATGACGATCTCGCCCGCATCAAGGCGGCGCTGTCGGAGACCTGCGAGATCGAGGCGCAGTTCGACCGCGGCCTCATCGCGCTGCAGGGACCGGAGGCCGAAAGCGTGCTTGCGGCCTATGATCCCGATGCCGAGGACATGGTGTTCATGGATGTGCGCGACCTCGAGATCGCCGGTGTTGCTGCCATTGTGTCACGCTCGGGCTACACCGGCGAGGACGGTTACGAGATCTCGCTTCCGGCGGAGGAGACCGACCGCATCGCCCGGCTGCTGCTCACCGACGACCGGCTGGCCCCGATCGGGCTCGGCGCGCGGGATTCGCTGAGGCTCGAGGCGGGGCTCTGCCTCTACGGCCACGACATCGACGAGACCACCTCGCCGGTGGAGGCCAATCTCACATGGGCGATCCAGAAGGTGCGCCGCGCGGGCGGCGCGCGCGAAGGCGGCTTTCCCGGCGCGGACGTGATCCTGGCCCAGCTCGAGACCGGTGCTTCGCGCGCCCGCGTCGGGCTGCAGCCTTCAGGCAAGGCGCCCGTGCGGGCGGGAGCCGCCCTGTTTGCCCAAGAGACCGGCGGCGAGAGCATCGGCACGGTCACCTCGGGCGGCTTCGGCCCCAGCGCCAATGCGCCCGTCGCCATGGGCTATGTGCCGTCCAGCCTGTCCGCCACGGGCACGAAAATCTATGCAGACCTGCGCGGCAAGCGGCTTGAAATGACTGTTACCGCCCTGCCCTTCATCCCTTCCACCTACAAACGCTAAGTCAAGACAGGAACACCCCCATGCTCAAATTCACCGAAGACCATGAATGGCTGAAGATCGAGGGCGATGTCGCAACCGTCGGCATCACCGAGCATGCCGCCGAACAACTGGGCGACCTGGTGTTCGTCGAACTGCCCGAGGTCGGCGCAAAGCTCGACCAGGGCGGCGAGGCCGCGACCGTGGAATCGGTCAAGGCTGCGTCCGATGTCTACTGCCCGCTGGCGGGCGAGATCATCGCGGTCAACCAGGCGATCGCGGACGATCCGTCGCTGGTCAATTCCGATCCCACCGGCGAAGGCTGGTTCTTCAAGATCAAGCTTGATGACGCAAGCAGCGCCGATGAACTGATGAGCGAACCCGCCTACAAAGCGATGATTGGCTGAGACCCCATGACCATCACCCTGAGCGATTACAATCCCTATGACTTCGCCAACCGCCGCCATATCGGCCCTTCGCCGTCCGAAATCGCCGACATGCTCAAGGTGGTCGGCGCGTCCTCGCTCGATGCGCTGATCGACGAGACGGTGCCCGGCTCGATCCGGCAGAAGGCGCCCCTCGCCTTCGGCGATCCGATGAGCGAGCGCGAGGTGCTCGATCATCTCAAGGCAACAGCGCGCAAGAACACGGTGATGGTCTCGCTGATCGGCCAGGGCTATCACGGCACCATCATGCCGCCGGTGATCCAGCGCTGCATTCTCGAAAACCCGGCCTGGTACACGGCCTACACGCCCTACCAGCCGGAAATCAGCCAGGGGCGGCTTGAGGCGCTTCTGAATTTCCAGACGCTGGTGGCCGATCTCACCGGTCTCGACATCGCCAACGCCTCGCTGCTCGACGAGGCCACGGCCGCGGCCGAAGCCATGGCGATGGCCGAGCGGGCCTCGAAATCCAAGCGGACCGCCTTCTTCGTCGATCATCACTGCCACCCGCAGACCATCGACGTGATCCGCACCCGCGCCGAGCCGCTCGGTTGGGAGGTGATCGTCGGCGATCCCTTCACCGAGCTGGAGCCCGCCGCGGTGTTCGGCGCGATCTTCCAGTATCCCGGCACCCACGGCCATGTGCATGATTTCACCGACGTGATCACCAGGCTGCATGCCCAGAACGCCATTGCCATCGTCGCCGCCGATCCGCTGTCGCTGACGCTTCTGAAATCGCCCGGCGAAATGGGGGCCGACATCGCCATCGGCTCGATGCAGCGCTTCGGCGTGCCGGTCGGCTATGGCGGGCCGCATGCGGCCTACATGGCGGTCAAAGACGCCTACAAGCGCTCGATGCCCGGCCGGCTGGTCGGCGTCACGGTCGACGCGCGCGGCAACCAGGCCTACCGGCTGGCGCTGCAGACCCGCGAGCAGCATATCCGCCGCGAGAAAGCGACATCGAACATCTGCACCGCGCAGGTTCTGCTCGCCGTCATCGCCTCGATGTATGCCGTGTTTCACGGCCCCGAGGGGCTCAAAGCCATTGCCGGCCGGGTGCACATCCGGGCCGCGACGCTGGCCGCAGGCCTCAAGCAGCTCGACTACATCATCGATCCGGCGATCTTCTTCGACACGGTGACCGTGTTCGCAGAGGGCCGTCAGGCCGAGATCCTGGAAGCGGCGCGGGCCGAGGGCATCAACCTGCGCAAGATCGGCGACGACCGCATCGGCATCGCGCTCGACGAAGTGTCGCGCAAGGACACAGTCGAAGCCGTCTGGCGGGCATTCGGCGGAGATCTCACATTCGCCGACCTCCTGGCGGAACCCACTATCCCGGATCCGATGGGACGCCAGTCGCGCTATCTCGAGCATCCGATCTTCCACATGAACCGCGCCGAAAGCGAGATGACGCGCTACATCCGCCGGCTGTCGGACAAGGACCTGGCGCTCGACCGCACCATGATCCCGCTCGGCTCGTGCACGATGAAGCTCAACGCCACAGCCGAGATGCTGTCGATCACCTGGCCGGAATTCGCCGACATCCACCCCTTCGCGCCGGCCGACCAGGCGCTGGGCTACAAGCAGATGATCGACGACCTGTCGGACAAGCTGTGCCAGATCACCGGCTATGACGCGATCTCGATGCAGCCGAATTCCGGCGCGCAGGGCGAATATGCCGGGCTGATGACCATCCGCGCCTATCACCGCGCCAAGGGCGAGGCGCACCGCCATGTCTGCCTGATCCCGACCTCGGCGCACGGCACCAACCCGGCCTCGGCGCAGATGGCCGGCATGACCGTGGTCGCCGTCAGCACGCGCGAGAACGGCGACATCGATCTCGACGATTTCCGCGCCAAGGCCGAGCTGCATGCGGACAATCTCGCGGCCTCGATGATCACCTATCCCTCGACCCACGGCGTGTTCGAGGAGACGGCGACGGAGGTCTGCGCCATCACCCACAGGCATGGCGGCCAGGTCTATCTCGACGGCGCCAATCTCAATGCGCTGGTGGGGCTCGCCCGTCCCGGCGACATCGGCGCCGATGTGAGCCACCTCAATCTGCACAAGACCTTCTGCATCCCGCATGGCGGCGGCGGGCCGGGCATGGGGCCGATCGGGGTGAAATCCCACCTCACGCCCTACCTGCCCGGCCACTGCCAGACCGACGGCAAGCCAGGCGCCGTGTCGGCCGCGCCGTTCGGCTCGGCCTCGATCCTGCCGATCTCCTGGGCTTATTGCCTGATGATGGGCGGCGAGGGCCTGACCCAGGCCACCAAGATCGCGATCCTCAACGCCAACTACATCGCCGAGCGGCTGAAGGGCGCCTATGACGTGCTCTACTCCTCGGCCAAGGGCCGGGTGGCGCATGAGTGCATTCTCGACACGCGGCCCCTGGTGCAAAGCGCCGGCGTCACCGTCGATGACGTCGCCAAGCGGCTGATCGATTGCGGCTTCCACGCGCCGACCATGAGCTGGCCGGTGGCGGGCACGCTGATGATCGAGCCGACGGAATCGGAGGTCAAGGCCGAGCTCGACCGTTTCTGCGCGGCCATGCTCGCCATCCGCGCCGAGGCGCAGGCGATCGAGGATGGCACGATGGACCGGGACAACAACCCGCTCAAGAACGCGCCGCACACGATCGAGGACTTGGTCGGCCCCTGGGACCGGCCCTACGACCGGGAGGCTGCGTGCTTCCCTGCCGGGGCCATGCGCAACGCCAAATATTTCGCTCCGGTCAACCGGGTCGACAATGTCTATGGCGACCGGCACCTGGTCTGCTCCTGCCCGCCGATGTCGGACTATGCCGAAGCGGCCGAATAGGCCGGACGGACCGGAGGCGTAACGCCGCCTCCGGTCTCCTCACATCATCGTCTCGTTGATCATGCCGCGCAGAGCCCATGGCGCAGCCGTGGCCGCCGTCGCGCGGATGGCGATTTTCCTGCTCTGCCCTGAAATCATCGCGACAGAAGCACCATGTTAATCTCGCCATGCTTTCTGGCATCGTGTGTTCGGTTGCATGAATGGAGCGCCGGCCAGAGAGATTCTGTCTCCAGGGTTGATGAATGAATATTCATTCATTATATTGCGATGCGACAGATCGTACCCGGCGGTCCGGGCTGCGGCCATCTGTGTATTGATTGCCGGCAGTACCGAAATGCTCTTTCAAGGACCCGTCCCATGGACAATGCCACGGCCGACATCGCCAGCCAACGTGTTTCGGAGATCCTCGACAAGGCGAAATCCGTGTTTGCATTGAACGGTTTTGACGGCGCCTCGATGCAGGACCTGGCCCAGGCCACGCAGATGAGCGTGGGAAATTTCTACCGCTACTTCCCGTCCAAGGACGCCATCATCACCGCGCTGGTCAAGCGCGACATGATGGAAATCGAAGGCCTGTTCGATGCGATCAAGGCGTCGGCTGATCCCGGCGCGGTGTTCATGCAGCTTCTCAGGCTCAGGATCGAAACCCTGCCCTTGGAAGACGCCGCCCTGTGGGGCGAAGTTCAGGCCGCCTCGTTCCGGAGCCCCGAAATCGCCACGCTGATGCGCGACATGGAAGAAACCGTGCGCACCAATATCGTCAATGCGCTCGTCCGCATTCATGGCGATGACAGCGCGCCCGCGCGCGAGACCTTCGCAACCCGGGCGCAATTCATCATGCTGCTGGTTCACGGCTTTGCCCAGCGCAAGTGCTGCGCCCGCGATTCGATAAGTCCCCTACAGTCGGCAGCGGTTGGCGAGCTTGTGCTTTCCACCCTGCACGACACGATCTTCGCTCCACCCGCCCCGCCCGCCGTTTGACCGGATCCACAATGCGCCCTCTTTTCGCTCTTGCTCTTGCTGTTCCCCTGTTGACGGCCCCGCTCGTTTTCGCAGGCGTGCTGCCTGCCGCCGCACAGGAGGCCGAAACCGCTCCCGCCCGCGGCGCCCAGCCGCCGGCGATCATCGCCGAGCGGGCCACCGTGGCTGACATCACCGACCGGGTTCTCACCAACGGCATGATCATGGCGGTCGAGGAAGTGCTGGTTGCGCCGCAGGTCGAGGGCCTGGCGATCGAAAGCCTCGAGGCCGATATCGGCGACTGGGTCGAGGCCGGAGCGGTGCTCGCCACCCTGTCCGACGATCAGCTGATCCTGCAGCGCAGCCAGCTTGACGCCAACCGGGCCAAGGCGCTCGCGGCCATCGCCCAGCTTGGCGCCCAGCTGGCCGAAGTCCAGTCCACGACACAGGAAACGGTCAAGACGGCTGAACGCGCCAGGCAACTGGCGGACCAGGGCACCTATTCCACCGTCCAGGCGGAACAGGCCGAGGCGCAGGCCACTGCGGCGCTGGCCCGGATCCGCTCGGTCGAGGAATCAATCAAGGTCGCCGAAGCCGACATCACGCTGATCGATGCGCAGATCGAGGATGTCGATCTGCGGCTGGCGCGCACCGAAGTCAAGGCGCCGGTCGCGGGCGTCATCACGGCACGCGGCGCGCGGGTCGGCGCCATTGCCGGCGCGGCCTCCGGTCCGCTGTTCACCATGATCAAGGACGGCCAGCTGGAAATGCGGGCCGACATCGCCGAAGCCGACATGCACCGGATCGCCGAGGGACAGACGGCGCGCATTCACCTGATCGGCGCTCCGGACGCGGTCGAGGGAACGGTCCGGCTGATCGAGCCGACGCTCAACACGACGACGCGCCTGGGCCTGGCCCGGATCGAGATCGGGGATGGCGCGACCCTGCGCGCCGGCATGTTTGCCGATGCGGAAATCATCGTGGCTGAGCGCAAGGCGGTCACCGTGCCGATGACATCGGTCAATATGGGCCGAGAGGGCGCTGACGTTCTCAAGATCGAGGGCGGCATTGCCAAGCGGACGGCGGTCACCACCGGTATTCGCGAAGGCGGCAAGGTGGAGATCACCGAGGGACTGGAGCCCGGGGATCTGATCGTCGCCAAGGCAGGCGCCTTCGTGCGCGACGGCGACCGGATCAGCCCGGTGGAAGAAACCGACAGCGGCCCCGTCGCCGCGATCACCGAGTGAGGCACTCGCCATGAACTTTTCCGCCTGGGCCATCCGCAATCCGATCGCGCCGATTCTGGCATTCGCGCTGTTGACGATTGTCGGCATCCAATCCTTCCTCACCCTGCCGATTACGCGGTTTCCCAATATCGACGTGCCGATCGTGGCCATTACCGTGACGCAATCGGGTGCGGCGCCATCGGAACTCGAAGCGCAGATCACCAAGGAAATCGAGGATGCGGTGGCGGGCATCACCGGCGTCGATGACATTTCCTCCACCGTGTCCGACAGCATCTCCACCACCACCGTGATCTTCCGCATGGAAGTTCCCACCGACCAGGCGGTCCAGGACGTCAAGGACGCCATTGACCGGGTGCGCGGCGACCTGCCGGCAGCGGTGGAGGAACCCATTGTCACCCGCGTCGATGTCGAAGGCCAGGCGATCATGACCTTTGCGGTCAACGCGCCCGACATGACGCTGGAGGAAGCCTCGTGGTTTGTCGACGACACCGTCAAGCGGGCGCTGCAGGGCCAGGCCGGGGTCGGAAAGGTCGACCGCTATGGCGGCGCCGACAGGGAAATCCGCATCGAGCTCGATCCGGCGCGGCTTGATTCCTATGGCATCACCGCCGCCAATGTGAACCAGCAGATCAGGGCAACCAACGCCAATCTCGGCGGCGGACGCGGCGAGATCGGCAACCGCGAACAAGCCATCCGGACGCTTGGCGACGCCGAGGACGCCCGGGAGCTGGCCAAGACCACCATCGCGCTGCCCAACGGACGCTTTGTCCGGCTGAGCGATCTGGGGGCCATCCACGACACCTATGAGGAGTTGCGATCCTTCGGGCGCTTCAATGGCGACCAGGTCGTTGCCTTCGCGGTATTCCGCTCCAAGGGCGCCAGCGAAATATCCGTGTCCGAAGTGGTGACCGAGGCGCTGGACGAGATCCGGGCAGACTACCCGAATGTCGAACTGATACCTGTCGACGACACCGTGTTTTACACCTACGGCAACTATGAATCGGCGCTGCACACGCTGGTCGAAGGCGCATTGCTCGCGGTTCTGGTGGTGTTCCTGTTCCTGAGGAACTGGCGCGCAACCCTGATTGCCGCCGTCGCGCTGCCGCTGTCGGCGATTCCGACCTTCTATGTGATGGAACTGCTCGGCTTTTCGCTCAACCTGGTGAGCCTGCTCGCCATCACGCTTGCGACCGGCATCCTGGTCGATGACGCGATCGTCGAGGTGGAGAACATCTCGCGCCATATCCGCATGGGCAAGACGCCTTATCGGGCCGCGGTAGAGGCGGCCGACGAAATCGGGCTGGCGGTGATCGCCACCACCTTCACCATCATTGCGGTGTTCGTGCCGGTGTCGTTCATGCCGGGCATTCCGGGGCAATATTTCATCCAGTTCGGCATGACCGTGGCCGTGGCGGTGATGTTCTCGCTCCTGGTCGCGCGATTGATCACGCCGATGATGGCCGCCTATCTGATGCACGACAGCGACGCCCATGAAGAGGCTGAGGGCGGCGGTCGGGTCATGCGCGGCTACACCTGGTTCATCACCAGGACGCTGCGCTGGCGCTACACCACGCTGCTTGCCGCCATCGGCTCGCTGCTGGTCGCGGTCTATTTCATGGCCCAGGTGCCGGGCTCGTTCCTGCCGCCGGAAGACGTCTCGCGCGTCTCGATCAGCGTCGAGCTTCCACCGGGATCGACGCTCAGCGACACCGACTCCACGACGCAAGCCATGCAAGCCATCATCGAGGACGTCGAGGGCGTGGAAAGCGTCTTCATCCTGGGCGGCACCTCGCCCAAGGGCGAACTCGACATCCGCCGCGCCTCGGTTTCGGTCATGCTCGAAAAAATCGAGCACTCGATCCTCAAGAAGGTTGTCAACGGCCTGGTCGGCGCGGTTCCCTTCGTCTCGGATTCGCTGCCGCGCATGGAGGTCCTGGGCCGGGTTCGCACGCAGGGTGAAATCGAGGCCGAGATCTTCGACAAGCTGACCGCCATTCCCGACATCCGCGCCTACAAGCTCAATGACCGAGGCGAGCGGGACCTGAGCTACAACGTCATCTCCACCGATGACGCGGCCATTGACCGCGCGGTGGCGATCCTCGAGCCGAAGCTGAAGGCCGAAACCGTGCTGTCGAGCGTCAGCGTGTCGGGCTCCCTGCCCCGTCCCGAGGTGCAGATCCGCCCCCGGCTCGACGAGGCCGCGCGGCTTGGCGTGACAACGGCGCAGATTGCCGAAACCGTTCGGGTCGCCACCATCGGCGACGTCGATGCGGCACTCGCCAAGATCTCGCTCGACAACCGCCAGATCCCGATCCGGGTGCAGATCGATCCGGTGTACCGGACCGATATCGACCGGATCGGAAACCTGCGCATTCAGACCGCGCAAGGCGCCGTGGTGCCGCTCAAGACCGTGGCCGACGTCTTCATCACCCAGGGCCCCTCCACCATCAACCGCTTCAACCGCGAGCGTCAGGCCACCATCGGCGCAAGCCTTCCGATCGGCGTGGCGCTCGACACCGCCAAGGACCGGTTCAACGCCGTCGTCAGCTCGACCGAATTGCCCGCCGGCGTGCAGGTGCTCGAATCGGGCGATGCCGAGGTCCAGAACGAGTTGATGGACAGCTTCCTCAACGCCATGCTGATGGGGCTTCTGCTGGTGCTGACCGTGCTGATCCTACTGTTCAAGGACGTGATCCAGCCGTTCACCATCCTGTTCTCGCTGCCGCTCGCCATTGGCGGCGTGGCGGCCGGCCTGATCCTGACCAACAACGCGCTGTCCATGCCGGTGCTGATCGGCATCCTGATGCTGATGGGGATCGTCACCAAGAACGCCATCCTGCTGGTGGATTTCGCCGTCGAGCTGATCCGCTCGGGACGCGACCGCGTCGAGGCCATGGTCGAGGCCGGTCAGAAACGCGCGCGGCCGATCGTGATGACTTCGATCGCGATGTCTGCGGGCATGCTGCCGAGCGCGCTCGGCGTCGGCGAAGGCGGCTCGTTCCGCGCGCCTATGGCGATCGCGGTGATCGGCGGCATCATCGTCTCGACCGTGCTCAGCCTTGTCGTGGTGCCGTCCTTCTTCCTGATCATGGACGATCTGTCGCGGCTTTTGAGCTGGATCTTCGGCCGCTTCATCGGCCCCAGCGAGGAAGAACCCGAGACCTTGGAGCCCGAGGCGATGACCGCAGCGATCGGCGCAAATGCCGGGGAGATCGCCGCGTTGCGCCAGCGCCTGTCCGACCTCGAAGGCCAGGCCGGGCCAAGGCCGCCAATTCTGGTCGTGTCACGGGAAGCGGCGGAGTAGCGGCAACCCGCGTCGGCGTCAGACGCCCAGAAACTCGGTTTCGATCTCGCGGGTGAGGCCGGCCGGCGTACCGGTCCACACGCTTTCGCCGCGGGCGAGGATGACGCAGCGGTCGGCCACCGCGCGCAGTTCGGAAAAGGCCTTGTCGATCACCAGGATCGATTGACCGCGCTGCTTGAGAAGCGCAATCGCCGCCCAGATCTCGTGGCGGACCACCGGCGCGAGCCCCTCGGTCGCCTCGTCGAGAATGAGCAGCCGCGGATTGGTCAGCAACGCCCGGGCGATCGCCAGCATCTGCTGTTCGCCGCCCGAAAGCGTCGCCGCAGGCTGACTCAGCCGTTCCCCCAGACGCGGAAACAGCTCCGTTGCCTTCTCCAGGGTCCAGGGTCCGGACCGCGCCGAGGCCATCAGGTTTTCCGCAACCGTGAGACTCGCAAAACAGCGCCTGCCCTCCGGCGCGAGACCGATGCCAAGCCGTGCGGCGCGGAACGACGGCAGCACCGACAGATCCTGGCCGTCAAAGCGGATCTCGCCGCGCGTGGTTTTCAGCATGCGCGTGATGGCGCGCACGGTGGTGGTCTTGCCCATGCCGTTGCGGCCCATCAGCGCCACCAGTTCGCCCTGGGCGATTTCCAGATCGACGCCGAACAGCGCCTGCGACGCGCCGTAGAATGCTTCGAGGCGGCTCACTTGCAACAGGCTCATGCCTCGTCCTCCCCGAGATAGGCGGCGCGGACTTCCGGATGGGCGCGGATCTCGGCGGCCTTGCCGCGGGCGATGACGCGCCCGGCCACCAGCACCGAGATGCGGTCGGCGAGTTGAAACACGGCGTCCATGTCATGTTCAATCAGCAGGATCGGCGCTTCCTTGCGGAGCTTGTCGAGAAAGCCGATCAACCGGCTTGAGCCTTCCTGGCCAAGACCGGCCATCGGCTCATCCATCAGGAAGATGCGCGGCTGCATGGCAAGCGCCATGGCAATCTCCAACAGACGCTTCTCGCCGTGGGACAGTTCACTCACCCGGACGCCAGCGCGATCGGCGAGCCCAACGCGCTCCAGCGCCTGCATGGCTTCGCCGGTCAACTGCCTGTCGGCGCTCGCCTGCCGGAAGAAGCCGAACACCGAGCGGTGGCGGGCTTGGGCTGCGAGCATGACATTGCCGCGGGCGCTAAATTCCGGAATGAGAGAAGACACCTGGAAAGTCCGGGTGAGACCGAGGCGGGCGCGGGCAATCTGGTCGAACTCGTCGATGTCGCAGCCATTGAAGCGGATCGAGCCGGCGTCGGCGGAGAGTTCGCCCGCGACGAGCTTGATCAGGCTCGATTTGCCGGCGCCGTTGGGACCGATCAGGGCATGGATCTCGCCGGGGCGCAGATCGAGATCGACGCCGTCGGTGACCTTCAGGGCGCCAAAGGACTTGGTCAGGCCCGCGAGTTCAAGCACCGGTTCATTCATGGCGCGTCCTCCCCGCCACCAGGCCGATGAAGCCGCCCCGGGCAAACAGCACCACGCCCAGCAGCGCCGCGCCCAGGAAGAACTGCCAGTGATTGGTGAAGCTGCCGAACACATGCTCGAACAGCACAAACAGGCAGGCGCCGACCACCGGGCCGAACAGCCTGGCGACACCGCCCAGAATGATGAAAACCATGATCTCCCCCGAGAGGTGCCAGGACATCATTGAGGGACTGACGAAGCGGTTGAGATCGGCATAGAGCGCACCGGCAAGCCCGGTGACCATGCCCGAGATCACGAAGGCCGCGAGCTTGATCCGGTAGGGCGAAAGCCCGAGTGCTGCGACCCGCCCCTCGTTCTGCCGGACCGCCTGCAGGGCGATGCCGAAGCGTGCGCCGGTCATGCGCCACTGGGCGAGCAGGACCAGGATCAGCACGCCATAACAAAGCAGAAAGAAATCGAGTGGCCTCAGCGTGTTGATGCCGGGGAATGCGTTGCGGACATAGATCGACAAGCCGTCCTCGCCGCCATAGGCGGGCCAGGAGATGGCGAAATAGTAGAGCATCTGGGCGAAGGCCAGCGTGATCATGATGAAATAGACGCCCGAGGTCCTGAGGCTGAGCGCGCCGATCACCAGCGCCGCCAGGCCGCTCGCCAGCACCGCCACAAGCCACAGAACCAGCATCTGGTTGGTGCCGTTGAGAACGAAGGGGACGGTCATCAGCGGTTCGTAAGTCTGGTGATGGCTGGCAAGAATGCCCACGGCGTAGCCGCCGATGCCAAAGAAGGCGGCATGGCCGAAGGAGACCAGGCCGCCGAGCCCGAGCGCGATGTTGAGGCCGACGCCTGCGAGCGCCAGGATGGTCGCGCGGGTGGCGAGCGTGACCAGGAACGGCTCGTCGGCATAATGCGCCACCAGCGGCCCGGCAAGCAGGACCAGCGCCAGCACGATGTTGAGACGGTTTTCGGTGACCAGTTCACGCATTGGCTGGGAACAATCCTCTGGGCTTGAACACCAGAACTGCGGCCATCAAGAGATAGATCAGCATCGAGGCGATGGCCGAACCGACGCCGGCAGCATCGGAAGCCTCCATGACGGTGGACAGAAGCGAGGGCAGCAGGAAGCGGCCCATGGTGTCGACCAGCCCGACGATGAGCGCAGCCACGAGCGCGCCGCGGATCGAGCCGATGCCCCCGATGACGATGACGACGAAGGCGAGGATGAGCACGGGCTCGCCCATGCCGATCTGCACCGACTGGATGGCGCCGACCATGGCCCCGGCCAGGCCCGCAAGCGCTGCCCCAAGCGCGAAAACCACGGTGTAGAGAAAGCGGATATCGACGCCGAGCGCGGCAATCATTTCGCGGTCGGATTCACCGGCGCGGATCTGCATGCCGAGCCGCGTGCGGCTGATCAGCAGACCGAGGCCGATGGCGACGAGCAGTCCGGCGACGATGATCGCCAGCCGGTAGGCCGGATAGGGCAAGCCGCCGGGCAGGATCACCGCACCGGCGAGAAACGCCGGAGGATCGAGATAGAGCGGAAAGGAGCCGAAGACGAAGCGTACGCCTTCGGAAAACATCAGCACCAGCGCGAAGGTCGCCAGCACCTGGTCAAGGTGATCGCGGTCATAGAGCCTGCGGATCACCACGATCTCGACCAGCGCACCCATGGCGGCGGCGGCGGCGAGGCTGGCGATCAGCCCGAGCCAGAACGAGCCGCTCCAGGCGGCGACCGCGGCGCAGACGAAGCCGCCAAGCATGAACAGCGAGCCATGGGCGAGATTGATCAGGCCCATGACGCCGAAAATCAGCGTCAGGCCGGCGGCCATCAGGAACAGCATGACGCCGAGCTGCAGACCGTTGAGAATTTGTTCCAGGAAAAGGGCGACGGTCATTGTCTGCCGGGCTCGCGTCAGCACGGGGAAAAGGCCCGGGCGGAGTGTCCGCCCGGGATCGGGAGCTGATTACATCTTGCAATCGGCCGCGTAGGCGTCGGCGCGGTCGGTGAGCGCGGTGCCCACCAGCTTGTTGGTGTAGATGTCACCCTCCTTGATCACTTCGCGGACATGGATGTCCTGGATCGGGTGATGGTTGGGGCCGAAGCTGAACTTGCCGCGAACCGACTTGAAGTCGGCCGATTCCAGCGCCTTGCGGAACGCATCCTGATCGGTGACGGCGGCAGTGCCCATGGCCGAGATCAGCAGGTTGGCGGTGTCATAGCCCTGCGCGGCGTAGATCGACGGCAGGCGGTTGTATTCGGCCTGATAGGCAGCAACAAAATCCTTGTTGGCCTGGTTGTCGAGATCCTTCGACCAGGTCGAGGTGTTCTTGACGCCGAGCGCTGCGTCGCCGACGGCCTGCAGGATGTTCTGATCGAAGGAGAAGGCGGGACCGATCAGCGGCACATCGACGGCGGCGCCCGCATACTGCTTCATGAAGGAGATGCCCATGCCGCCGGGCAGGAAGAAGAAGACGCCATCGGCGCCGGAAGCACGGATCTGGGCGATCTCGTTGGCATAGTCCGTGGCGCCCAATTCGGTGTAGACCTCGTTGGCAACCTCGCCCTTGTAGAAGCGCTTGAAGCCGGCCAGCGAATCCTTGCCGGCCGGATAGTTCGGCGCCATGATGAACACATTCTTCATGCCCGCGGTGTTGGCATATTCGCCTGCGGCTTCATGAAGATTGTCGTTCTGATAGGAGACCGAGAAATAGTTGGGGTTGCAGCCCGCACCAGCCAGGGCCGACGGAGCGGCATTGGTGGAGAGATAGAACTTGCCCTGGGCCACCGCCGACGGCACAACAGCCATGGCGAGGTTGGACCAGACGATGCCGGTGAGAACGTCGACCTTGTCGGACTGAACCAGCTTGTCGGCCAGTTGCACCGCCAGGTCCGGCTTCTGGGCGTCATCCTCGACAATGACTTCCATGTCCTTGTTGCCGGATTGCTTGACCGCCAGAAGGAAGCCATCGCGGGTATCGATGCCGAGCGATGCGCCGCCACCCGACAGGGTGGTGATCATGCCGACCTTGACAGGCTCGGCAGATGAAACCGCAGCGCTGGCAATCAGCGATACGGCAGTCGTCAGTCCCAAAAGCAGTTTGTTCATTGAACTTCCTCTCTGTGTTTGATGCATATCCGGCCTTGTTTCGGTCCGTTCAATACAACATTATCCCCGGCAGGCCCTCTATTGGGCCGTTGGACGAGAGCTTAACAGCCGCAAAAAAGAATTCCAGTGTTTTTTTAAGCTTAAAGTACTTCCGCCGGCATTGTCCCTTGCGCCCAGGCCGCGGGCATGGTTCCAAGGAGGCGCATGCCATGCTTATGCAGAAGCAGCCAAAGCCAGCCCAGGGACATAAGGAGACCGGCGATGCAGTGTTTTTTCGTGGAGTTTCAATGCAAGCTCGGACAGGCCTATGCGGTCGCCGAGGAAATCGCCAACCGCGAGATCGCGTCCGAGATCTACTCGGTCAGCGGCCAGTTCGACCTGATGGCAAAATTCTACATCGAGGATGACGTCGATATCGGCCGCTTCATCGCCGACAAGGTGCACACCATTCCCGGCATCGAGCGGACGCACACGATCCTGACCTTCAAGGCGTTCTGAACGAACTGAAGGCAAACCTGAGCGCAGGCCGGAAGGCTCGCTTTGGCGTCAATGCTCTGAAGGGAAATGGTACGGTTGGGTGGGCTTGAACCACCGACCTCCGGATCCACAATCCGGCGCTCTAACCAACTGAGCTACAACCGCACGAAAGACTGCAAGGACCCTGTCCAAGCCGTCATCTTGCCGCTGACATACGGGGAGCACGGCGTTTTTGCAAGAGGCGTCAGGCCGGTTTTGATGATTTCGGGAGCTTAGACGCCTACAACGCAAAAGGCCGGACACTGGGTCCGGCCTTCGCACGTCATTGCTGCAACGAAATCAGGCAACCTTGATTTCGTTCATGGCCTTTTCGGCAATGGTCTTGGTCGGCTTGGACACGTCCTCAGCCACCTTCTTTGCGGCTTCCTGCATGATCTTGGCCTGGTCGACCATCATTTCAGCCTGCTTGCGGAAGAAGCTGGTCTGAAGTTCGATCATCTGGGCGACAGACTTGACGCCGAGCAGGGCTTCCATGTGCGACAGCGAGTGCTCGACATTGCCGCGGGCGGCGTCGATGGCCTTGAGGCTCAGTTCGACCGTGCCGGCCTGGGCGGTTTCGAGCGTTGTCTCGATCGCCTTGGTGGCGTCTTCGGCAGCGGTCTTGACCTTGGCATAGTTTTCCTTGGTCTGGTTGACGGACTTGTCAGCCATTTCGCGGTAGCCATCGGCCATCTTGGTCATGTCAAATGCCGGGAATTCAAAGACGTCTGCGGTTGCGGTTTTCTTGGTCGCCATGTCACTTCTCCTTGAAGTTTCTTGAGACCTTTCGCGGCCCCGTTTCAATTTCAAAAGGACCATAGCACAGCATATGGTGCATTGCAATATAATTTGTGCAACGCACCATGCGTTAACCTTTTCTTCACAAATTGCCCCTGCGGCACCGTGCTTTGCTGGACCGGTGACCGCGTGAAAGCTATTAATTAAACCTTAATACGCCCTTACGATGGGCAAATCTGGCCGAAACTGGAATTCAGCCCATGCAGGCGCATCACTACCCGTTCATAGATCTGGCCGTTCATGCCTCGGTCCGCGACCGCTTTGCCAGGGGCGACGCGGTGGCGGTGCTGAGCGCGGACCTCGGTGAATTGCTGTGGGCCAATGGCGCGGCCGCCCATCTGTTCGGGTTCAGCAATATCTATGATGCCCTGGATGAAGGCCTTGCGGGCCAGGTTGCGACCCGGCGGCAGATCGAAAGCGCGCTCAGCGGCTTGCGCCGCACCGGCAGGCCGCAGGCGTTCATGATGCGGCTGTCGTCGGGGTTTTCCCGGTCGATGACCCCGGCAAGCCTGGAAGACATCACCCTGCCCGACGGCGCCCGGGCGCTTCTGCTGGTCAGCAGCCAGGCTGGCCAGATCCTGGCGCCGGGCGCCCGCGCCCGCCAGATCATTTCCGGTTTCGAGGGAACCGGCACCCATGTCGCGGTGCTCGACAGCGACGGAAGGGTGCTGGCCGCCTCCAGCACCTTTGACGCGATCGGCCTTGCCCCAGGCGACATCACACGGATGATCGCGGATGTGGCGGACGAGAGCGACCGCCTGGTCAAGCGCATGAGCGAGGCCTTGAACGGCCCGGTGCCGACCGCCATCGGCCGCCTTGCGGACGATCCGGCGCTGCATCTGCTGTTTGCCGTGGAACCGGCCTCGCCGGATGACCAGGAGGCCGGAACCGGGGAAGTTTCCGACGCGGTCTATCCGCGGGACGACGCCCAGACCAGCGAAGCTGGAGCCGAAACGCCTGCCGGGACAGACACCGGACCCGAGGATGACACGGACGAGAGCCAGGACGCACAGACCGACACCGCGCGCGACGAGGGTGACCAGGCCGGGCCCGGGAGCATGGACGCTGCACCGGGCAGCGATGACTCGCGCGACGAAACGGCGCTCGAGTCCGACGCCGCCGATCACCACGGTGGCGCCGCGGTCTCCGACCATGAGGATGAACCGGAAGCCCTTGCAGACGCCGGGCCCGCCACAAAGGCCGCCTATCGGCCCATGAGTTTCGATACCAGCCGCATCCGCGATGAGCTCAACGCCCGCCTGGCAAAGCTGCGCGCCGACGAAGAGCGTGCCGACGACGTGCTGCCCTTCGCCGATCCGCACGAACTCGACACCGGCCTCACCGACGCCACCGACAACGAGACCGGTCCCGAGACCGACCGCGAGCCTGATCTCGAGACCGGTCCGGCAGACGCCGAGGAACCCGGCGAGATGGACCTGGCCGCCCCGGCGGATGAACCGGCCGAGCTTTCCCGACCTGCGGACGCGGACGAACCCTATCGGCCTGCGGACACGAGCGGCCCGGATCGCCCGGCGCCAACCGGCGACACCGCCCCGTCCGCCGCTGAAGACGCGCCAGCCGCTGCGGCACCGGAATTCCGCTTTGACCCCAACAGCAAGCCCGCGCGGTTTGTCTGGAAGATCAACCGCGACGGCAAGTTCAGCGACGTCTCGCCCGAGTTCGCCGCCGCCGTCGGGCCGCAGTCCGCCGACATTGTCGGCCGCAGCTTTCCGGACCTGGCGCGGGTGTTCAATCTCGATCCCGATCATGTCATCTCGGAACTGCTGAACCGGCGCGACACCTGGTCGGGCAAGACGGTTTACTGGCCGATCCAGGGTACTACGCTGGTCACGCCCGTGGACCTGGCGGCGCTTCCGACCTACACCCGCGACCGCCAGTTCGACGGGTTCCGGGGCTTCGGAATTGTGAGGCTCGGGGAAACCCGGCAGGATCCCGAAGAGCTGGGCCTGGCCTTGGTGCCGGGCGCGCGGCTGCGCACGGTGAACACGACGCCTGAGGAAGACCACGCCGAACCCGATGACACGCAGCGGGCGGACACGTCCGGCCAGCCCGGCGATGCCGGCATGAGCGCCGAAGACGAAGCCGATCTCGAGATGCAAAATCTTGAACGGGATATCGAGGAGCTCTCGCTGATGGACCGCGCCGGGAACGAGCCCGGCGACGCCCCCGGCCATGGAGCGGACGAAGCCGGCAGCGACGAGACTTCGGAAACCGCCGATCTCACCGAGGCCGACGAGGATCCGTTCCGCGGCGAGCGGCCGGCGATCCGGATGGTCGAAACGCCGATGCGCCGCGACTCCGACAAGATCATTGATCTCGAAGCACGCAGAACGCGGTCGCGCGACGGCCTGTCGCCGGGCGAACAGGCGGCTTTCCGGGAAATCGGCGTGCGGTTGAACGAATCATCGGCAGCCGGCGCGGACACGGCGGATGCCGGCCAGTCGACCGCTCCGGACCAGCAGGAAGACCGACCCTCCTTCGGAAGGCGCCAGTCGACCGCCCAGGACGGGCAGCCGGGCGCGGGTGACATCGAGATCGATTTCGACGCCGGGACGGCGCAAGAGGCGGGAGACTCGCCGGACGCTGCCGAGACCGGGGCGGGAGACGAAATCCCTGCATCGGCTGCGGGCGGCGAAAGCGCAATCGATGCGGACACTCACGCCGGCGCGCCGGTGGAAGACCTGGGGGAAAGCCCCTCCCCGGAGGTCGAATGGATCGAGCCGACGGCGGTCGAGCCCCTGCCTTCCGCCTTCGCTCTGCCTGCAAGGCAGGTGATGCAGCCAGGCCTCGATGCCGGCCTGGTCGACGCCATCCCCGCAGCGCTGCTGGTGCATGCGGGCGATGAACTGATCCATGCCAATGCCGAGTTCTTTGAACTCACCGGGTATGCGTCCCTTGGCGAGCTTGCCGAATGCGGCGGGCTCGATCACCTGCTCGACCGCTCGGATGACGAGACCGCCGGCGATGGCGGCATGATCGTGCGCCGCGGCGATGGCGGCGCCAGCAGGGTTACGGCCCGGCTCAGGTCGGTCAATTGGGGCGATGGCCAGGCTCTGCTTCTGGCGCTCTCGCCGATCAAGGCCGAGTTTTCCAGGATGGATGCGGACGCGATCACGCCGGTCGAAGCGGAAGCCCTGGCGGAGACCAGCGCGGCTGAACCCGATGCGCCAGGAAGCGATGCGCCCGAGGCCGCGCCGGATCTGTCTGCGGCGCTCAAGATCGAAGCGCAGGAGCTGCGCTCGATCCTGGAGACCGCCACCGACGGCGTCGTCATCCTCGACAATGACGGCACCATCCGCTCGATGAACGGATCGGCCTGCGCGCTGTTCAACTACAATGAGAGCGAAACCCAGGGCCAGCCCTTCGCCATGCTGTTTGCCCATGAGAGCCAACGCGCGGTGATGGACTATGTCTCCGGCCTCGCCGATCACGGCGTCTCCAGCGTGCTCAATGACGGGCGCGAAGTGATCGGCCGCGAGGCCTCCGGCGGCTTCCTGCCGCTGTTCATGACCATCGGCCGGCTGTCGGGCTCGAACGGGTTTTGCGCGGTGCTGCGCGACATCACCCAGTGGAAGCGGACCGAAGAGGAGCTGCGCACCGCCAAGCGCGCGGCCGAGACCGCCAACTCGCACAAGTCGGACTTCCTCGCCCGGGTCAGTCACGAGATCCGCACGCCGCTCAACGCCATCATCGGATTCTCCGAGATGATGGTGGAGGAGCGCTTCGGCCCGATCGGCAGCCCGCGCTATCTCGAATATGCCCACGACATCGGCAATTCGGGCAAGCATGTGCTCGACATCGTCAACGACCTGCTCGACATCTCCAAGATCGAGGCCGGCCAGGAGCAGATGGAATTCGTCGCCGTCTCGCTCAACGACCATCTGGCCGAAAGCGTGTCGCTGCTGCAGCCGATGGCCAACAGCCAGCGGGTGATCATCCGCACCAGCCTGTCGGCCAGCGTGCCGGAAGTGGTCGCAGACCGGCGCTCGATCAAGCAGATCGCGCTCAACCTTCTGTCCAACGCCATCCGCTTCACACCGTCGGGCGGACAGATCGTCGTTTCCACCTCCTACGAGCCCACCGGCAACGTGGTCATCCGCATCCGCGACACCGGCATCGGCATGAGCCGCAAGGAACTCGAGCAGGCGATGAAGCCGTTCGGCCAGGTCGGTCCCGGACCGCGCCAGCGCGGCGAGGGAACCGGGCTCGGCCTGCCGCTGACCAAGGCGATGGTGGAGGCCAACCGGGCCCAGTTCGACATCGTCTCGACGCCGAGCGAAGGAACGCTCGTCTCCATCGCCTTTCCGCCGCAGCGGGTGCTGGCCGACTGAGACAGCGACGCCAACCTCAGGCCTGCCGTCACCGCAAAAAAAGCGGGGACCACAGAGGGTCCCCGCAAAATCTTGAATTTGTGCTGGCCAACAGTGTGAAGAGCAGAGCTATCCAAACGTTGGTGCAAGCTTTGCGTCAAAACTGTTACCGGGACCTTGCATTTTTGTCTAAGATTTTAGGGGTGATCCCTGTACCACAGGGATTGGTTAAATTCGCGGGTCAGGTTTGATTAACCATGGCGGGGCGGGATGGGTCGAAGCGCCTCCTGCGGGTCGCGTCAAATGGACCCAGTTGAACAACCATGTGCATGCACTAAATCAAGGCATTGCAGCGCGCTGTGGATTGAATGGGGGGAGACGGTTTCAAGCCGCGGCCTGCCCAACTCGACGGGCGGAAGGATATTCGGTAGCGTCTTGCTCAGGCTTCGCCGCCTGTGCGGCGACAATCTGGTGTCGATACGAGGTTTGGAGATAAGAATGTACCCGGACTATTCACGCTCGGAACGCGTTGCCGACGGGAGCATGCACGCGATCGGATTGATTGGCGCCATCTCCGGTTCCATGCTTTTGCTCATCTGGTCCAGCCGGGTCGCCTCGCCCTGGGAAATGACGGCAATCGCCATCTACGCGATCACGCTGATTGCCACCTTCGCGGCGTCCGCATTTTATCACATGACACCCTGGAAAAGCCTCCGGCCTGCCTTGCGGCGGATCGATCATGCGGCGATTTATCTAAAGATCGCCGGGACCTACACGCCGCTGGTGGTGATGATCGGCAGCGGCCTGGCCTATGTCATCCTTGGCATTGTCTGGGCTTTGGCGCTCATCGGCATCACGCTCAAGCTGTTGTTCTGGAGCACACCGGGCCGCATGGGCCCGGCGCTTTATCTGGTCATGGGCTGGATGAGCATCATCCTGCTCTGGACATCCTGGTCGGAAGTGCCGTTCGGTTTCATCGCCGCCGGCGGGTTGCTTTACACCGTGGGCGTGGTCTTCTACGCGGCCAAGACGATGAAGTTCTCCAACGCCATCTGGCACGGATTTGTCATCGCGGCCTCCGCCTGTTTCTTCGCCGCCATCACCATCGGGGCGACCCAGCACGGCTTGGTGTAACCGTCCTTCTGTTCGAATGAAGATGGCCTGATATCCTGCGCACCGTCGCCGCGGATGCAGGAAGGCGCTGGGCCGGCACCCGATTGTCGCGTGCCAAGTCGTGATCGGTACCGGACGCGGGCGGATCGTGTGGCGCTTGCGCAAAATATTCCGCAGGCGAGCCAGTGCGGCTGATTGACAGGGATTTCGCGCGGGCGGATCCTCGCTCTGTCCGCCGGACTGTCCGGCGCGGGCTCAACAGGGTGAGGCACATGGGAAAACTGGTCTGGATCTGTCTGGCGGCGACGCTGGGCATGGCGAGCGTGGCGCAGGCGGACGTGGCCGCCGGCACCTACACGGTCGAAGGCACCAATCTCGACGGGAGCAGCTACGGCGGCACCGCGCGGATCGAGCCCAGTTCGGACACGACCTGCCACATCCACTGGAGCACGGGCAGTGAATCGACCGGCATCTGCATGCTCTACGGCAACGCCTTTGCCGCTGGCTATGTGTTCGAGACCGGCGGAGTCGGGCTCGTGGTCTACGAGGTGATGGACGACGGCTCGCTGGAAGGCGTCTGGACCATTGACGGCCTGTCCGGCGCCGGCACCGAGATCCTGACCCCGCAATGACACGGAAGTGAGCCGCCGGCGCTTGCTCAGCTCTTCAGCTCAGCCAGGTCCCTGTACAGATCCAGCGCTTCCGGATTGGCGAGCGCCTCCTGGTTCTTGACCGGCCGGCCGTGGACGACGTCGCGGACTGCGAGTTCGACGATCTTGCCGGATTTGGTGCGGGGAATGTCGGCGACCGCGATGATCTTCGCGGGCACATGCCGGGGCGAGGCGCCGGTGCGGATCTTTGTGCGGATTCTCGACTGGAGATCCTCGTCAAGCGTGACGCCTTCGGCAAGCCGGACGAACAGCACGACGCGGACATCCTCATCCCAGTCCTGGCCGATGCAGATGGCCTCAAGCACTTCCTCCATCTGTTCGACCTGGTTGTAGATCTCCGCCGTGCCGATGCGCACGCCGCCGGGATTGAGCGTGGCGTCGGAGCGGCCGTGGATGATGATGCCGTGATGCGGCGTCCATTCGGCGAAATCGCCATGGGTCCAGACGGTGTCGAAGCGGTTGAAATAGGCGGCGCGGTATTTCGCGTCATCGGGATCGTTCCAGAAGCCGATCGGCATTGCCGGGAACGGCTTGGTGCAGACCAGTTCGCCCTTTGCGCCCCTGATCGGCTGGCCATCCTCGTCCCAGACATCGACGGCCATGCCGAGGCCCGGCCCCTGGATCTCGCCGCGCCAGACCGGCAGCGCCGGAATGCCCAGCACGAAACAGGAGACGATGTCGGTGCCGCCGGAAATCGAGGCCAGGTGCACATCGGGCTTGATGCTTTCATAGACGAAGGTGAAGCCTTCCGGCGACAGCGGCGAGCCTGTCGAGGTCATCAGCCTGAGAGACGACAGGTCATGGGTCCTGGCCGGCTCAAGCCCCGCCTTGCGGACGGCGTCGATGAACTTGGCCGAGGTTCCCAGCACCGCAAATTTCTCCTCGGCCGCGTAATCGAAGATCACATTGCCGTCGGGATGAAACGGCGAGCCGTCATAGAGGCAGAGCGTGGCGCCGACGGCGAGCCCCGAGACCAGCCAGTTCCACATCATCCAGCCGCAGGTGGTGAAATAGAACAGGCGCTCTCCGGGCTCGAGCCCGCAATGGAGGCGGTGCTCCTTGAGATGCTGCAGCAATGTGCCGCCGGCGGAATGGACGATGCATTTGGGAATGCCGGTGGTGCCGGAGGAAAACAGGATGTAGAGCGGATGCGAAAACGGCAGCGGCTCGAAGTCGACCGCCTTGGCGGGATGGCCTTCGATGAAGGCCGCAAGCGTTGCGGCGCCCGCAACCGCGCCGGCGACGGCCTCGGCGTCATCGACCAGGGGCACGATCACGGTTGCCTTGGGCTTGAGCGACGCGGAAATCCCGGCGAGCTTGGCGGTCACGTCCTGGCGCTTGCCGTTGTACCAGTAGCCGTCGCAGGCGATGAACAGTTTGGGCTCGATCTGGCCAAACCGGTCGAGCACGCCCTGGACGCCGAAATCGGGCGAGCAGGACGACCAGATCGCCCCGATCGAGGCGCAAGCCAGCATGCAGGCGATGGTTTCGGGCATGTTCGGCATCATCGCCGCGATGCGGTCGCCCTTGACGACGCCATGCGAACGGAACGCCTGTTGCAGGCGCGAAACCAGCGCTGACAGCTCGTCCCAGCTCATCTCGCGGCGCAGCTTGTCCTCCGCCCGGAACAGCAGCGCGGGCTCTGCGCCGGTGCGGCTGAGAAGATTCTCGGCGAAATTCAGCGCCGCATCGGGAAAGAACCGCGCACCCGGCATGGCGTCGCCATTGGCGATGATGCGGTCGCCCTTGACGCCACGCACGCCGCAGAAATCCCACACAGCCGACCAGAAGCCTTCGCGATCGGTGACCGACCACTGATGCAGCGCCAGCGGATCGGACAGCGAAAGCCCCGCCCGTTCACCGGCGAAACCGGCAAACGCCATCCAGGGGCTGTGCTCCAATGCTTGCGGGTCCGGGCGCCAAAGCGGTGTGTCGGTCATCGTCTGCTCCTCATTAATCCTGCGGTGGTTTAGTAGCACCGGCAAGCCATCATGCAAACAGACCTCGAAGCCGGCAACGGTGCACGGAGAGACACGCGCGCGCTCTGCAATTGCATTCGCTTGCGGCAGGGATTAACCAGAACTTCCAGACAGCGCTTCGGAGGTTGGGGTTTGAATTTCATTATCGCGCAATGGTCCTTGCGACGCGCGGCGATCATCGGCGTCGTTGCCGTTCTCGCCGTCGTACTGGCCATTTTCGCCTCCCTGCCGCTGGCGGTGTCGAGCGGAGTGGTACGCGACCGCCTCGAGCGCGATATTGGCGCCTGGGCCGGCCATCCGGTTGAGCTCGGCAACGCCCCCTCGCTGGATTTCTGGCCGACGCCGACGATCACGCTCGACAATGTGGAAATCCGGCCGTCGTCATTTGCCGGTGGCGATCCGATCCTGCGCGCCGACAGCATTGTCGCCAATTTCAACCTGTTCTCTGCAGTCCTGGGGGCGCCGAGCTTCTCGCAGTTCAAGCTGATCCGGCCTTCGTTCAATGTCGAGGTGTATCCGGACTCCACCTCGAACTGGTCCTCTTCCTCCGGCGACCTGGCGCAGGGCATCGCAGCCGCCGTCGCCCGCGATGTTTCCGCCCAGTCAGGCACGACGCCGCCGGTGCCGGCGAGCATTCCCGATTCAGCGGCACTCGGCACCGTAACGATAGAGGACGGCACGGTCACATGGATCCGCGATCCGGGCGCACCGGCAGAAAAGCTCACCGCCATCAACGGCACGCTGGCCTGGACCGCGCCGACGGCGGTCGCCCGGGCCAATCTGGTGGCGATCTTTCGCGGCGAGCAACTGACGCTTGCCGGGTCAACCTCCGCGCCGCTGCTGCTGCTGGGCAAGCGGCTGGCGCCGGTGGAACTCAAGATAGCCTCCGCGCCGCTGAATCTGAGCTTCGCCGGATCGGCCAGTCTCGGCGCCTCGATGTTCGTCTCGGGCGCGCTGGAGCTCAAGAGCCCGTCGGTGCGCCGGGCGCTCGAGTGGTCGCGCGCCGACATCAAGCCGGGCGAGGCGCTGGGGGCGCTCGAACTCACGGCCAAGATCACCGCCGAGCCCTTGAAGGCCAAGCTCGATGACCTGATCGTGCTGATCGACCGCAACCGCGGCATTGGCGTGCTGGATGTCACCCTGAGCGAGGAGGCGCCGCCGCTGGTGGCGGGCACGCTGGCGTTCAACTCGCTCGATATCGGATCGTTCCTGCAGGCCTTCACCCCGCTTCCGGCCTCGGGCAAGGACATCGCCTCGACCATCGACACGCGGTTCCTGCACCAGATCGGGCTCGATCTCAGGCTGTCGGCCCAGTCGGCGAGCCTCGGACCCGTGCTGCTGTCCAATCTGGCCGCGGCGGCGCGCGTCGAACAGGGCCGCGCCAATTTCGACGTCGGCGACGCCACCGCCTATGGCGGCAGCTTTCTCGGCCGCATCGCGCTGTCGGAAAAGGGAATCGACGGCGGCGTGAAGGTGCAATTGTCGGCCCGCCGGATCAATGTCGGCGGGCTGTTCGATGCGATCGGCCTGACCGGTCCCCTGCCGCGCGGCAGGGGATCTCTCGACATGGAAGTGACATCGCCCTATCCGACCTGGGCCACGGCGCTGACCGACCTGACCGGCAAGGTCGACCTGGCCGTGGAGAAAGGCGTCGTGCCGGGGCTGAATATCCAGAAATTCCGCGAGCTCGCCAGGACCGAACGCTTCTTCGATCTGGGCCAATTGGGCGAAGGCGACGGATTTCCGTTCCAGTCGGCGCGCTTCGAGGCCACGATCGCCGCCGGCGAAGCCGACCTGAAGACGGCCGAGCTGATCGGCGAGCGGCAGATGATTTCGCTGTCGGGCGTCATCCCCTATTCGCGCTCGAGCCTGGCCATTGCCGGCGTTCTCGCGGCCAGACCGGCCGCCAACGGGGCTGCGCCCGCAGCAGGCAGCGTTCCCGAGCCGCTCAAGTTCTTCGTCGGCGGTTCCTGGCCGCAACCGGTGATCTCGCCGGTGACGCCGTGAGCCGCAGAAGCGCGTGAAACCACCCGTCTTGCGCATTTGCGCGGATTTGGCGACACTCGGTCTGTTCCAGTGCTTCGAACCGGCTCCAGGCCAATCGAACCTGGCAGGGGATGGGTCGGTTGATGATGCGGGTGATATCGGCATTGGTGAAGATCGGGCTGGCGTCGCTGATCACCGGCGCGGTGCTCTCGGCGCTCAATCTTTCCGCCGCCGAACTGCTGGCCGAACTCGGGCTGACGCCGGACCGGGTGTTCACGCTGTTGCAGGAGGGCGCTGCCTGGGCGATCCCCAACATCGTGCTCGGCTCGATGGTGATCGTGCCGATCTGGTTCGTCACCTATTTGCTGCGGCCGCCGCGCAACTGAAAGGCTTCCGCTTCGGCTTGGGCATCAGGTGTTGGCAAACGCCGCCTGTTCATCGCGCTGGCGCCGGACCTCGCGGCTCTTGTTCAAGATAGAGGCGATGATGACGCCGATCGAGACCGCGGCGATGAGCAGCGTACAGACCGCGTTTATTTCAGGCGTCACGCCAAGCCGCACCTGGGAGTAGATCTTCATCGGCAGCGTGGTGGCGCCCGGCCCCGAGGTGAAGCTGGCGATCACAAGGTCATCGAGCGACAGCGTGAAGGCCAGCATCCATCCCGAGATCACGGCGGGAAGAATGACCGGCAGGGTGATCTGCGTGAAGGTGGTGACGGGCCCGGCGCCAAGATCCATGGCCGCCTCTTCCAGAGAGCGGTCGAAGCTCATCAGCCGCGACTGCACCACCACGGCGACGAAGCACATGGAGAAGGTGATGTGCGCCAGCGTGACGGTCCAGAAGCCGCGGGCGAAATCCACCGCCACGAACAGCAAGAGCAGCGACAGGCCGGTGATCACCTCGGGCATCACCAGCGGCGCAAAGACCATGCCGGAGAACAGGATGCGCCCGTTGAAGCGCGTGTAGCGGGTGAGCGTGAGAGCGGCGAGCGTGCCGAGCACTGTGGCGATCGAGGCCGAGACAATCCCCACCCTCACCGTCACCCAGGCCGCATCCATCAGGCCCTGGTTGTTGAACAGCTCGCGGTACCATTTGGTGGAAAAGCCGGTCCAGACGGTGACCAGACGGGATTCGTTGAACGAGAAGATCACCAGGAGCACGATCGGCAGATAGAGAAAGGCAAAGCCGAAGACCACCGAGGCGATGTTGAAGCGTGACCAGCTCGGGTTCATCGTTCACTCTCCTGGGCTTTGGCCTGCGCCTGCTGGAACAGCATGATGGGCACGACCAGGATCAAGAGCAGCAGCACCGCCACGGCCGAGGATACCGGCCAGTCGCGGTTGTTGAAGAACTCGCTCCACAGCGTCTTGCCGATCATCAGCGTGCGCGAGCCGCCGAGCAGGTCCGGAATGACGAACTCGCCGACCGCCGGGATGAACACCAGCATGCAGCCCGCGACGATGCCGGGGATGGCGAGCGGAAAGGTGATCTTCCAGAAGGCGGTGATCGGCGGACAGCCCAGATCCTGCGCCGCCTCGATCAGGGTGTAATCCATCTTCTCGAGCGCCGAATAGATCGGCAGCACCATGAACGGCAGGTAGGAATAGACGATGCCAATATAGACCGCCGTGTTGGTGTTGAGGATGATCAGCGGCTCGTCGATCAGGCCCAGAAGCATCAGGAACTGGTTGAGCAGTCCTTCGGGTTTCAGGATGCCGATCCAGGCATAGACCCGGATCAGGAAGCTGGTCCAGAATGGCAGGATCACCAGCATCAGCAGCGTCGGTCGCAGCGTGGCGGGCGCGCGCGCCATGCCATAGGCCAGCGGAAAGCCGATCAGCAGGGTCAGTACCGTCGAGATGAAGGCGATGACGATCGAGGAGATGTAGGCGTTGATGTAGAGCGCATCCTCTGTCAGCCAGAGATAGTTGGAAAAGCTCAGCTGCTTGAGGCCGTCGATGAAGCCGGAAATCCCATCGGCCATGTCGAAGGTCGGCGCGTAGGGCGGCATCGACATCACGGGCTCGGAGAGCGAGATCTTGAAGACGATGCCGAAGGGCACCAGGAAGAAGACCAGCAGCCAGGCATAGGGGATGATGATGACCAGGCGGCGGGAGATGGCGGAGAGAGGTTTCATCGCGGGTCCCCTCAGCTGCTCAGCACAATGCCGCTGTCGGTATCGAAGCAGACCCAGATCTCTTCATCGTAGCCGATCGGGTGTTCAACCGTGCGGACGGCGTTGAGAAGCGAAGCCTTGACCACGGCGCCGCTCTTGAGCTTGACGTGAAACACGGTCATGTCGCCGAGATAGCCTATGTCCCAGACTTCGCCGAAGGCTGCATTGACCCCGTCCCCGGGCTTGTCCCGGGAGACGCGAAGCTTCTCCGGCCTGATGGCGAAGCCCGTTTGCTGGCCCACCTGCAGGGGTACAGTGGTTTCGGACCGGATGACCATGCCGTCGGGCGTCTCGATCTCGGCCACGCCGTTGTTCAGGCCGGTGACTTGCCCGCGGAACAGATTGATGTCGCCGATGAAGCTCGCGACAAATTCAGAGTTCGGCGCTTCATAGATTTCCGCCGGGGTTCCGATCTGGACGATGCGGCCCAGATCCATCACCGCGATCCGGTCGGCCATGGTCATGGCCTCTTCCTGGTCATGGGTGACGACGACGAAGGTGAGGCCCAGGTCCTGCTGCAGGTCCATCAGCTCGAACTGGGTTTCCTCGCGCAGCTTCTTGTCGAGCGCGCCGAGCGGCTCGTCGAGCAGCAGCACCTTGGGACGCTTGGCGATGGAGCGGGCGAGCGCCACGCGCTGACGCTGGCCGCCTGAGAGCTGATGCGGCTTGCGCTTGCCGAATTGCTCGAGCTTGACCAGCTTGAGCATGTTGTTGACGCGGTCATCGATTTCGGACTTGGCCATGCCGTCCTGCCTGAGGCCGAAGGCGATGTTCTTTTCCACGCTCATATGCGGGAACAGCGCATAGGACTGGAACATCATGTTGACCGGGCGGCGGTAGGGCGGAACGCCTGCGAGGTTCTCGCCGTCGAGCAGGATCTGGCCGTGGGTGGGGTTCTCGAAGCCGGCCAGCATGCGCAGCAGTGTCGACTTGCCGCATCCCGAGCCGCCGAGCAGGGCAAAGAACTCGCGCTGAAAGATATGCAGCGTCAGGTCCTTGACGGCGGTGAAATCGCCGAATTTCTTGGTGATGTTTTCAAAGGCGATATAGGGGCGCTGGTCCGGATCATTCCATGGTTCGAAACTGCGCCGTATGCTTCCCAGAGATTTCATGACCAACTGCCCCCTTGATCAATGCCGATGCACGCCGCGCTCCGTTTTTCTCGTTCAGGTGAGCGCGTCCATGCAGAGATTCATAGTCTTGAAGCGACCTTGCGCATCCCCTTCGACGCGCCACTGTCGTGAAAACCCCCGGCCCTTTGCAGGACCGGGGGCGAAGCCTGGGGTTACTGACCGGTGACGACCTTGGTCCATGTCCGGGTCATCAGCCGCTGGGTGCGCTGATCCTTGGGCGAGGTCGTATAGAGCCTGCCGATGGTCTCCTCGTCGGGATAGATGGCGGGGTCGCCGATCACGTCCTCATTGAGCAGCGGCTTGGAGGCCAGGTTGCCGTTGGCATAATAGACGTAGTTGGAGGCTTTCGCCGCCACTTCCGGCTTCATGATGTAGTTGAGGAACTCATGCGCCTCTGCCACATGCTGGGCATCGCCCGGAATGGCCATGTTGTCGAACCACATCAGCGCGCCTTCCTTGGGGATCACATATTCGATGGTGACTCCCTGGGCAGCTTCCGCCGCACGGTCGCGGGCCTGCAGGATATCGCCCGACCAGCCGACGGCCAGGCAGATGTCGCCGTTTGCCAGCGCGTTGATGTATTCCGACGAGTGGAACTTCTTCACGCTCGGCCGGATCGTGAGCAGCAGCTCTTCGGCCTTGGCAATGTCATCGGGAGAATTGGAATCCGGATCAAGGCCCAGGAAGTTGAGCGCGGCCGGAATGATTTCCTCGGAGGTGTCGAGCATGTAGACGCCGCAATCGGCAAGCTTGGCAAGGTTCTCCGGCTTGAAGACGATGTCCCAGGTGTTGAGCGGCATCTCGCCCAGGCGTTCCTTGACCTTGTCGACATTAAGGCCGAGGCCGGTGGTGCCCCACATGTAGTTGATGGCATGCTCGTTGCCGGGATCGTATTTTTCGAGCCGCGACATGATCGCCGGGTCCATGTTCACCAGATTGGGGAGCTTGGACTTGTCGAGCTTCTGGAACACGCCGGCCGTGATCTGACGGGCGAGAAAGGTTCCGGTCGGCACGACGATGTCGTAGCCGGTGGAGCCGGCGAGCAGTTTGGTTTCCAGCACTTCGTTGGAATCAAACACGTCATAGACAACCTTGATGCCGGTTTCCTTGGTGAAGTCCTCCAAAATGGACTCATCAATATAGTCGGACCAATTGTAGACATTGACGACGCGTTCCTGAGCGGCAGCGAGCACGGTCGATGCTGCGAGCATGACGGCCGCTGAGAATAGGCGGGTTTTCAGGGTCATTCCTGTTCCTCTCGTTTTTCGTTCCCTCGATCAAACCGGGCCGAAGGTCTGGCGCCAGGTTCCCGTTTGATGCGGTTCTGCGCAGATTCCGGTAATGCCGGGCTTCGCGGACCTCCAACCCTATGAAGGAATTGCCGAACTCACAAGAGGCGATTGCGTGATCGGCAGCTTTTGTGCTGCACCGCAATGGCGGGCAGCGGAAATCGGGCAGTGGCTACTGGAAGTCGAAGGCCGAAAGACCGGTCACCATCTCGTCGAGCCCGAGCGGGCGGGTGATCGGCGGCTCGGCGCGCGCCAGGCAGCCGGAGCGCTCACACAGGCGGCAGGCGGGCCCGACGGGGATGGCGACCGGTCGCGAGGTCTTGCCGCCGGTCATCGGCAGGGCCGCGCCATAGACGATCTCGTCGCGGAAACCGATGTCGCAGCCCAGAAGGATGGCGGTGCGGCGCGGCCGCTCGGAAAACGCCCCCTGCGGCCCTTCGAGCGTGCGCGAGATGGTGAGGAACTCTGCCCCGCCCGGCAGCTCTACCGCCTCGACCAGGATCTGCGCGGGTTGGGAGAAGGCCGCATGGATCGACAGCTTGGGGCAATTGCCGCCGAAACGCTGCTGCGGAAAGCCCTGCGCGCCGGCGCGGCGAAACCGGTGGCCCGCGACATCGACCTCGAGCATGAAGAACGGCACGCCCTGCATATTGGGCCGGCACAGCGACGTGACCCGGTTGGCAGCCTGTTCGAACGACACGCCGAAGCGCGATTTCAGCACATCGACATCATAGCGGGCGCGCTGGGCCGCGGCATGGAACGCCTGGTAGGGCATCATAAGCGCATGCGCCGCATAGCGGGCGAGCTCGAAACGGGCGATGCGGCGGGCCTCGTCGCTTGAGAGTTTCAGCGCATTGATGCCTGCGAGAATCGCGACATTCATGCGGATCAGCGCGGCTTCCATGGCGACCTCGCGCAACTGGTCGAACGGCGACAGCCGCTCGGACAGGAACAGGCGCTGCGAATGGCGGTCATAGCGGCGGCGCCAGTTGGGCATGGTGGCGACCGGCAGCGCGCGGACGACGACGCCGTGCTCGGCTTTCAGCCAGGCCTTGAGGGCGCCCATCAGGTCGTCGCCGGGCTTGAGCAGCGTGTGGAAGGCTTCGGCCTCCTCTTCGAGCGCCGGGTGGTGATTGGGGCTCGATTCCAAAACCTCGCGGACCTCGTCCATCGGCAGCTTGGCGCCGGACATGGTGGTGGCGTGGCCTTCGCGGGCGAGCATGGCGGAGAGATCTGACAACCGCTCGGCCTGCTCGCGATAGGCACGGTAGAGCTTGAGGATGGCTGCACTCGCATTGGGCGCCGCCTCTGCGATCTCGACCACCTCCTGGTCGCCGGGCAGTTCGCCGGCGAGCAGCGGATCGGCAAAGACCTCCTTGAGGCTTGCCAGCGTGGTGCCGCCGCCCTCCCCCTGCAGCTCCTCGACATCGACCTTGTAGACGGCGGAAAGCTTGAGGATCAGCTGCACCGTCAGCGGCCGCTGGTTGCGCTCGATCAGGTTGAGATAGGAGGGCGAGATGCCGAGCGCCTCGGCCATGGCCGTCTGGGTCAGGCCCTTGGCGTTGCGGATGCGGCGGATCCGCGGCCCGGCGAAGATTTTCTGGTCGGCCATTGCATCGATCTTTACAGGTTGTGACAGAATTCTGTCGCGATCCGGGGCGCGGTGACTTTTACAGTTGTGACAAATTTACAGCCGCGTTTTGTCAAAGGCAAGACAGCTTGACCTGATTTATCGGCTGTATTTATGGAATTATCTCGGCTTTGTGTGCGGTGCGCTGTAAATCCAGTCACACGGAAGGCGGACAGACGGCTCCAGGCCGGTTGTTTGCCCCAGGACACCAAGTGACGATCGGAGAGAAGCCATGACTGATTTTTACAACCTCGTTCCCACCGCCCCCGAAGGCCGCTATGACGGCGTCGAGCGTCCCTACACCCCGGAAGACGTTCAGAAGCTGCGCGGCTCGGTCAGCATCAAGTACTCCCTCGCCGAAATGGGCGCCAACCGGTTGTGGAAGCTGATCCACGAGGAGGATTTCGTCAATTCGCTGGGCGCCATGACCGGCAACCAGGCCATGCAGCAGGTTCGCGCCGGGCTGAAGGCGATCTACCTCTCGGGCTGGCAGGTTGCCGCCGATTCCAACACCGCCTCGTCGATGTATCCCGACCAGTCGCTCTATCCTGCCAACGCCGCGCCGGAACTGGCCAAGCGGATCAACCGCACCCTGCAGCGCGCCGACCAGATCGAGACGGCTGAAGGCAACGGGTTGTCGGTCGACACCTGGTTCGCCCCGATCGTGGCCGAGGCCGACGCCGGCTTCGGCGGCCCCCTCAACGCGTTCGAGATCATGAAGGCCTTCATCGAGGCGGGCGCGGCCGGCGTTCACTACGAGGACCAGCTGGCGTCCGAGAAGAAGTGCGGCCATCTGGGCGGCAAGGTGCTGATCCCGACCGCGGCGCATATCCGCAATCTCAACGCCGCGCGTCTCGCCGCCGACGTGATGGGCACGCCGACGCTGGTGATCGCCCGCACCGACGCGGAAGCCGCCAAGCTGCTGACGTCGGACATCGACGAGCGCGACCGTCCGTTTGTCGACTACGATGCCGGCCGCACCATCGAGGGCTTCTACAACATCAAGAACGGCCTCGAGCCCTGCATCGCCCGCGCCGTGGCCTATGCGCCCTATTGCGACCTGATCTGGTGCGAGACATCCAAGCCGGATCTCGAGCAGGCCCGCAAGTTCGCCGAGGGCGTGCACAAGCATCATCCGGGCAAGCTGCTTGCCTACAACTGCTCGCCGTCGTTCAACTGGAAGAAGCACCTGGACGATGCGACGATCGCCAAGTTCCAGCGCGAACTCGGCGCCATGGGCTACAAGTTCCAGTTCATCACGCTGGCCGGCTTCCACCAGCTCAACCACGGCATGTTCGAGCTCGCCCGCGGCTACAAGGACCGGCAGATGTCGGCCTATTCGGAGCTGCAGGAAGCGGAATTCGCGTCCGAGGTCAACGGCTACACCGCCACCAAGCACCAGCGCGAAGTGGGCACCGGCTACTTCGACGCCGTGTCGATGGCGATCACCGGCGGCAAGTCCTCGACCACCGCGATGGGCGAATCCACCGAACACGCCCAGTTCAAACCGGCGGCTGAATAAACTGCCATAAAGGCCCCTTGCCTCGCCATAGCCGGCGAGGGGCCGGACTTCACGATCACAAACCCCGACAGAGGAGAAATGCCATGCCCCCCCAGACCCGTGTCAAGGAACGCGCAGAAGAGCAGTCTTCCGCGATGGATGCAGACCAGCAGGCCGCGATCCGCATGCTCGCCAATGATCTGCACCGCCTCAACCACTCCGTGATGAAGGCCGTGGACGCCGGCGTCTCGGTGGAGTTGGTCCGCTCGGCCCGCCACCATGGCGGCGACGGCAACTGGGGCGACCTGCTGATCCCGGTGATCGTGACGCAGAGCAAGTAAGGCCCGGGCTTGCGAGCCCTGCTTGAACCCGAATCCCGGAACACCGGGTTTGCCTCCAGGCAAGATCGGCCCCGCCGCGATTGGCTTCGCGGCGGGGTTTTTGCTTCGGCTCAGGCAGCCGCGACGATGCGCCGGGCGCGGGCCGACTGGGTGAGCCGCATGGCCGTGAACGCCAGCACGGCTGCGAGCGCGATGGCCCCCACCATCGGCCGCGGCGTGCCGTCGAAGAAGGGACCGGCGAGCATGGTCAGCACGCCGCCGCACAGCATCTGCAGCATGCCGCCGAGCGACGAGGCGAGGCCCGCGATATCGCCGTGATCATCGAGCGCCATCACCATGACGGTGGGAATGACGAGGCCGAGACAGGCATTGGCGCAGATCAGCATGGCGACCAGCAGGGCGAAGGAATCGACGCCCGACGAGACCAGCACCAGCAGCACGACCGTGGTGAGGAGGAAACCCGTGACCGCCCATGTGACGACACGCTCGGCTCCGTATTTTTCGCCGAGCCCCGCCGCCAGCTGCGAGGCCGCAAAGAACCCCGCCGCATTGATGGCGAAGGCCAGGCTGAAGCCCGTGGGCGTCAGCCCGTAATGGCCGGTGTAGACGAAGGAGGCCGAGGCCAAAAAGACGAAGAAGCTCGCCATGCCGAAGCCGCCAACGAAGGTGAGCCCCATGAACACCGGATCGGTGACGAGCGTCCGCACGCCGCGCGACAGCGCCGACAGCCGCACCGGGACGCGGTGCTCGGGCTGCAGGGTTTCGGGCTGCAGCAGCAGCGTGACCGCAATCGACAGCGCGGCGGCGATGGCGAGGACCGCGAAGATCGCGCGCCAGCCGGCAAGCGCTATGATTGCCGAGCCCGCCAGCGGCGCGAGCATCGGCGAGACCGAGACGATCAGCATCACCAGCGCCATCAGCCGTGTGGCCTGGGCGCCGGTGTGCAGGTCGCGGATGATGGCGCGCGGGATGACCATGGCCGCAGCCCCGCCAAGGGCCTGGAGGATGCGCGCGGCGATCAGCCAGTTCATGTCGGGCGCCAGCGCGCAGCCGATGGAGCCCGCGAGAAACAGGGCGAGCCCGGCGATCAGCGGCGGCTTGCGGCCGACCATGTCGGCCATCGGGCCATAGGCCATCTGCGCCAGGCCATAGGCGATGAAATAGGCGGAGATGGTGAGCTGCGCGCCGGCCATGGTGCCGCCGAGGCTCTCGGCGATGCGCGGCAAAGCGGGCAGATACATGTCGATGGCGAGCGGGCCGGTGGCGCACAGCAGGCCGAGCACCACGGCGGAACGAAGGAAGGGAGACATTGTGCAACCTCATGAAACATCGGGAGGACGGCACCCGGGACAGGCCGGGATTCGCCGTCCGGGCAATAGGGGACTTCGCTGACGGAAATCGGCAGCAGCCGGGAGGGCGCCTGCCCGCCGGCCGAATGGCCGGTTCGGGACGGCAAGCGCCGGACCGGGGCTGCTTCAAATTTTGCCGGAGCGACTGCGGAGATCCGGACCGGCCTGGCCGTGCCCGCCGCTAAAGGCGTGCGTGGCTCGGCCGCGGATTTCCGCCAAAGCTAGCGGACAAGGGGAAAACTGTTCATGGGACCTGCTCCCTAAACGGGTATGGACTGCTTCCTTTACGCCGCATTGGCGTTGCCGCCCAGCAAAACCCGCATCGCGGATGGGCTTTTCCTCCGCCGCTGTTGCGCGGATGCTACGGCTCGGTGCGGCCGGGCGCGTCGCGGTTGCGGGCGTATTGCCGCATTCCCGGGAAGGGCGGCAGCCAGGATTCGCGCCTGATGGTCCAGAGCTCATAGGTGGGGGTGAAGCGGTCGGTGGCATCGAGCGCGCCGAGATTGACCTCGACCTCGTCGCCCGAACGGCCAAAGACGGGCGAGCCGCAGGCGGGGCAGAAGAACCGCCCGTCGAGGTCGCACGCCGCGCCCGTTACCGTGATCGCGGCCTCCGGGAAGATCGCCGAGGCGTGAAACAGCGCGCCGTGATGCTTGCGGCAATCGAGGCAATGACAGATGCCGACCCGGCAGGGCGCGCCGGCAGCGGCGACGCGAAGCCTGCCGCAGCGGCAACCGCCGGTGATGGTGTCCATGGTGGTCTCCTTCTTCGTTCGGAGCCTGCAGGATTACACCCGGCGGCGGAAGCGGCGCAATTGCCTCCGCATCCACCGCCTGCCGTGGCAGTTGTCGTGGCTGGAGACGGGAGGAACAGTAAGCTTTGGGGGGGCGCCTCCCTCCCCCTTGATCCATCGCCATTCGCTCCGGTCAGGAGAGATCACGGAATGGATCCCAGGCTCGGGGGCCTGGGATGACGACGGTGGGGAGAGTAGAGCCCTTTAGGTTAGCCTTAGCTTACATTAAGCAACAGCAAGCCTTCCCGCGCGGGAAACCCGCCGGGGTGTGGGAGGAAATCTAGGTCCGGAGGGCCGCGCGGGGCGTCGCCTCAGAATGGGATAGGGTGTGCATGCCGGGTGTGAGGCGGCATGCACAGGAGGTGGCGCGCACCCGCGCGGACCCGAAGCTCGCCGGACGGCGTCCCCGCCCGACAGGCAGCGTCCCGCCTTGCTGCCCCGCTTGAGGGTTTTCACCCGAGGGTGTTGACCCGACGCGGCTTGTCCGGGTTACCCCGGGCCGAGGCCCTGGACGTAGGGCCGCGACGCAAAGCGTGTAAGCGCGGTTTCCGGCACGAAAGCCAGCCCCGGCGAAGGGGTTCGCTTCCGCCACAGGCCCGGTCCGCTGTCCAACCCGCCCCTCCGCCCTGCCGCACCCCGCATCCGGCTGGATGCGCGCAGCATGATGCATGACGGTCTCGGTCACAGGTTTCCCGTAGACCGCGACCTGCATCGGGCGGCTGCGGATTGCGAGGTCGTCCCGGTGGCCGGCTTGACCCGCCCACCCGTGAAGGTGAACAAGCCCGCCGACGGAGCCACGCTGGCCGCTGCCTCCCCCCGGTCCTGGCCGCACGTTTCGGCCAATCCCGGAGAGCGCTTCCTCCCGCCCGGTCCGCCACGTTCGCGGACCATCCGGCGGCAGGAGTGCGATGAGTATGGCAGGGGGGCGGATGGTGGGGGAAATATCGGGGGGATTTTTTGCTAAGGTGTTGGGATGATTGGGACGGGTCGAGAAATTTGTCCCCGGTTGCTGCACCATGTCCGAAGGCATCGGTCCGTCATGCCGGATCTGAATGCTGCATCCAGCGGGCGAGCGTCGGCGAGCGGGAAGTCGCTTTCCCGTATTGCGGGCCATGGGGCTGGCTCCCGCGCTTTCGTTTTCCTCGGCCTCCGAGCCGAGGATCCATTCCGTGATCCATCGCCGTTCACTGGGTCCGGAGAGATCACGGAATGGATCCCAGGCTCGGGGGCCTGGGATGACGAGGGTGGGGGGTGCGTGGGGCGGGATGATGGTGGGGGTGCGCGTGGGGCGGATTGGATTCGCGGCCCTGCCCCCTCACCTGAAAAATCCATGACTTAGCGCTATCGCGCTAAGATCATGATTTTTCTTTCTCTCCCACAAGGGTAGTGGGAGGAGCCGCGCGGGCTTACGCAGCCCGTGCCGTCTCCGCCCGCCGGGCGTCCGCCGCATCCAGGCGGAAATTCGCGACCAGCGCCGTGAGCTGGGCGGCTTCCTGGGCGAGCGTGTGGCTCGAGGCGTTGGTCTGTTCGACCATGGCGGCGTTCTGCTGGGTCATCTGGTCCATCTGGCCGACCGCCGTGTTGACCTCGCCAAGGCCCGTGGCCTGTTCGCGGCTGGCGGTGGCCATGGCGGCGACATGCTCGGAGATTTCCTCGATGCGGGCGATGATGCGGGTGATGGCGTCGCCGGTCTCGGCCACGAGGCTGACGCCGGAACGGACTTCCTCGCCGGAGGCGGCAATCAGCTGCTTGATCTCCTTGGCGGCAGTGGCCGAGCGGCCCGCCAGTTCGCGGACTTCCTGGGCGACGACGGCGAAGCCGCGGCCGGCCTCGCCCGCGCGGGCCGCCTCGACGCCGGCGTTCAAGGCCAGCAGGTTGGTCTGGAAGGCGATCTCGTCGATGACGCCGATGATCCGCGTGATCTTGGCCGAGGCGTCCTCGATGCGGCTCATGGCGTCGACGGCGCGGGAGACCACTTCGCCCGAGGCGCGGGCGTCGCTGGCGGTGTGGCTGGCGAGACTGTCGGTTTCGGATGCCCGGCCGGAAGCGGTGCGGACGGTGGCCGAGATCTCCTCGACGGCGGCGGCGGTTTCCTCGAGCGAGGCTGCCTGCTGTTCGGTGCGGCGTGCCAGATCATCGGCGGCCGAGCGAAGCTGGCCGGAATTGTCACTGATCGAGCGGGCATTGTCGCGGATGTGCTCCATGGCGTCGCGCATGCGGCCGATGGACTCGTTGAAATCGAGGCGCAGGCTGTCGAGTTCGCCGGTAAACGGGGTTTCGATGGTGGAGACGAGGTCACCCTGCGAGAGATTGCGCAATCCCGCGCCCAGCGCCTGCACGGCGAAGGCCAGTTGCGCGTCGGCCTCGGCCTTCTCGGTATCGGAGAGCTGGCGCGCCTCAGCCGCAGACTGGCGGTCGCGGCTGATCTCGTCCTCGACCCGGATCTTGTCGATGGCGCTCAGCTTGAAGACATCGAGCGCGCGGGCCATTTCGCCGATCTCGTCGGCGCGGCCGCTGTCGGTAACGGCAACCTCGAGATCGCCCGAGGCCAGATCGCGCATGGCGGCGACGAGACGGCGGATCGGTCCCTTGAGCGCCGATATCAGCAGGAAAGCCGCGGCAAGACCGAAGGCGCCGATGCCCAGCGCCGCCGACAGGGTGATGGAGCTCGCCCGGTCCTTGACGGTTTCAGCGCCGCTCTGCTGGCTGCCGGCGAAATCGAGAATACTGTTCCAGGCCTGGTCGATGCGCATCTGCGCCTGTTCGAACAGGGCGGCTTCGGCTTCCTTCCTGGCCACAAGGTCGGCCATCAAGGCCGGGATGGAGACGGATTTGGCGCTCCAGGCCGAGCCGATCGTGTCCATGACGGTCTGGCCGCCATTAGAGAAGGCGATCAGCTCGATGCTCTTGTCGACCGCGCTGAGCCTGGCCGCCACCTGTTCCGCACTGCCCTGGTCGGGGATGGCGACGAAATTGACCAGCGCCAGCTCAAGGGCTGCGAGATGGGCGAGGAAATCGCGGCTGTCGGTGACGATCTGCTGGCCCTCGAGAATGGATGCGTCGAGCCTGCCGAAGGTGTCGGTGGCCTCGCGGGCGACCTGGGAGGCGAGGCCCTGCAGCATGATGCCGGCGGGGCGCAGCGCATTGGCGAATTTCTGCAGTTCGATCATGCCCGTCTGGCCGGTTGCGCCCTTGTCGAGAGAGGCAAGCAGGCCGCCCATGTTGTCGACGATCATGCTCTTGACCGCCGGCTTGGTGTCGGGGATCGCCTTGGGCAGCTCACGGCTCATGGTGGAGATGGTGCGCTTGAGATCGCTCGCCGCCTTGAACGCCTCTTCCGGGGTCGTGGCAGCCGAGATGGCGCCGGAGATCTCGACCACTCTCAGCGCGCCGCTGGTGAGCTGGTCGGCAACGCGCAGCTTCATCTTGGTTTCGTTTTCCGAGGCCGCCAGGGCCTCGCCGACGGTCTCGATCTGGCCGTTTAGCCGGCTCCGCACCGCCTCGATTTCGGCGAAGGTCTCGCCGAAGGCGCCGCGGATGGCCAGAACCTCGCCATGGAGCGCCCAGAGCGCGTCGACATCGCCGCGCAGTTCGGCGGCGAGCTCGGTGGAGCGACGGATGGCCTCGGATTCCTCGGGATTTTCGGCGAGCTTGAGAACATTGTCCATGCGGGCGAGCTGGTCGTCCAGGCTCTGCATGACCGCCGCGCGCTTGTCCTCGTTCTGATCATGCAGGAAATTGGTCATGCCGGCATAGGCTTCCTTGAACCCGCTCAGCGATTCGATGCTGGCGCTGGTGCCGGTCAGACGTCCGCCCAGCAGCGAGCCGGTGTAGAGGTTGATGGCGGCGAGGCCGGCCATGCCCAATACCAGCGGCATCACCAGAACCACGACCTTGGTCTGGATGGAGAAACGAGCGAGCAGCCTGTCGATGTTCATGGAGCGGTTCCTGCGTGATGGCCGGGCAACATGCGGGCAAGCCGCGAAGGCAGGGTGCATCATGCAGGCCCGCCACAGCTCGCGCCGGGCGGGTGTCCTTCCCCATCGCGCCATGGTGGCAGCGCCGGGTTAATACCATCTGAACATTGGCCGGCGAAACAGCCGCGCAGACGGTTTGTCCAGGCCGCCGGGAGATCGCGCGACATGCCTGTGGCCTGTCCGCGACGGGACCGTGACGTGTCCCTGAGTGGTCCGTGACTGGCGCGCCGGCGAAAAACCTTTATGCTCGCGACATTATTGGCAAGCACAGGGTGATTTATGGCATCGCGAAAGTCCGGCAAACCGGCGTCCACCAAACCGGCGGCGCGGCCGGCTGCGCCCAAATATCTCGACGTCAAGCGCGGCGTCACCAACTGGACCCAGGCCACCGAATGGCTGAGGGTCCGCGGCATCGAGGACATCGAGTGCATAACGCCCGATTTTGCGGGCGTGGCGCGCGGCAAGATGATGCCGTCTTCGAAATTCACCTCCAACACCTCGCTGTCACTGCCGTCGGCTGTGTTCCGGCACACGATTTCGGGCGAATATCCCGAGGAGACCGGCGATTTCCGCTATGATCCGCTCGATGGCGACCTGAAGCTGATGCCGGACCTGTCGACCCTGTCGGTGGTGCCGTGGGAGAGCGACCCCACGGCGCAGGTGATCTGCGACATGGTCACCACCAAGAGTGAACCGGTCAGCTACACGCCGCGCAACGTGCTCAAGCGGGTGGTCGATCTCTACACTGCCCGAGGCTGGAAACCGGTGGTGGCGCCGGAGATCGAATTCTATCTGGTGGCGCAGTCGGACGATCCGGATTATCCGTTGAAGCCGCCGCGGGGCCGGTCGGGCCGGACGATCACCGGAGGCCAGTCCTATTCCATTGCCGGCGTCAACGAGTTCGACGAGCTGGTCGACGACATCTATGATTTTTCCGACAAGCAGGGCCTGGAGATCGACACGCTGATCCACGAGGAAGGGCCGGCACAGCTGGAGATCAACCTGCGCCACGGCGATCCGATCGAGCTTGCCGACCAGGTGTTCCTGTTCAAGCGCACCATCCGGGAGGCGGCGATCAAGCACGGCATGTACGCCACCTTCATGGCCAAGCCGATGCAGCAATATGCCGGTTCGGCGATGCACATCCACCAGTCGGTGCTGGACATCAAGACCGGCAAGAACATCTTCTCCCAGGAGAATGGCGAGCCGAGCGAAGCCTTCTTCAACTTCATCGGCGGCATGCAGCATTACGTGCCCAAGGCGCTGGTGATGATGGCGCCCTATGTCAACTCCTACCGGCGGCTGACGCCCGACATGGCCTGCCCGGTCAACAATGCCTGGGGCTACGACAATCGCACGACCGCGTTCCGCGTGCCCCATTCCGAGCCGGTGGCCCGGCGGGTGGAGAATCGCCTGCCCTCGTCGGACGCCAATTCCTACCTGGCGCTTGCGGCGTCGCTTGCCTGCGGCTATCTCGGCATGGTCAATGCCATCACGCCGAGCGAGCCGGCTTACCAGACCGTTAACGAAGGCTCGGTCGACCTGCCGCGCGGCCTCCTGGAAGCGGTGTCGCTGCTCGAAAGCGAGCCGGCATTCGCCGAGGTGTTCGGCAGGGAGTTCATCAACACCTATGCCGGCGTCAAGCGCGGCGAATTCGAGACCTTCATGCAGGTGATCAGCCCGTGGGAACGGGAATTCCTGCTGCTCAACGTTTGAAAAGTGTAACTTATGACTTACCAAAGCCCCATCGCGCCGGGTGTCTCCTTCTATGAGGCCACGCTTGGCGACAGACCTGCCTATGAACCGCTGAAGGGAGACGCGAGCGCCGACGTGGTGATTGTCGGCGGCGGGTTTGCCGGCCTGCAGGCGGCCTACCATCTGGCGGCAGCCGGAAAGGACGTCGTGCTGATCGAGGATGCGCGTTTCGGCGACGGCGCCTCGGGCCGCAACGGCGGCCAACTCGGCACCGGCCAGCGCGCCTGGGTCGAGGAACTGGAAACCGATTTTGGACGCGACAACGCCAGGGCGCAATTCGCGGTGGCGGAACGGGCGAAGGCGCATCTGATGGCTTTCGCATCAGCCCACGGCATCGAGGCCGATTACCGGCCGGGACAGATCTCGGCGGCGCACAAGCCGGGCTACGTCAAGGACTACCGCGATCATGCGAAGATCATGACCGAGGAATTCGGCTATCAGGGCCTGACATTTCTCGACCGCGACGACCTGGCCGCCAAACTCGGCTCGACGCGCTATCATGGCGGCACCCATGACGCCGCCACGGGGCACATCAACCCGCTGAAATATGTGGTCGGGCTGGCGCGGGCGGCCGCAAAGGCCGGCGCGCGGCTGCATGAAAACACGCGGGCGCAGGGTATTGCGAGCGCCGGCGGCATCGTGACGGTGACAACCGCGGCAGGCAAGATCACCGCCGGGCGGGCGCTGATTGCCTGCAACGCCTATATTGCCGGGCTGGAGCCGGTGACCAGCGCCCATGTGATGCCGATCCGCTCCTTCATCGGCGCCACCGTGCCGCTCGGGGACGACAGCCCGGTGATCCCGGGCGGGGAATCGGTCGATGATTCGCGCTTCGTGGTGCGCTATTTCCGCAAGAGCGCCGACGGGCGGCTGCTGTTTGGCGGGCGCGAGGCCTATACGTCCGACAATCCGGCCGACATTTCCAGCCATATCAGGCGGCAGATCGCCGAGATCTATCCCGATCTCGCCAATGTCGAGATCACCCATTCCTGGGGCGGCTCGGTGGGGATCACCCTGTCCCGGCGGCCCTTCGTGCGCGAGGTGATGAAAAACGTCACCTCGATCGGCGGCTTTTCGGGACACGGGGTGATGCTCGCCAATTATTGCGGCAAGCTCTATGCCGACTTCGTCAATGGCGGCTCGGAGGATCTCGAGGTGATGCGCAACCTCAAGGTCGGCCCCTTCCCCGGCGGCGCCCGCCTGCGCAAGCCGCTGCTGTTCCTGGCGCTGACGTGGTTTTCGCTCAGGGACCGGTTTTAGGGGCGCTTTGATTTCGCTGGCTTGCAGGGATTCGCATCCCGCGTCTTGCGTCATCCCGGCCCCGCGCCGGGATCCAGCCAGCGCAAGTCCTTGCGCTGGAAGAGTCATTGACCCGGCGGACGCCGGGTCGCTGGACCCCGGCGCGGGGGCCGGGGTGACGGAAACGATGGGCCGCCCCGAGTTAAACGGCAGTGCGCCGCCCTGTCCTCAGCGCTCGATCGCCTGGATCCCCTCATCCTTGTGCAATGGAACTGTCCAATCTCAACCAGTCCGCCCTAGCTTTATCTAATCGATTAGATTAGGACTGGGGCACGATTCACGCACGGGATGCCAATCCATGAGCCAGATCATCATTCCGGTCGATCCGTTTGACTATGTCGTCTTCGGCGGCACCGGGGACCTCGCCGAGCGCAAGCTTCTGCCGGCGCTGTATCACCGGCAGTTGGCCGGGCAATTGACCGATCCGACGCGGATCATCGGGGCGTCGCGCTCGGAGATGGATCATGACGCGTATCGCAATTTTGCCCGCGAGGCGCTGAAGCGGCATCTCAAAGACGATGAACTGAAGGAGGACGATGTCCAGCAGTTCCTGGCGCGGCTGTTCTATGTCGCCGTCGACGCGAAATCCGACCGGGGCTGGCCGGAACTGAAAGCCCTGCTCGACGAGGGCCAGGACCGGGTGCGGGCGTTCTACCTGGCCGTCGGACCGGCGCTGTTCGGCGATATTTCGGAACGGATCCGCTCGACCGGACTGGTGACCGGGCAGACCCGCATCGTGGTGGAAAAGCCCATCGGCCGGGACCTGCAGTCGGCGAGAGAGCTCAACCGGACCATCGGCGAGGTGTTCGAGGAAGAGCAGATCTACCGCATCGACCATTATCTGGGCAAGGAAACGGTCCAGAACCTGATGGCGCTGCGCTTCGCCAATGCGCTCTACGAGCCGCTGTGGAACTCCGCCCATATCGACCATGTGCAGATCACGGTCGCCGAATCGGTGGGGCTCGAGGGCCGCGCCGGCTATTACGACAAGGCGGGCGCGCTCAGAGACATGGTGCAGAACCATATCGCCCAGCTTCTGTGCCTGGTGGCGATGGAGCCGCCGTCGTCGATGGACGCCGAATCGGTGCGCGACGAGAAGCTCAAAGTGCTGCGCTCGCTCAAGCCGATCACCGAGGCCAATGCCGATGCGGTGACCGTGCGCGGCCAGTACAAGGCCGGCGCCTCGGCCGGCGGCCCGGTGAAGGGCTATCTCGAGGAGCTCGAGGGCGGGGTGTCCAACACCGAGACCTTTGTCGCGATCAAGGCCGAAATCAACAACTGGCGCTGGGCCGGCGTGCCGTTCTACCTCCGCACCGGCAAGCGGCTGAGCGAGCGGATTTCGGAGATCGTCGTCGCCTTCAAGCCGATCCCACATTCGATTTTCGGTCCCAGCGCCGGGCGGATCACCGCCAACAAGCTGGTGATGCGGCTGCAGCCCGACGAGGGCGTCAAGCAATGGATCATGATCAAGGATCCGGGCCCGGGCGGCATGCGATTGCGGCATGTGTCGCTGGACATGAGCTTCGCCGACCGCTTCGCCGAGCGCAATCCGGACGCCTACGAGCGGCTGCTACTCGATGTGATCCGCTGCAACCAGACCCTGTTCATGCGCCGCGACGAGGTGGAGGCGGCCTGGAACTGGGTCGACCCGATCCTGACCGCCTGGGAGGAAACCGGCCAGGCGGTGCAGCCCTACACGGCAGGCACCTGGGGGCCGAGCCAGGCGATCGCCCTGATCGAACGCGATGGCAGGACCTGGCATGAAAGCGACTGAGGCGCCCCAGGCTCACTGGACGGAATTCAACAGCGGCGCGGACCTGGCCGATGCGCTGGCCCGCAGGATTGCCGACCGGCTGGCGCTTGCGACCGCTGCGCGCGGCCATGCCACGCTGGCGGTCTCCGGAGGATCGACGCCCAAGACCATGTTTGCGGCGCTGTCCAGGGAGGCCATCGACTGGGCCAAGGTGACCGTCACGCTGGTCGATGAGCGCATGGTGCCGCCGCGCGACGAGCGCTCGAACCAGCGCCTGGTGAGCCTGCATTTGCTGCAGAACCACGCGGCGGCGGCGCAGTTCGTACCGCTGTTCAGGGCCGGCGGCGATGCGCCGGCGATTGCCGGCCTGGCGTCGGACGCCATCGACACGCTGCCGCTGCCCTTCGATGTCGTGGTGCTGGGGATGGGAACCGACGGGCACACCGCCTCGTTTTTCCCGGGCGGCACTACGCTCGGCGCGGTGACCGATCCAGCGTGCAAGACAAGCGTGATGGCGATGGAGGCGGCGGGCGCCGGAGAGCCCCGGCTGACGCTGACCCTGCCGCGCCTTGTGGAAGCAGGCCTGATCGTGCTCCATATAGAAGGAGACGACAAGAAGGCCGTGCTGGCGCGCGCGCTGGAAGACGGTGCGGAAGCGGATATGCCCGTGCGCGCGGTGCTGCGTCACGCCCGCACGCCTGTCGAGATTTACTGGGCGCCCTAGCCGGCGTTTGCGCCAAACGGGCGTCCATGGGCCAAAGGCCCCCATTTGAGACCGCAATTCCGGACGGAAAATCGCCTCGCACTTTTCCTGGAATTGCTCTTGTTAGTCATCGCAATTCCGGACGGAAAACCGCTTCGCACTTTTCCTGGAATTGCTTTTAAACAAAGGATGCCAGCCATGACTGTCGATCCCCGCATTGCCGCCGTCACCGAGCGCATCGTCGAGCGCTCCAGGCCGAGCCGCGAGACCTATCTCGGCAGGCTCCGGGAGATGGCCGACAAGGGACCGCACCGCTCGACGCTGTCGTGCGGCAACCTGGCCCACGGGTTCGCCGCCTGCGGGCCAGGCGACAAGGCCAATCTCGCCGGGGACGTGGTTCCAAATCTCGGCATCATCACCTCTTACAATGACATGCTGTCGGCGCATCAGCCGTTCGAGACCTATCCGGAGCGGATCCGCCAGGCCGCGCGCGAGGCGGGCGGCGTGGCGCAGGTGGCGGGCTCGGTTCCGGCGATGTGCGACGGCGTGACCCAGGGCCAGCCCGGCATGGAGCTGTCGCTGTTCTCGCGCGACGTGATCGCGCTGTCGGCCGCCGTCGGGCTGTCGCACAACATGTTCGACGCGGCGGTGTACCTTGGCGTCTGCGACAAGATCGTGCCGGGTCTGGTGATCGCGGCGCTGAGCTTCGGCCACCTGCCGGCGGTGTTCATTCCCGCCGGGCCGATGACGACGGGGCTGTCCAACGACGAGAAGGTGCGCATCCGCCAGCTCTATGCCGAGGGCAAGGTTGGCCGCGCCGAGCTGCTGGAGGCAGAATCCAAATCCTATCACGGGCCCGGCACCTGCACCTTCTACGGCACCGCCAACTCCAACCAGATGCTGATGGAGATCATGGGGCTGCATACGCCGGGCTCGTCCTTCGTCAATCCGGGTACGCCCTTGAGGAACGCATTGACAGCGGAAGCCGCCAAGCGGGCGCTGGCGATCACGGCGCTCGGCAACGCGTTCACGCCGGTGGGCGAGATGATCGACGAGCGCTCGGTGGTCAACGGCGTGGTCGGGCTGCACGCCACGGGCGGGTCGACCAACCACACGCTGCATCTGGTGGCGATGGCGCGGGCGGCGGGAATTCAGCTCACCTGGGAGGATATCTCGGATCTTTCGGACGCAGTGCCGCTCTTGGCGCGGGTCTATCCGAACGGGCCGGCGGACGTGAACCATTTCAATGCGGCGGGCGGCATCAACTTCATGATCGACCAGCTTCTCTCTGTCGGGCTGCTGCACGAGGATGTGCGCACGGTCTGGGGCAAGGGCCTGTCGGCCTATGCGGTGGAGGCAAAGCTTGGCGACAACGGCCAGGTGCTGCGCGAGCCGGTGCCAAAGGTGAGCGGCGATCCCAAGGTGGCGACGACGGCGGACAAGCCGTTCCAGCCCAATGGCGGGCTGAAGATGCTGACGGGCAATCTGGGCAAGGCGGTCATCAAGATATCAGCCGTCAAGCCGGAGCGCTATGTCATCGAGGCGCCGGCGCGGGTGTTCAACGACCAGGAAGAGATGCAGGCGGCGTTCAAGGCCGGCACGCTGACCGGCGATTTCGTCGCCGTGGTGCGCTTCCAGGGCCCCAAGGCCAACGGCATGCCGGAGCTGCACCGGCTGACCCCGCCGCTCGGCGTGCTGCAGGACCGTGGGCAGAAGGTTGCACTGGTCACCGACGGGCGCATGTCGGGCGCGTCGGGCAAGGTGCCCGCGGCCATCCACGTGACGCCGGAAGCCAAGGATGGCGGGCCGATCGCCCGCATCCACGACGGCGACATGATCCGGGTGGACGCGGTCACGGGATCGCTCGAGGTTCTGGTTCCTGCTGCGGAGTTTGCGGCGCGGCAGCCCGCCAGCGCCGATCTCAGCCACAATGAATGGGGCCTGGGCCGCGACCTGTTCGCCCGCTTCCGCGAGAATGCCGGAACCGCCGACCAGGGCGCCAGCGTGTTGTACTGATGGCGCATTCGCAGCGATCCGCACGGAGGGATCCGCCGTCAGGAGCGTCACCCTGCAGCGGCCGCCAGCGCATCGAGCCTGTTGCCGTGCCCAAGCGCTCGGATGACCCCAGGCTGAGGGCCGTCCGGATCAGGCACGCAGGTCCAGCACCTTCAGGTCGCGATGAGCGGGATGGGTGCTGAACACGAAGATGCGGTTGAGATCCCGCTCGCTCAGCAGCCGCAGGAAGCGGATCTGGATGGTGTTGTTGGCGTTTATGCGCAACAGGGTGCAGCCGATCTTGGGAATGCGCGCTTCGGGGATATCCAGACAGAACTCCCGCGGAATCCGGAATTCGGTGACAATACCGAGGACGGCCCCGCTCAGCGATATGCCGAGGACGGTACAGCGGCGCGAGGCCATATGCATGACGACCTTCTCGGTATACTCGATCCGGGCGTGGTTCATGGTCTCCTGCATCGGGAACCGCGTTTCGCGGTCATACATGAAGGATTCTTCCCGCTGCAAATAATGCGTGCCCGCAGTTGTCAAGGTGTGTCCCCTTCGTTCGGCTATTGCTTGCCTTTCTGCCGCTGATCCGGATTCTAGCAAGCAACGCTTAAAAATGGGTGAGCATGCCGCGCCGGTAGTGCGAGCCCCTTTGGCAGATCGCGCGGGACAGGCGCACGGCGCCGCCGCTTTCGGCCGGCTCCAGGCCTTTTTCCGTGTCCCTGCCCCGGCGGGCATCCGTAGAATCCGTCGAAGTTTGATCACATCCGGTCGTGGCCGATCACGCGATGCGTGATCGCGCGTGAGAAGTGGCCCAATTGCGGTCACGGCGCGCCATGACGCAAACAGGGCGATGACATTTTTCGAGGCCTGCAGGAGCGGTTTCAGCCCGGTTTCGGTCAAAAGAGCGGCCCGATTGTGAACAGTGCAGGCGGCACCCGGTTGACGCGCACTGTGCTCCGGGGCTCCCTTTTCTCTTCTATCCTTATGATTTTGTTGAACTTAAAAAGTTTCACGAAAAATTCAGCGCGCGCAAGAACACGCACCGGCCACGGCCCGCTCACGTCCCTGTGGTTCGCATGTCATCAAGCGAACCCTCACATTCAACTCATCGAAACGGCGCGGCCCGAACGACAGACCGGACGGGACGCCCGCTTCAAACAGAAACCGAGACGATCACCTGAACCTGACACAAAGGAAAACGACCATGAACAAGATCACCATCGCACTGGGCCTTACACTTGCCGCTTCCACCGGCGCCTTCGCCGAGACAAGTGCACGCGACGCCTACGTCCCCCAGGCTGCAAACGCCGCCGCGATCGATTACACCGCAACCGCTTCCGTCGGCGGCGCCTCCAACGACCTGGTCAGCTACCACCGCGCCGGCAATGACGGTTCGCCGAGCTTCGCAGCGCCGCAGGGCGGCGTCGACTACACCGCGACAGCCTCGATCGGCAGCGTTTCGAACGACCAGGTCACCTATGACCGCGCAGGCAACGACGGTTCGCCTTCGTTCAACTAGGCCTTGAGATGTAACGGGGCCGGTCTTCCTCCCGGCCGGCTTCGTCCCAAAGCTCAAGACCTGCCAGACAATTCAAATCTTTCAGCCATTCAAAGGAAAACGACCATGAACAAGATCATCATCGCACTGGGCCTTACACTTGCCGCTTCCACCGGCGCCTTCGCCGAGACAAGCGCACGCGACGCCTACGTCCCCCAGACCGCAAACGTCGCCGCGATCGATTATACCGCAACCGCTTCCGTTGGCGGCGCCTCCAACGACCTGGTCAGCTACCACCGCGCCGGCAGTGACGGCTCGCCAAGCTTCGCAGCGCCGCAGGGCGGCGTCGACTACACCGCGACGGCCTCGATCGGTAGCGTTTCGAACGATCAGGTCACCTATGACCGCGCAAACAACGACGGTTCGCCTTCGTTCAACTAGGCGGCTTCGACAAACGGTGATGGAGCGGGTCCGGTTGCCTCCAGGCCGGACCTGCCCGCACCCCTTCCCTACCCGCCCCTTGTGCGGCCCGCGCGTCCCCCGTCTTGCGCCCGCGCCGCACACGAAAGCCCCGTCCTCGCTGATGGGGCTTTTGGCGTCGTGACCGAAGCCTGTGTGGGTCCCGTCGAGCGCTCAGCGGCGGTAGGTCTTGCCGTCGGCGTCAAACAGATGCAGCTTGGATTTCTCGGCCGTGAACCGCACGGTTTCGCCGCGGAAATTCTTCTGATGGCCCGCGACCTTGGCGATGATCGGCTCGTCCCCGGTCAATCCGTGGACATAGAGCAGCGTCACCTCGCCCAGCGCCTCGACGATGGACACGGTTCCCTCGAACAGGAAATCATCGCCGGTGGATATATCGAGGTCTTCGGGACGCACGCCGAAGGACGCCGGCTTGCCCTTCTCGCCGTCGTCGACGGCGATGCCGGTGTCCACCGATACGCCTCCGGTCAGGGTGACGACGGCGCTCGGCCCGGTCTTCTCAACGGTCGCGGGAATGATGTTCATGGCGGGCGAGCCGATGAATTGGGCCACGAAGAGGTTCTGCGGCCGGTCATAGAGTTCCATCGGCGGGCCGACCTGCTCGATATACCCGGCCGAAAGCACCACGATACGGTCGGCAAGCGTCATCGCCTCGACCTGATCGTGGGTGACGTAGACCATGGTCGTGTCGGGCATGGATTCGTTGAGCTTGGCGATCTCGATGCGGGTGGCGACGCGCAGCGCCGCATCGAGGTTGGACAGCGGCTCGTCGAACAGGAACACCTTCGGATCACGGCAGATGGCGCGGCCGATGGCGACACGCTGTCTCTGGCCCCCCGAAAGCGCCTTGGGCAGACGGTCGAGATACTCGCCCAGTTGCAGGATGTCGGCGGCGGAGCGGACCCGGCGATCGATTTCCTCCTTGCTTTCCCCCGCGATGCGCATGCCGAAGGCCATGTTGTCGTAGACCGTCATGTGCGGGTAGAGCGCGTAGGACTGGAACACCATGGCGATGCCGCGCTTGGATGGCGGCACGTCGTTGACCACCATGCCGTCGATTTCGAGCGTTCCGCCGGTGATCTCCTCGAGCCCGGCGATCATCCGGAGCAGAGTGGATTTTCCGCAGCCGGAGGGACCGACGAAGACGATGAACTCACCCTGTTCGATCTCAAGATCGACGCCGTGAATCACTTTGACGGCGCCGTAGGACTTCTTGAGGCCCTTCAGTTTCAAGCCGGCCATGGTTTCCTCCCGCTAGAGCAGTTCATTTTTCACCCGAGTCTGCCGAAGAAGGCGTCATAGGGTGGTATTTCTATGGTTTCGGGGCGAAGGAACCCGGAAAATCCGTGCCCGTCAAGCGATTCAACAATGGCTGGTGGCCGGTCGATGACCTGCATTTCCTCGCTCATGTTGAAGGCGCAGAAAATCGCCTCATTGCCGTCGCGGCGGATCATCGACAAGACCTTGTCGCCGGTCTCGTAAAATTCGAGGCTGCCCTTCGACAGAGGCCGGTGGGCACGGCGGAAGGCCAGCATCCGGCGGTAATGATTGAGCATCGAGGCCTGGACATTGTCCTGGGCGTCGACCGCGAGGTGGCGGTGTTCAGGCGGGACCGGCAGCCAGGGCTGCCCCACGGTGAAGCCCGCCGACTGCTCGTGCTCGGACCACACCATCGGGGTCCGGCAGCCGTCACGGCCCTTGAAGTCCGGCCAGAACTGGATGCCGTAGGGATCCTGAAGATCCTCAAACGCCAGATCGGCTTCGGTCAGGCCCAGTTCTTCGCCCTGGTAGAGGCAGATCGAGCCCCTGAGCGACATGATCAGGCCGGCCAGGAGCCGCAGATAGCGGTCACGATCATTGACCGTGCCGCCCCAGCGGGTGGCATGGCGGACGACGTCGTGGTTGGAAAATGCCCAGCAGGCCCAGCCTTCGGGCGCAGCCGTCATGAAATCGGTCATGACCTTGCGAACGCGGGCGACCGTCAGCTTCTCGTTGGCAAGGAACTCGAAGGCGTAGCACATGTGCATCTTGTCGACGCCCGATGTGTAGTCGGCGACGATCTGAAGCCCGTTCTGCGCATCGCCGACTTCGCCGACGGCGGTGGTGCCTGGATATTCGTCCAGAAGCGCGCGGAAGCGGCGCAGGAAATCGAGGTTTTCCGGCCGGTTCTTGTCGTAGACATGAAGCTGGTGATTGTAGGGATTGACCGCCGGCGCGATGGAATCATTGCGCAACTCCTTGGCGAGCGGCGGATTGTCGCGCAGTTCCTTGTCGTGGAAGAAGAAATTGATGGTGTCGAGCCGGAACCCGTCGACGCCGCGATCAAGCCAGAAGCGCACGACATCGAGAAGGGCTGCCTGGACATCCTCGTTGTGCAGATTGAGGTCGGGCTGCGAGGTGAGGAAGTTGTGCATGTAATACTGTTCGCGCTTGCCGTCCCACTGCCAGGCCGATCCGCCGAAGATCGACAGCCAGTTGTTGGGCGGCGTGCCGTCGGGCTTGGGCTCGGCCCAGACATACCAGTCGGATTTCGGGTTGGTCCGGTTGGCCCTGCTCTCGACAAACCAGGGATGCTGGTCGGAGGAGTGCGACATCACCAGATCGATGATGATCCTGATGCCGTGATCATGAGCAACCTTGACCAGATAGTCGAAATCACCCAGCGTGCCGAACATCGGATCGACATTGGTGTAATCCGACACGTCGTAGCCGAAATCCTTCATCGGCGAGGTGAAGAAGGGCGAGATCCAGATTGCGTCGACACCGAGCGAGGCGATGTAGCCGATGCGTTCGGCAATGCCGACCAGATCGCCGACGCCATCGCCGCTGGTGTCCTGGAACGAGCGCGGATAGACCTGATAGATAACGCCGCCGCGCCACCAGTCGGCATCCGGTGTGAGTTCGACGCCGGTCTGGATACGCTTGCCGGCGAGTGTCATCGTTTTCATTGAAACTCCATTACTTCACGGACCCGGAAAGCAGGCCGCGCACGAGATATTTCTGCATGGCGAAGAAGACCACCAGCGGAACTGCGATCGACACGAAGGCCGACGTCGCAAGAATTTCCCAATTTCCGCCGCGGGTACCGAGCAGTTCGACGATCTGCTTGGTCATCACGGTGGTTTCACCGGTCGAGTCGATCAGGAAGACGAGCGCGACCAGAAGATCGTTCCAGGTCCACAGGAACTGGAAGATGGCGAAGGAGGCAAGAGCCGGAAACGACAGCGGCAGGATGATCTTGACGAAGATCTGGAAATCGGTGGCGCCGTCGACGCGGGCGTTCTCGATGATGTCGCGCGGCAGGCCGACCATGTAGTTGCGCAACAGATAGATCGCCAAGGGCAGGCCGAAGCCGGTGTGCGCCAGCCAGACGCCGAGATAGCCCTTGCCGATGCCGATATCGTTGTGAAGCGTGAGGAGCGGGATCAGCGCCAGTTGCAGCGGCACGACCAGCAGGCCGACAACGGTGGCCACCAGCAGCGACCTGCCCGGAAAGCGCATCCAGGCGAGCGCGTAAGCGGCAAAGGCGGCGATCACGATCGGGATGATGGTGGCGGGTATGGTCACCGTCAGCGTGTTGAAGAACGCCTTGGCCATGCCTTCGCGGTTGTTGGGGTCGAACAGCACGAAACGGTAGTTCTCAAGCGTGAACTCCGGCGGCGCCTCGGCCGTGGTGAAGACACGCGGCAGGCGGCTGTCGCCGAAACTCTCAGGTGCAGACAGGCGGAACGCGCCATCGGCCGCGACCGTCAGCGTGGCGCCGTCGCCTGCGTCCACCTCATCGCCGGGTTCAAAGGCCTCGGGTTCGCGCGAGCTGATTCCCCAGCGGCTGATGATCACATCGTCGGCCGCAAAAAGATTGCCTTCGATGACAAATTGGGCGCCTTCCTGCTTCTCGTCTCCGGAAATGCGGATCGCGGGGCGCTGCCGCTCCTGGGTGAACATAGAGGCCCACCAGCCGGTATTCGCAATCTGGTCGGATGTGCGGAAGGAGGATACGAACAGCCCGACGGTGGGGAACAGCCAGAGCGCGACCAGAAGCACGACCGAGACATGGACGGCCCAGACAAGCGGCGATTTCTTGGATGATGTCACGGTCATCGCAGCCTCCCTCAGCGCGTTTCTTTGCGGGCATTGTAGACATTCCAGGCGAGAATCGGCGTGACCAGCAGCATGATGATCATCGCGCTGGCCGAGCCCACGCCCCAGTCATTGGCCCGAAACAGCTTGTCGTACATGTAGTTGGCGAGTACCTGGGTCTGCCACTGGCCGTTGGTCATGGCGAAGACGATGTCGAACACCTTGAGCACCACGATGGTGATGGTGGTCCAGACCACGACGATGGTGCCCATGATCTGCGGCACCTTGATCTTGAAGAAAATCTGGAACGGGTTGGCGCCGTCGATCACGGCGGCCTCGATGGTTTCCTCGGGAATGCCGCGGATCGCAGCCGACAGGATGACCATGGCGAAGCCGGTCTGGATCCAGACCAGAACCGCCATCAGGAAGAAGGAGTTCCAGAAGGGGATGGTCAGCCATGTCTGCGGCTCGCCATAGGGAGGGTTGGCCGAGACCAACGAGACGATGGCGCCGAGCGAGAGCCAGATCAGCCAGACGGAGCCAACGGCGAAGGCAAGCCTGAGCACGCTGAACAGGAAGGAGGACCTGCGGTGACCGATTTCGGCCTTCACCAGCGGCCGCACCGCCTGATAGGCGAGCCAGGCCAGGAAGGCTGCGAACACGGCGAGCAGCAGCGACGGCACGACCTTCAGGAAAAAGACGGAGGAGAAACCGCCGTCGAACAGGAGCCACACCGCGTTGAGCACGCCGATCTGGTCCTTGCCGGCGGGCCTGGTGTCATAGACCAGCTTCCAGATCACCGCGGCGCCGACAAAGGAGATCGCCATCGGCATGAAGATCAGCGACTTGGCGATGTTGCCCCATTTGATGCGGTCGGTGAGCTGGGCTGCGAGCAGCCCGATTGCCGTCGACATGGCCGGCACGACAATCAGCCAGAGCATGTTGTTGCTCATGGCTTCCCAGAATTTGGGCTCGCCGAACATCTGCCGGTAATTGGCAAGGCCCACGAACGCGCCGCCCTGGTCGCGGTCCGTCAGCGACAGCCACAGCGTGGCGAACACCGGATAGGCGAGATAGAGGCCGAGCGCGAACATCGCCGGAAACAGAAACAGCCACGGCCGGATCTGATTGGCCCTGTTGATGTTGTGGCCGGCATTCTTGCCGGTCGCAGGATACAGGACCCTGTCAAGAAACTGGTTGGAGAAATAGAAATAGCCTACGCATCCGCCGACGCCGACGATGATGGTGACAAGAGCCTGAAGTGCCGGATGCATCCTTACCTCCCCAAAGGCAGTGCGTTTGGGAGACCCCGGCGACGCGCCGGGGTCTCCCGATGTGTGAGGTCTATCAGATTACTTGAGGGCGTCCCAGGAATCCTGGATCGCGCCGGCCACTTCCTCGGCGGACCTGCCGCCGGTGTAATCGACCATGCCGGTCCAGAACGAACCCGCGCCAACGCCGCCTGGCATCAGGTCGGATCCGTCAAAGCGGAAGGTGGTGGCGCCGAGAAGAACATCGTTCATCTTCTTGAGCGTCGGATCGCTGAACACGTCCGTGTTGACGGCCTTGTGAGGGGTGAGGAAGCCCTTCTGCGCCATCCAGATCTCATGGGCGATCGGCGACTTGAGGAACTCGATCAGCGCCCGGGCGCCGGGGCTGTCCTTGGTGATCGCCCACAACGTACCTGCGCCGAGAACCGGCGTGCCGAGGTCCTTGCTTGCATAGGCGGGCATGTAGAAGAAGTCCGCATCGGTGCCGACCTTGGTGCCTTCGGGGAAGAAGGCCGGGATGAAGGAGGCCTGATGGTGCATGTAGCACTGCGGCGGCGAGGAGAAGAGACCCTTGGGGCTGTCGCGGAAATCGGTGGTGGCGACCGTGTTTGCGCCACCGGCGACAAAGGCGTCATTGCGGGCAAACCAGCCGAATTCCTCAATGGCGTCGATGACGGCGGGATCGTTGAACTTGATCTCGTTGGAGACCCACTTGTCATAGACATCGGGCGCCTGGGTGCGCAGCATCATGTCCTCGACCCAGTCCGTTGCCGGCCAGCCGGTGGCGCCGCCAGACCCCAGGCCAATGCACCAGGGCGTGCCGCCATCGGCGGCGATCTGTTCGGTGAGCGCCTTGAGCTCTTTCATGGTCTGGGGGATCTCGTAGCCGGCATCCTCGAAGTTTTCCGGGATGTACCAGACCAGCGACTTCACATCGACCTTGTAGAAGAAGCCGTAGAGGTTTTCCGTGCCGTCCTGGCCGGCATAGGTGCCCAGATCAACCCAGGATTGACCGGCGGCGTAGTTTTCCTTGACCCAGTCACCGGTGCCTTCGGGCAGCGGCGTGAGGAAGCCGCGGCCGGCCATGTCGGAGGCAAGGCCGGGCTGCGGGAACACCGCAATATTGGGCGCAGAGCCCGCTTCGGCATCGATGACGATCTGCTGTTCGAAACTGTCGGAGCCGACATATTTGACATCCGCGCCGGTGGCTGCGGCGAAATAGGCCAGAACCGACTCGGCGAATTCCTGGTCCGGGCCAAGCCAGGGACCGAACACCGTGACTTCCTCGCCGTTGAGCTGGGTTGCCTTGAGCGCCTCATAGCTTTCCCAGTTGAAATCACCCTCTCCAGGCGTGAACTTGAGCTCCTGCGCCTGGGCCGACCCCAGGGTCAGCGCAGCGGCGGCCGCACTTATCAAAAATAGCTTTTTCATCGAATCTTCCTCCCGGCCAACACTGGCCTTTTAGTGAAGCTGAATAGGTTTTTCGAGCCAAGTCCCTGAGAAAATCAAAGCGCTTTGGCTTCCTTTTAAAGGATTACGAGAGCCGTGACGAGTCAAGCTCTAAGTTGCAATCGCCGCCGCAATTCGAAGCTCAACGACCCGCAACGCAAACCTTTGCCGCAGTGCAGCAAAGGTTTGCGGTGCGGGGTGCGAGATTTTTGCTTTTTTTGACAGTCGAGTTACGATTAAATGACAGACTTGGGAGCGGGCGGGACAGAGCAATTGCGACCGGTTTTCCAAAGCGCTTTGAAAGAACTGGATCCTCGTACCGTGAACCTCAAACAGTTGTCAGAGCTTCTTCAAGTATCGCAGACCACAGTCAGCCGCGCGCTCAACGGTTATCCGGAAGTGGCCGAGCCGACCCGCCGCCGGGTGCTCGAGGCGGCGCAGCGCCATGGCTACAAGCCCAATTCCAACGCCCGCAAGCTCGCCACCGGCCGCGCCGGCTCGATCGGCTATGTGCTGCCGGTGGGGCGCAATGTCGATCTCGACCCGCATTTCGTCGAGTTCCTGTCGGGACTTGGCGAACACGCGCTCACGCGCGAGGTCGACCTGTCGCTGACGCCCGCGCCCTATGAGCGCGAGAGCGACGCCTATCGCCGCATCGCCGCCACCCGCTCGGTGGACGGGATCTACCTGTCCTCGATGCGCAACGACGAGCAGCGGATCGCGCTGGTGCGGGATCTCGGCCTGCCCTTCGTCGCGCATGGACGGGCGCTGATGCCGGCGGAGGGCTACGCCTTCGTCGACATCGACAACGAGGGCGCGTTCCATGACGCGGCGCGGCTGCTCCTGCAGCTCGGCCACACGCGGCTCGCCTTCATCAACGGCGACACCGACTTCGCCTTCGCGGTGCACCGGCTCGACGGCGTGACCCGGGCGATGGCCGCCCACGGCCTGCCGCCCGGGAGCCTCAGGCACCACTCGGCGGCGATGAACGCGGACAATGGCTACCGGCTGGCGATGGTGCTGTTCCGCGACACCGACGCCGCCACGAGGCCCACCGGCGTGCTCAGCGCATCGATGTTCATGACGCTGGGGATCGTGCGCGCCTTCAACCAGCTCGGGCTCAGGATGCCCCGGGACGTGTCCGTCATCACCCATGACGACGTGTTCCCCTTCCTCAAGCCCGAAAGCTTCACGGTGCCGCTCTCGACCACCCGCTCGTCGATCCGGGCGGCGGGCGCGCGCATCTGCGAACGGCTGGTCAACATCATCACGGGCGCCGAATCGGGCGACGTGCAGGAGATCTGGCCGGTGGAGCTGATCGTGCGGGCATCGACGGGGCCGGCGCCTGCGGAGCGGAAGGCGGGCCGGCGGGGATCGCCACAGGCGGCGGAGTAACGGGAGCGGTGGCGTGATGCCGGCGATGCATTCAGGGCCCGGCAGGAGGGCCAGCCTCGGCCGCGACGGGGGGAAAGCCGGCGCTGGTCGCCGACCAAACGCCACGGAGCGCGGCGAAGTCTGCTTCCATCGCATCGCCCACCGCATTAAAAGCTTGTTCACGGGCCACCGTCGGTGCCAGTTTACGAAAACAAGTACAGGAAGGAATCTCAGTGTTTCACGGCAAAGTACTGGTCGCCCAAGGGGGTGGTCCGACGGCGGTTATCAATCAGTCGATGGTCGGCGCGGTGCTCGAATCGCGCAAGTTCCGCGCGGTCGAGCTGATCTACGGGGCCGTGCACGGCGTGCGCGGGATCGTGGACGAGGATTTCTACGATCTCACCCAGGAGACCACCCATAATCTGGAGATGGTCGCCAATACGCCGTCCTCGGCGCTGGGCTCCACGCGCGACAAACCGGATCTGAAGTACTGCCAGGAAATTTTCAAGGTCCTGCGGGCGCATCAGATCGGATACTTCTTTTACACCGGGGGCAATGATTCCTCGGACACCGTTCGCATCGTCAACGACGAAGCGCGCAGGGCAGATTACGATCTGCGCTGCATCCACATTCCCAAGACCATCGACAACGACCTGGTCGAGAACGACCATACGCCAGGTTTCCCCTCGGCCGCACGCTATGTGGCGCAAGCCTTCATGGGCATCAATCTCGACAATGCGGCGCTTCCCGGCATCTATATCGGCGTCGTCATGGGGCGCCATGCAGGTTTTCTCACCGCCGCCTCGGCGCTGGGCAAGAAATTCTCCGATGACGGTCCTCATCTGATCTACATGCCAGAGCGGACCTTCGACATCGACGGGTTCCTCAGGGACGTCAAGCAGGTGTATGACCGGCTCGGGCGCTGCGTCGTTGCCGTCAGCGAAGGCATCCGTGACGGCTCGGGCGAACCGATCATCGCCAAACTGGCCAAGGAAATCGAACGGGACGCGCATGGCAATGTGCAATTGTCGGGAAGCGGCGCCCTGGCCGATCTGTTGACGCAGAAGGTCAGGGACGCGCTGAAGATCACGCGGGTCCGGGGCGATACGCTCGGTTATATCCAGCGCAGTTTTGTCGGATGCGTGTCCGATGTGGACCAGAACGAAGCCCGCGAAGTCGGCGAAAAGGCCGTCCAGTACGGGATGTTCGGCGACCGCGACGGATCGGTGACGATCAAGCGCACCGGCCACTACTCGGTCGACTACGAACTGGTTCCGCTGGAGCTGGTTGCCGGAAAGACCCGGACGATGCCCGACGAATTCATCGCCGCATCCGGCCACGACGTCACCGACGAGTTCCGGCTGTATCTTCGGCCCTTGCTGGGAAAGGGGATGCCGGACGCCCATCGGCTTCGGCCGAACAAGGTGCCGAAGATTCTGGGGGCGTAGGGCGCGGGGCATAGGCGCATGGGCTGCGCCGGCAAGCCGAGGCGGGGAGTATGGGGCCGGGAGTGGACCGGCAAGTCTCCGAATTCCATTGGGCACAGGTCACGCCGGCCGGGCCACCTGCATCCCGCCGTGGAGCATCTCGCTCGGCAGGTTGAAAATGAAATACGGATTGAGCAACGGAAGCGCGCTCGCCGCGTCCAGGCGCGCACGCTGGTCGTCCGAGAGCGCGAGAGACAGTGCTGCAAAGTTGCCCTTCAATTGTTCCGGGCGGCTGGCCCCGAGAAGAAGCGAGGTCATCCCAGGCCGGCCCAGCACCCACGCCAGCGCAACCTGCACCATCGGCACGTCGAGTTCGGCGGCAACTGCGCGGACGGTATCCACGATGTCGAAATTCCGCTCGGTGAACAGCATCCCGCCATAGGGGTTGGACCCGTTCAGACGTTCGCGCGGCTGGTCTTCGGCCTTGTCCGCGACGTTGGGCACCTTGGCGGCTTCGGACGCGGCGGCGAGTTTCTCGCGGCCGTATTTTCCGGTCAGCAGGCCGCCGCCCAGCGGACTCCAGGGCATCATGCCCAGCCCGAACTCGCGTGCCATCGGCATCAGGTCCAACTCGACCCCACGCTCGACCAGCGACCAGGCGTACTGCAGGCCGACGGGCCCCGGCAGACCGTGCGCCACGGCCAGCGTGGCGATCCTGGCCACATACCAGGACGGGGCGTTGGAGAAGCCGTAGTAGAGGATCTCGCCCCGCGCGACGGCATCGGCAAGGGTGCGTAGCACCTCCTCTGCGGGCGTCAGCTGGTCCCAGACATGGACCCAGAAGAGGTCGATCCGGTCCACGCCAAGCCGCTTCAGCGACCCCTCGATGCCGAGCCGGATGTTGTAGGCGCCATTGCCCGCGTGCATCGGCTTGCCCTCGGATCGCGAGAAGCCCGCCTTGGTCGAGATCACCAGCCGGTCGCGCATCCCGCTGTCCTTGAGGAAGCTGCCCAGCATGCTTTCGCTCTCGCCGCCGCTGTAGACATCGGCCGTGTCGATCAGGTTGCCACCCGCCTCGACATAGGTGTCAAAGATCGCCCGGACGGTCGGCTTGTCCGTGCCCCAGCGGCCGGCGCCGAAGGTCATGGTGCCAAGCGCAAGCGGGCTGACGATCAGGCCGGAACGGCCGAAGGGGCGATCGTCTGTCATCTGCATGGGTGTTCTCCTTTTCCCGACACATATAGGGGGCTGCACCGCCGCGGATTAGCTGCTACATGTGCCATGAGCCTGTGAGGAAATTTCAGCAATGGCGCGGATGCCGCTCAATGATCTGGCCGCCTTCGCCGCGGTGGCGCGCACGCGCAGTTTCACGGCCGCGGCGGCAGAACTGCACGTCTCGCCTTCCGCGCTCAGCCATGCCATGCGGGGTCTGGAGGAACGGCTGGGAGTGCGTCTTCTGGCGCGCTCGACACGTTCCGTTGCGCCGACCGAGGCGGGCATGGCTCTGCTGGACCGGCTCGGGCCGGCCCTGACCGAGATCGACGCCGGACTGGCGGGCCTCGCCGCTTTCCGCGATGACCCCGAGGGCATCGTTCGGATCACCACGTTTCACTGGATCGCGCAGACCTTTCTGGCCCGGCGGCTGCCGGCGTTCCTGGCGGACCATCCCGGCATCACCGTGCAGGTCACGGTGGACGACAAGTTGCAGGACATCGTCGCGGACGGCTTCGACGCGGGGCTGCGCTTTGGCGAGGATGTCGAGAAGGACATGATCGCCGTCCGCGTCGGCCCGCCGCTGCGGCACCTCGTGGTGGCCACGCCGGAGTATTGGGAGCGTCATGGCCGGCCCACGCACCCGCGCGACCTGCGCGATCATCCCTGTGTGGCCTACCACCGGCTGAGCAGCGGCGACATCGCCCCCTGGGAGTTCGAGAAGGATGGGCGTGACCTGCGGCAAAGGGTCGAGGGGCCGCTGATCTGCAACTCCACCGACCTTGCGCTGGCGCTGGTTCGGCAAGGCGGCTGCGTCAGCCTCCACATGGAGGAGGACGTGGCCGCTGATCTCGCCGCGGACCGCCTGGAGGCCGTGCTGGAGGAATGGACTCCGCCCTTCGACGGCGTTCATCTCTACCACCCCAGCCGCAGGCAGGTGCCCCCCGCTCTGCGCGCGCTGGTCGACTTCCTGAAAGGTTAGCGACGCGGGCGATGCCGATAGCGCGCCCCGGGGTTCGACGCCGCTTTGAGACTCGTTGGCGGCTTAACTGGCTGCGCGGTGCATTGGAGAAATCGAGTTGATCAAGGATTGCTTTGTCCGCGTGGCCGCCATCTGAAATCATTGCAACGAAAGTCCGCTTCGCGCCGATGGGCCTTTGCGCAGTCTGAATGGCAGATCTTGGGAAGCACACCGTTCGCTGTGAAAGACCAGAATAGGGCGCGCAACCTAGACATCGAGATTCGCTACCAGCGTGATCTGGTATGGCATTCATAATTTATCGCTCGCCTCGCCTTGCGCGCTTCTGTCATCGTCCCGTAAGGCAATTGTGGACCGGGAGGGCTGGGCAGTGGAATTTGTAGAAACGCCGAATGGACAGATAATTGCGGGAGCCCACCGCTATCTAAGTGCGGCCAGGCTGCTGCTGGAGTCTGAGGTTTTTGAAAGCCGGCCCAATCTGCTTAAGATACCAGTGCTGCACCTTGCCGCACACGGCATCGAACTCTTGCTCAAGTTCCCGTTGCTACAAGCCGGGCGATCAATTGCAGAGGTTCGAAGGGAGTTTGGGCACGACCTCAATCAGTTGTGGGATGAGCCGTCCAATGCGTCTGTCCGAAACATAGTCGTCTTCTCAGCTATAAAGGCATGGTCGACTGCCGAACGGAGCGGGAAATGGCCTGCCGATGATTTCAATCGAAATCCAGAGGTTGAGATCGTCAAACAGCTTCGGTTACTGGCCCCGCTTCACAGCAGAGATAGCGATTTCGCGTTGCGGTATGTTGCGCCGCCGAACACACCTGCTCCGTGGCCCGCGTTCATCATCGATTCGTTTAGCAGTCCTGCTGAGAAGCTGCATAAAAATCCCGGCCTACTTGAGCATTACCGTGATCTGAGCGGAACAAAAGAAGCGATATGATCAAAAGTCGCAGTAGCGAGACAAACATCATCCGTGTACGCGACGTCCGCTTCCGGTCAAATGCAAACTCTGCCTGAACGGCAGCGATGGGCGCGCATAGCGGACATTGGCCGAAGAGGGGTTTCGTGACCCCTCTCCGGCCCAAGCCACCTGCCCCGACATCCACTCCGCCCGATTTACCCCAAGCCAGCCTCAAAAACGCGGCGGCTTCAGGCCGTGAGCGCGCATGGCGGCGATGACGGTGTTGGCCATCAGCATGGCGATGGTCATGGGGCCGACGCCGCCCGGGACCGGGGTGATGACGCTTGCCACTTCGGCGCATTCGTCGAAGGCCACGTCGCCCACGAGGCGGGTCTTGCCTGGCCCCCGCTCGGGCGCGTCGATGCGGTTGATGCCGACGTCGATGACGGTGGCGCCGGGCTTGACCCAGGAGGCCTTGACCATCTGCGGGCGGCCGACGGCGGCCACCAGGATATCGGCGTTGCGGCAGACGCCGGGCAAGTCCCTGGTGCGCGAATGCGCCGTCGTCACGGTGGCGTTGGCGGCGAGCAGCAGCGCCGACATCGGCTTGCCGAACAGGTTGGAGCGGCCGATGACCACGGCGTTGAGGCCCGAGAGATCCGGGCCGTGGGTCTGGCGCACGAACAGCATGGCGCCGGCCGGCGTGCAGGAGATCAGGCCGCCCTCCAGATCGCCGGTCATCAGCTTGCCGGCATTGACCACATGCAGGCCATCGACGTCCTTCTCCGGCCGGATCGACTGGATCACGGCGTCTGAATCAAGATGCGTGGGCAGCGGCAGTTGCACCAGGATGCCGTGGATCTCGGGATCGGCGTTGAGGGAGGCGACCAGCGCCTCGAGATCGGCCTGCGAGGTGTCCTCGGGCAAGGTGTGCTGCACCGACTTGAAGCCGCACTGCTTGGCCATGCGGCTCTTGGACGAGACATAGACATGGGAGGCCGGATCATTGCCGACGATCACTACGGCGAGGCCTGGCCTGGCGCCGGTCTGTGCCTCGAGCGCCGCACTCGCCGCAGTCACCTGCTCGACGACCTCCGCCGCGACGGCCTTGCCGTCAATCACCTTCGCCATGGAAACTTCCTTCCCGATATCCTGTCCCGCGCCGTCAGGGGTGAGTGACGTGCGCGCCCTCGAGCGGGACACTACGCAACGAGACGCAAGGGCTGATAGCCTCTTTGCGTCCTCCCATGTCAAAAAACAAGGCGGGCCTGGCGTCAGGCGCGGCGGCGGGACGTGCCATAGCCGTCAATGCGGGACCGGAGCACATCCATGTCACGGCGGATGCGGTCGACCGCATCGGTGCGCGCCGGCTGGGGCGCCGGCGCCGGCGGACTGACATGAGCGGGGGCCGGCTGATAGGCTGCGGCATAGGGCTGAGGCGCCGGATGGTGCATGGGCGGCGCGGCTTGCGGCCAGGCCGGCGCCGGCTGCGGCGCGGCGTGGCTGGGATAGGACACGCCGTAGGCGGCCGGGGGCATGCCGTAGCCGGATTGGGGCGCGGCGGATCCGGGCTGCGGCGCGTGATGGAAGGCCGCATGACCCGCCCCCGGAGCCGGCTGGTAGGAATAGACCGGATAGGGATAGGACTGCGCCTGGCCCTGGGCCGGATCGGCCGTCCAGAGCGGTTGCCCCATCCTCGGATCCTGGGCGTGCGGATAATGGATGTGCGGATCCTGGACGTGCAGCTCGGAGGCGCGCGGGTTTTGGGCTCCCGGATGCGGCGCCGCTGCAAAGGGGGCTGCCGGGTGCGGGGCCGGCGCCGCGGGCTGCGGCTGCCAGCCGGGCTGCGGCTGTGCGGGCATGAAGCCGTGCGCGGGATAGGCCGGCTCAAATCCGCGCCGGGCATGTTCGTGGCCGGCATAGGGGTCCGTGTCTGGAGCATCAGCGGCGGCAGGCTGGAAGCGAGCCTGCGGCAGGGGACGGGGCGGGACAGGGTGACCGTCGGCAACCGCCGCGGGCTGCTGTAGGGGTTCGCGTTGCGCGGGCGCAGGTTCATGGCGCACAGGGTCGGCCTCGCGCTGCGCACGCGGGGCAATAAAGGCTGTAGCGGTCGCCTGGTCGGCGGCCCGATCGAAATCCGTGCCGGACTCGTCATTGCGGCCGGACGGCCGGCGGCGGGCGGGACCAGAGGGAGGCGTCCGGGGTCCGGGATTGGGGGCAACCGGATAGTCGCCGAAGGGCGGGGTCTGAAACCGGGCCTGCACCGGACCGGAATTGTAGGCGCGGATGCTCTCGACCGCGCCGGCCAGCAGAGCCAGCCCGAGACCGGCGAAGAAGCCGGCGAACAATCCGCCAATGGCAATCAGCTTGCGCGATGGCCCCATTGGCTGAAGCGGCGCTTCGGCCGGTGAAATCACGCGGACATTGCGGGTGGAGAAATTGGAGCGTTCGCTGGTTTCGCGCGAACGGGTCAGGAACGCTTCGTAGATGCCGCGGGTGGCGGCGGCCTTGCGCTCGAGTTCGCGCAAAGTGACGAAATCCACCGACTGATCCATGGCGCGGCTCTTGGCCACCGCCATCTGGCTCGCCAGTTCCTGCTCGGTCTCGACGGCGCGCTGCAGTTCGGTCTGGGAACTGGCGACAATGCGGCGCAGTTCGGCGCTGATTTCAGCCCGGATCGTGTCGAGGGCGGATTTTGCGGCAATGTATCTCGGATGCCGCGGACCGAGGCTGGTGGCGAGAGATTCGGCGCTAGACCTGCTCTCGGTGAATTGCTTGCGCAGCTCGATCAGGTTGGACGACAACAGCTCCTCGGGGAAGGCGCCCGAGAGAACGGCGTCGATATTGACGTTGGCGAGATTGTTGGCCTTGACCCGTATGCCGACCTTCATGGCCCGCGCATTGGCAAGCTGATCGCTCAGCGCCAGGATCACCTTGTCATCGATATATTGGCCGCCGACGCCGACAAGCCCGTTCTCCGCCTTGAACCGTTCGACTTCGCGCTCGGCGGCATCGAGGTCGGCGCGCAGCGCGTTGATCCGGGTGTCGATGGATTCCGACGTCCGCTCAAGCAGGCTGGATTGCGCCTGACCTTCGGAATCGAGGTAGGTCTCGACAATCCGGTTGGCGATGAGCGCCGATTTTTGCGGATCCCGCGAACTCACGCCGACGATGATGACAAAGGTTTTTGCATCGCGCGAGACGCTGAGCGAATCGCGCAGTGTCTCGAGCGCGGTCTGTTCTGCGTCGGACGGACCGCCCGCGCCGGTGAACAGTTCCTTGATCAGCGCGAGCCCGCCGGCGAGGCTGCCCGTCGACAGCGAACCGTTGAATTCAGGATCCCGATCCAGCCCGAGATCGGCAATGACCTTCTGCAGCACGCTGGTGGAAGACAGGATCTGCAACTGGCTGTCAGTGATCGCGAGCATCGCTTCGGTGGACAGCTGCTGGTTTCTGATGTCGTCCTCGGTGACCTGGATTTCGCGCGGGTCAATGAACAGCCGGCTTTCGGCGTAATACCGGTGCGGCGTCGACAGGGCCACAAGCACGCCCAGAAGCGCGCCGATGAAGGCGGCGGCCGCGATCTGTTTCCAGTAGCGCACGACGGCGGAAATCAGGATGGAAGCGTCGAGCAGCGGGCGCGAGCCGTCATCCGGACTGCCTCCCGACGCGGCGGCGTGCCAGTGATAGTGGTCATCGTGGCCTTGATCGGCCTGCCGCATCGCGGGCGCCCGGGGCGCATCGTGCTGTGCCTCGGCGTCCCGCTGCGGGGATGCCTGATCTGCCATATCCGGAGCCGAAGGGTTCTCGCGCCGCGGCGCAGCCTGATCATCGCGGGCTGCCGGCGACGGGACTTCGCTCGCCTGAGGCGGGATCGTGCCGATCAGGCGTGCAATCTTGTCGCCAAACTTCTCGTGGCTCGACGGAGCCGGCTGGGTCCGGGCTGGCGCGGGCGGCGGAGCGGCCTCCGCGGGCGATGGCGCCGCCTCGTGACGGTCAGCGGCATAGCGGGCGGTCGACAGGCGCGCGGTGCGCGACGGTGCGGAAAGCAGGGAAGGCGCGGGACGGGCCGCAGCTGGCCGGGCGGGGACCTGACCCAGCTCCCCTGCGCCTGAGGACTCCCGCGCCGGGACGCGCTGAGGCAATGGCGCATGCGGCGCTTCGCCGGCATGGTCGAGCAGGGAACCCCGGCGGGCGTGCGGCCTACGGTCTTTGGTGGAATCGCTCATGTCCGGCTTAAGCCACCCTTGCTGGCATAATTTCGATTTCGTTAAGGCAAGCTATAAATTCATGGGTAACAAATGGTTAATTTCCGGCCGGCAAACGCAAAATCGTCGATTCTTCGGTGAATTGGCGGCCACGCTGCCCGACTGCGGCGGCGCCGGCACCCATGCAGGAAAGCCAAGATCAAACGGCGAATTAACAATTTTCCGCTAAGGGTGGGAGACTGAAACGGCGATTGCGGGCCCCGCGTTCGTCCCGCTGACACGGTGTCCATGATTGCACGCCTGAAAAACTTCACGAGCGCGAACAGCGGCTCCATCCGCGCCTATCTGTCCATGATGGGCGGATCGGCCGGACGGCTCGTCATATCGCTGGTGTATTTCATCGCGATCGCCAACACGCTGTCGATCAGCGAGTTCGGCCTGTTCGCCACCGCTTCGGCCTGCGGAATCATGCTGTCGCGATTGCTGGCGTTCGGCTTCGTCTCGCCGCTCTACCGCATCGCCACGGTCAAGACCCGTCTTCTCGGCGTCTACACCGCAGGCTTTCTGGGAGGCATGGTGCTGTCGGCGCCGGTGATCGCGCTGGCCGCCTGGGCCACCTATGCCCTGATCTTTGCGGGCGAGATGGACGGCATCACCTTCGCCAAGATCATCCTGGCCGAGGTGCTGTGCTGGCGGCTGATGGAAATCGCCGTGATCGTCAGTTATGGCGTCAACCGGTTTGCGGCAGGCGCCGCGCTGGTGGTGATCGCCACGACCTTCAAGACCGTGGCGGCCGTCCTGTTTACCTGGCTGACGGACGGGTCTCTCGAAGTCTGGGCGACCTATTACATCCTGGCCAATGATCTCGCCGCCATCATCGCCGTGGCGTTCTTCTATCCAAAGATACGGCTGCGCTGGAAGCCCGCGCTGTACCTCAGGCGCTGGGCCGATGCCGTGTCGGTGGCCGGCGCCGAGATGCTGTTCTACGTCCAGTCCGAACTCGACAAGGTGCTGGTGCTGTCGCTGGGGGGACCGGCGGCAGCCGGGATCTATGCGATGATCATGCGGCTGGTCGACCTGACCGCGCTTCCGGTGCGCGCTTTCCTGACGGTGCTGACGCAACGGCTGATGCGCAGCTCGAAAATGCTGGATGATGTCAAGACCCGGTTCCTGCTGGAAGGCGCGGTGGCGGCGGTCTCGACGGCCGGTCTTCTGGGCATGGCCGGGTTTTTGTGGATCTTCCCCACTGCGCTGGGCAAGAACGTCTCCGAGGTCGCGCCGCTGCTGATCCTGGTGGCGATGGTGCCGGCCCTCCGCAATCTCATCGAGTATCATTCGGAACTGCTCTATGCGACGGGGCGGACCTTCATCCGCATGCTGGTGCTGGCCTCGCTGGCGGTCGCCAAAGCGCTGCTGCTCGCCTGGGTGCTGGGCATGGCGCTGGACACGCCGGTCTGGGTCGGACTGCTGAACGCGGCGTTTCTGGTGCTGTATGTGCAATCGGCGCTGCTGACCTACCGTGCGCTGCGCTCGATCAAGCAGCGCCCGATCTAGGTCGGTCGGGCTCATGCGTTCAATCCGGTCGCGCCACCCGATCAGTGGATTGCGGGCTGGCTCTTCGAAACCCCAGGGGAACCATGGTTTTCGGCCACGCCACAGGCCTCTGCATCCGCACCCGGACGGCGGTGAACAAAATTGGAACCCAGACGCAATAATTTCCTTCCCCTTTCCTTCAGGAGAATGCCAGAACTTCGCCTGTCTCACTCACTTTCATCAAAGGACAGAACATGAAGCCCAACAGTGTTCGGACGGGTATCGTTGCACTCGCTTTCGGCATCGCCGGAAACGGAATTCTCGCTCTCGGCGCCCATGCCGAAGAGTTTTCCTTCACGGCCACCAACACGACAGATTCCGCCGTGACCGAAGTCCTGGTCTCCGAGGACAAGAAGGAATGGGGTTACTTCGACATCGGCAAGGGCATCAAGCCGGGTGCGACCGTGAATCTCGTATGGTCGCAAAGCACAAATTATGAGGCGTGCGATCAGTGGGTGAAGGCCGTGTTCGCGGACGGCAGCGAATCCGAGCCGGCCAAGTTTGACTTCTGCGAAGACGGGCTTGAACTGGATCTGTAGACAGTCCCAAGCCGATCTTTGACCATGTCAGCGGCAGGCCTCCTTTCGGTGGCTTGCCGTTTTGCATCCGGAGGCTCCCGTGTGGCCTGCCCGGCCTTGGCAGCGGCGCCGAACCGGGGCCGTCACGCCTTACCCGGCAGTGACGGAAAACGCCGCGCGGCGAATCTCGGACAGGGGCCGGTTGATGAAGGACTGGACGCCGATGGCGATCTGATCGGGCTTGAGTTCGGCCATGAACTGATCAAGCCCTTCGGGGGTCTGCGGGTAGGTCTCCTTGAACCAGATCACATGCGACAGAGACCGGCTGTCGGGATAGTGACCGGCGCCCTCGAGGATCTCGTCGACATAGCGCCCATAGATCATGCATTCGGAGATGGCGCGCGACGAGATGACCGCGCGGATCCAGCTCTTCCCGGTGCGGGTCTCGATATGGTCGAGCAGCGCGCGTGCGGTGTCCACGCGCCAGGCGACCATGTTGGAGATATAGTCATGCGCGGGATCGGGCCTCTGCGGCAGGCCGAGAATGTCGCCCGCATGGGCAAGCCACTCAAGATGGCCGGGCGTTGCCTGCACGGCGCCATTGTCGGCGCGGAACATGCGCAGACGGTTTCCATCCCAGAGGCTGGCGGGATCGAAGGGACGCACGAGCACGACATCGGAATCAATGGAAAGCAGCGTGTCGGCCTCGACATGGCGCGCCATCGCCAGACGCCGAAGCTGCTGCGCATGCCAGCCGCGCAAGGGAGCGGAGAACGGACTCAGCCAGACGCGGCGCCGGCCCAGGCTGAAAGGATCGGGGAACGCACGCAGCCAGACCGGAAAAAGCTCGGCCTCGCTGACCACCGTCCGCTTCGGGCCTTCAAGCTTCCGGAACAGCGCGACGTCATGGCGTTCGACAAGGATCGAGTGACTCCAGTCTCCCTGCATGAAGCGGTCCATGCTTTCGCACAGAAGCGCGCAGCGATCGTAATCGCCGGCATAGGAAGAGGTCATCACAGCTGTCTTCATGACGGTCCCGGACTGTTCCTGGGCGTATGCGGCACTCAGGCAGGAATCTGCGAAGTGCGGTTCACGCGGGAAAACTTGTAGCGGAAGACGTGGAAGAGGAAAACCGGATTGCCGACGATATAGCGGTACCACAACCGCGACGGCTCCTGAATGAGCCGCCAGGCCCATTCAAGCCTGAGTTTGCGAACCGCCATCGGCGCGCGCGGCACGGCGCCCGAGATGAAATCGAACAGGGCGCCGACGCCAAACACCATGCGGCCATGGCCGTGACGGATGTTGCTGTCGATCCAGATCTCCTGCTGCGGGGTTCCCATCGCCACCAGCGTGATATCCGGATCGAGTGCCGCCAGCTTTTCAAGCACTTGTGAACTGTCGGACTTGTCAAAAAAGCCGTCGGAGACCTGGTGGAATTCGTGCCATGGCGTCAGGATCTTGAAGTTCTTCGCAGCACCGGCGAGCATTTCCGGGCGGGCGCCGATCAGCGCAACCTTGAGCGGGCGCTCGACGTGCACCAGAAGCGCCGGAATGAAATCGGTGCCATTGAGGTTGGCGGGAAACGAAACGCCGTGCAGCGTGCGGGAGGCGATATCAACGCCAACGCCATCGGGCAGCACTTCGCAGCGGGAAAGCCCCTGGCGGTAAACGGGATCGCGCATGGCCAGATTGGCATTGTTGGCGTTGAGAAAATTGAAGATGCGCTGCGGGCCCTTCTCATCAAGGCCGCGCGTCAACTGATCCAGCGCCTGGCGCCATCCAAGCGCTGTTACCCGGATCCCGATGATGTCGCGATGCTGCTCCTGTTCCATTCCCGGCTTTCAACTCCACGCGTCGTCCGATGCGGCCATTCCATCCTGGCTGTCCCGCGAACATCTGTTAGCAGTTTCTTAAAATGCCGGCACCGTCATTTGGCAATCTCGGTTAAGCCGCCACTATACCTTTTGTTAACTCTTCCAGCCACCGCAGGAAAGGCCGTGCGCCAGGGCGCGGCTCAGGCCGGAGAGCTGCTCCTTATGGAATGCGCGCCCGTCACTGTCGAGCGCCTCCCCGGCCCGTGACCGGCCCACCAGGTCGATGAGGGCTGCGGCAAAGGCGCCGGGATCATCGGCCGCAACGCAATTGCCCGGCAGGTGCGAGATCCCGCGCAAGGCGTTGGCGGTGGCAACCGACGGCAGCCCCATTTCGAAGGTCTCGATGGTCTTGAGCTGAACGCCGGTGCCGGTGCGGGAAACCAGCGGAATGATGCGGCAGGAGCGGACGAAGGCGCGGGCATCGTCGACGCGGCCGAGAAACCTTACATTAGCGGGCGCGGAGGGAACCCCCGCCCCTGTGCCACCTGCAATGGCGATGCGAAAATCGGACGGCAGCCGCGGAACCACGTCCGCGAGAAACCAGTCGAGCCCTGCGCGGTTGGCGGCCCATGTCCAGGACCCGATCATGCCCGCGTCATAAAGGGCCGCGCGCGGCGCGGGACCGCCGGGCGGCGTGACCGAGGTGACCAGCGGCAGCGCGGTGGAACGGTCCCCCTCACCCACGCCAAGTTCGGCGCGGTCGGCCTCGGCAAGGGTGAAAACGTGACGTGATGACGCGCAAAGCGCCCGTTCGAGCTCTCCAAGCAGGCGTGCGTCGCGGGCAAACAGAAACCGGGTCAGCGGATCGCCCGCGCCTTCGGCATTGTCGGCCGCACTTCGGGCCTCGACATTGTGGGCGACGAAGATGCACGGCCAGGCCGAAAAGATGTCCGCAAACGCGCCCGGCAATTGCACGGAGTTGAGGATCAGCCCGTCAATCTCACCCAAGGCGTCCAGCGCGGCACGAATTTCGGAGGGCCGCGCTGCATGCATCTTTGCCACGGAGACCGGTTCGCCCTGCACGAAGGCCTCCTTGAGCCACAGTGCTTTTTGCCATTTCGTGACCCGCGCATTCGTGACCTCGAGCTGTCCCAGAAGGCGCGTGTCCTCTGGCGCTGCGGGCCGGTGGCCCGGCTGCAGGAAACCCAACACCGACACCTTGTGGCCGAGAAGCCTGATGGCGTCGACAATCACATGGTTGGCAATGTCATAGCCTGATGCAGGGGACTGCACCGGGACAAGCGAGGAGATGAAGACAAAATGCATGCGGGATCCATTTTGATAGCGTGGCTGACCTTAACCGATCGGCTTGAACGGCGCATTAAACGCTCGCATCAAATGCTGCATGTGATTTTCAGGCAATCTTCAGATTCGTGTGATTGAATAAGGATTGCCTCAACCGGATGCGCACCCATGACGCCTGACCCCGCTTCTGTTTCCGAGCATGCCCGCTCTGCCGGCCTCAAGCCCGAAACAGTCCGCGTTGCCGTGACGCTTCCAACCTTCCGCCGGCCGGATCATCTGGTCATGACGCTGGATTCGCTCCAGGCCCAGGGCCTGGGAAGCGAGACCGCCATCATCGTCATGGAGAATGACGCCGACGGGCTCGAGGGTGCGCGGGCAGCTGCGGATTGGCTCGAAAGCTCGCATGTCAAGGTCATCGTTATCGTGGCGCACGATCGCGGCAATTGCCATGCCTACAATGCCGGCTGGGAAACGGCGCTGGCGCAGTTTCCCAGACTGACCCATATCGCCGTGATCGATGATGACGAGATCGCCGGGCCCGGCTGGCTGTCGGGCCTGATGAAGACCGCGCAGAAAACCGGCGCCGACCTGGTGGGCGGCCCGCAGGTTCCGGTGTTCGCCGACAAGTCGCTGGACGGCTGGCGCAGGCACCCGGTGTTCACGCCGCATTATCTCAAAACCGGCCCTGTGCCGATCCTTTATTCCTCGGGCAATGTTCTGATCACGCGTCCGGTTCTCGACATGATGCCAAGGCCTTTTCTCGATCCGGCGTTCAATTTCATCGGCGGCGGTGACAGCGACTTCTATCGCCGGGCCAAGGCCCGCGGCTTCAGCTTTGCCTGGAGCGCCGAGGCCGCCGTGATGGAAACCCTGCTGCCGCGCCGCGCCGAGTTTTCCTGGCTCAATGCGCGCTCGCTGCGCAATGGCGCGATCTCGTCGATTCTCGAAAAACGGCAATGGCCGGGGATGCCGGGCCGGATCCGGACCTTCGCAAAATCGCTAGCGCTGCTGGCGGCTGCGCCGTGGCGGGGATTGAAGCTGGGGCTGCAGACAGGCTCGGCGGTGATCGGCCTCTACCACATCCAGGTTGCCCTCGGCCGCCTGATGGAGGAGTTCGGTCTGGTCAACGAGCAGTACCGCAACCCCGAAAGCAACTGAGCGCTTTGCGAGCTGCGGCTGCGCGTCAATGGGTGGGTGCGGTTGCTTGCGACGGCTCGGTTTCGGCGGCTTCAACCACGGGTTCGCCCTTTAAAAGATCGGTGCCGCCTCGCTGCATGTTCGAGCGGATATCGGCTTTCGACAGGAAATCGATCTGCTCGACAATGACGTCATGAAACACGGTCTCGCCAAGCCGCTCGTTGAGCGTGTCCTTGACCCGCGATTTGAAGCCTTCGAGATCGAATTCCCTGTCACCCGAAAAATCGATGAGCTGCTCTCCGACCAGGGCGGAGTAAAGCGCGTCAGTGACCAGATCGGGCACCGGAATGGTCAGTTTTTGCGCTTTCTCCGGCTCGATTGTATAGGACAGGCGGGTGAGGAAGTAGCCCTGAACCGCGCCGTCCCTGATCACGGGAATCGAGGTGATTTCACCGCGAACGGTCTCAAGCCCGCCGAACATGGCCGGATCAGCCTCGACTTCGTCCTTCTGGTTTGCGGTCTGGACAGAAAAATAGACGGACGCAAGCGCCACTCCACAGATCCAGACGCCCGTGACCAGAAGCTTGATCATGACAGATTGGTGGCCCTGAACTGATCGGCCGAGTAGGTTCCATCCGCCTGCGACGCGGTGAAGATCTCCTTGATCATGTCGGCAATGCCTCGGACCGCCTCCATGTGCGCCCGGACCTTGAGATTGTTCTGATCGAGCTTCAGCTTCAGGGTCTGGAGAAGATCTTGCTGCTGCTCGTCCAGATCGGACGGGCTGATCCCCCGGAACAACACCGTCATGTCGTAGAGACAACGGCTCTTGAGCACATTCGACTGCTTGAAATCGAAGCGCGGATCGGCGCCGATGGCGCCATTCTCGGCATCAATGACGGCTTCCAGGCGGGACAGCACGCCATTGATCCGCTGGTATTGGGAGGTTTGTTCGATCATTTGGGTCATGCTCTCCGGTTGGATACGTCAGGTGCGTCCACAGGCTCGCCAGATGCGGAGATGTCGGAAAAAATCTGCATCTGGACTTCATTGACAAGGCTTGCGGCCCGATTGGTGACATTGGAGTCGATGCCGTTCGAAGCTTCGGGCTTGAGGTCTGCGTCAAACCGTTCGGCCAACATGCGGTCGGCAATGCCGATGCCGCCGCCCTTGGCGAGCGCCGCACCAAGCTGTTCGGCCATCATGCCTTTCCAGATCTCGCCCGCAGTGCCCTTGCCATACAACTCCTCGCTGTCCTGGGGCAGCATGGAGCCAACGAAGTTTTGCAGGATCATGGCCTCAAACCGCTGGTAGGATTGGGCGGCCTTGTCCTGCATGGTCGGCGCCACCGGCTTGTTCAGGGCCAGGACGCCGGAGGGATCGGCGGAGGCAAGCAATTGCTGCTCGAAGGCCGGCGTTGCGGCCGCCTGCCCGGATTTTCGGTTCGAAGCCGCCTCAAGCAGGGCTTCGGCCTTTTGTGCAATTGCGGGGTCCGCCGCTTTCACAACGTCCAGGATGAGATCGGTTGCCGTCTGTATGGACAAAGGGCTTTCCTCGCAGCAGTTGACCGGAAATGATCGATGACAGTATCGCTGACGAAGCTTACGCTGGCCTTGTGCTGTCGGCTTGCGGGCCGAGCGACGCTTCGAGCAGATCCAGCAGGGTTTCGTCGGCCGCCAGCCGCTCTTCGTCCCCGGCCGCCTCTTCCGCCTGTTGCGCAAGACGGTCGGCTTTTGTCTTTTCGACCAGAACCCGCTTTTCCTGCACAGCCTTCATTCCGGATAGCTGCTGCGTGCGGGCGGAGAGCCGCTGAAAGCGCAAGGCGTATTGATGCGACATGGCGGCATGGATCGGGTCAAAGGAGCCGATCGCATCCACCAGCGCATCCTGGGTCGCATCCGCAGCCGCCTGCTCGCGCAGAATGTGAGAGAGCTCGGTCTCGGTCATCCGTTCGATCTGGCGCTGCACCCGCATCAGGCGGGCCAGTTTCTGAGCGCGCGAACCGGCCATCTCAGGGCAAGCCCAGATAGAGCGGCTCGAAACCGGCCATGAACAGGGTGAAGAACGACCGGGAGCCGAAATAGAACAGGATCAGGCCGCCGAACAGGATGAATGGAATGGAGATGAAGTAGACCGGAATCTGCGGCGACAATTTGTTGACCATGCCGATCGACAGGTTGAAAATCAGCCCGTAGACGAGGAAGGGGCTGGCCAGCCTGAGCGCGAGCAAGAAGGCGCCGGCCAGCGTGTCGGTGAGCGTCATCAGGGCCATGCGGGGATCAAATTCGGCCCCGAGTGGCATGAAGGTGTAGGATCGCACCAGCGACGCGATCACCAGATGATGAAAGTCACTGAGGAACAGCACGAAGAGCGCGGTGAACGAGATCAACGCCGTGATGCTGCCTTCGGATTCACTCTCTATGAGCCCGGCCCCGGGGACGGCGTTGAAGCCGATCGCCATGGAAATGCCGGTACCGGCAAACTGCAGCGCCAGCACGATGTAGCGGGCGATCAGTCCCATGGTGACACCGATCAGCATTTCGGTGCCGACCAGGAGAATATAGAGGCTGCCTCCACCCTGAACCTCGGGATAGATCGAATCCCACATAACCGGCAGCAAGGCCATCGACACGGCCACCGCCAGAAGCAGACGGATCTGCATCGGGACACGAAAGCTGGAAAATCCCGGAAGCACCATGATGCAGCTCCCGATCCGGCAGAATGCCGCGAACATAGCCAGGACCGTGCCTTCGGGATCCCCGATCACGAGATCGAGCCCAGCAGCTTGACCTCGATGCCCTTGGCGATTTCGACGTGGGACAGAACCGGCAGCGTGGCGAAGATCCGCTCGACGATCATGCGGACATAGGGGCGGGAATCGGGCGATGTCACAAGCACGAAGGGAACGCCCTTGTCCATGTGCTCGCGGACCACCTTGGTGGCATCTTCGGAAAATTCCTCGAGCATCCGCGGATCGATGTCGAACTCGATGACTTCGCCCTTCGGATCGCGCTTGAGCGCCTGATGGAAGGCGAGATCCCAGCGGTTGCCAAGCCTGAGCACATTGAGCTGGCCGTTGCGGGCAATGTCTCCGCACAGTTGCTGCGCCATGCGGATGCGCACATGCTCGACAATCTGCTCGGTCTTGCGCACATGCGGCGCGAGTTCGGCGACCGCCTCCAGGATGAGGTGAAGGTTTCGGATCGAGACCCGTTCGGCAAGCAGGAGCTTCAGCACCGCCTGGAAGCCGGAATAGGACATGTGCGACGTGCAGATCTCGTCTGCCAGCTTGCGGTATTCCGGATCGAGCCTGTCGATCAGGATCTTCATGTCCTTGTAGGACAGCAATTGCGGCAGGTTGTTGCGGATCACCTCGGAGAGATGGGTCAGGACCACCGAGACATTGTCGATGGGCTGGAAGCCTTCGCGTTTCAGATCCTCGGCAAAGTTCTCGGGCACCGAGAGCGCCGGCAGTCCGAAAGCGGGCTCGCGGATCTCGTCGCCGGGCAGCGACGGGCGGCGCGATCCGGAAAGCACCACCATCAACTCCCCCACCCGCAGGTCATTGGCGGCGACCGTGGTGCCGTGAATGCGGATCTGGTAGCTCTTGTCCTTGATCGAGATATCGTCGGTGACCTTGATCTCGGGCACGACGAAGCCGAACTGGGTGGCGAATTTCTTGCGCATCTTGGCGACGCGGAACGCCAGTTCCTCGTGGCTGCCCAGGAGCTTGGTGGCCACCTGCTTGCCAAGAACCAGCTCGATTTCGGCGGTCTTCAGGATCGACTTGACCGAATCCTTGTCCTTGTCCTTTTCCTCCTGCGCGTTGCGATGGACTTCCTGCGCGTCGGCGCGCGCCTTTCGGTCACGCTGGCGCGGGATCAACCAGCTGCCGAAAGCCATGACCGAGGCCAGAAACACGAAAGGCAGAAACGGAAGGCCGGGCATCACGGCAAGCAGGAACAGCAATCCGGATGCCGCGAAGAGCGCGCGCGGATAGCCTGCCAGCTGATCGATCACCGCCTCGTCGGTGGTGCCCAACTGGCCGCCGCGCGACACCAGAAGACCGGCCGCCAGCGAAACGATGAGGGCCGGGATCTGGCTCACCAGGCCGTCGCCGACCGACAGGCGCACAAACACATCCGCCGCCTCGCCGATCTCCATGCCATGGCGGGCATAACCGATGATGACGCCGCCGAACATGTTGATGCCGGTGATCAGAAGGCCGGCGATGGCGTCGCCGCGCACGAATTTCGAGGCGCCGTCCATGGAGCCGAAGAACGAGCTTTCCATCTCCAGCTCGCGGCGGCGGTCGTGCGCCTGCTTTTCATCGATCATGCCGGCCGACAGATCGGCATCGATGGCCATCTGCTTGCCGGGAATCGAATCGAGCGTGAAGCGGGCGCCAACCTCGGCGATGCGGGTCGCGCCCTTGGTGATGACGATGAAATTGACCGTCACCAGAATGAGGAAGACGATGACGCCGATGACGAAATCGCCCGACATCACCATCTGGGAAAATCCGCCGATCACCTGCCCGGCGGCATCGGAGCCCAAATGGCCTTCGGAGAGGATGACGCGGGTAGTCGCAATGTTGAGCGACAGCCGCATCATGGTGGCGATCAGGAGAATCGTCGGAAAGGAGGAGAAGTCCAGCGGTCGCTTGATCCACAACGCCACCATCAGGATGAGCACCGAAAAGGCTATGGAGAACGCCAGGCCGATATCGATGAGAAAGGCGGGAATAGGCAGGAACAGGATCGAAAGGATGACGACAATGCCGAAGGCAAAGCCCATGTCCTTTCCCTGGAAACTCGTCTTCTGGATCGCCAGCGCCTGCGGATCGGCCATGATGTGCGGAGCTCCGGATCACAGCGCCGGCATCATGCCAGCGCGATAGGTGGTGCAATCCTTAAGGGCCGAAGCTTGCGCGAAGGTGGCAGGGGAAGGCCGGATACCGGGAATCGCCCGGCGGCCCTGGATCGCGAGACCGCGACATCGGGCAACCGGCGTGCAACCTCGTGCAATCGATGCGGGAGAGCCTATGACAGGCACGTGACCGAGCGGGACGATTTCTCCTGCCGGAGGAAACCAACCGTCAGGATCGAATCACAAGCGCGGCGCATTCAAACGGATTCGGGTGGCGCGCTTTGGCGCTTTGTCGGGGCATGTCGTTGCCGCCGCGCCGCTGCACGCTCTTGCGCACCAAGCATCAGAACCCGGTTTCGATGCGCTGGAAGACAACGTTGGTGAAGATCGAGATCTGGGCGCCGACGAAGGGCGCGGAAACCGCCACGGTGACCAGAATGGCCACGATCTTGGGCACGAATGTCAGGGTGATTTCCTGAACCTGGGTCAGCGCCTGGATGAAGGCAATGCCGACACCGACGAACATCGCAACGAACACCGCCGGTCCTGAACAGACCAGCACCGTCCAGATCATGGTCTGGACAATATCAAGGGCGTCGGCCTCATTCATCTCAGCGAATCGTCACGCCGGCGCCGACCACGACCTGCTGGCCGTTATCCAGCACTGCGATCAGTCCGTCGGAATAGACCTTCACCTCCGCCACGGTGCCGCTGATGGTCCCGTCAGCGTTGGTAATCTCGCGACCGATGATGGATCCAGCCTGGTTCAGCGTCGAGGACTGCAGCAGGCTTTCCAGGTTCTTGTTGGTGACGATGGTCTGCTCGACCTGGCTGAATGTCGCAAGCTGCGCGATCTGGTCGGTCGCATCCATGGGATCGGTGGGATCCTGGCTCTTCATCTGCTGCACCAGCAGGGTCAGGAAGGTGTCATAATCGAGACTGAGCTTGCTGCTCGCAGTGTCCGCCGCCGAGTTGCCGGCGGCTGCAGCGGTGTTGACTCCGTTTACGACCATGGCGCGAGCTCCCTGCGGATCTGTTCGATGGTGCCGGCAGGCATTGCCGACGTGGTGAGGATCTGCTCCTCGATCGGATAGAGCGCACGGATCGCCTTGAGCGCTTCGAAGGCGCGGCCCTGGGTGACCATGCCGTCAATGTGCTTGAGCTCTGCGAGCACTTCGTCATTCTTGAAGCAGGTTAGAAGCATGACCACCGATTTGCGGAACATGATCATGGCCTGGTCGGCGCCTTCGGGATTGATCAGCATCATCTGGACGATGAAATAGAGCTGCCTGAGCGGCGTCGTTGCCTGTTCGGGCTGGAGCACGTGGTTTTCGAGCAGAAAGGTCACGTCGTTGAGGAATTCAAGCGCCACCTTTCTGTCTACCCGGAGCACGGCGCCATTGACGAAGATGCGTTCGCCTGCCTTGAGCGAAATGCGCAGTGAACTTTTCATTTCAGCCCGTCCCTGATGATGGTTGAGATGTCGATGATGCCCTGGAAATTGTCCGACTGACGCAGCCTGATACGTTCGGCTTCCTTGATGATCCAGATGCCAATCGAGATGAGATTGGCCCGGAGCTCATTGGACAGCTGGTTTTCAGGTGAAGCCAGGTCTTCGACGAAACGCACCCAAAGGCGGCTGACGAAGTAGACTGCTTCGATGGCATCACGGGATTCGATGCCGCTGGTCTTGGCAGCAGTCAGCAGGGAAATGGAATGGTTGATCGCCTCTCGCTCACGCTCGCGGGCTTCGGCAACCCCATCCTCCTGCACATCCGCATATGAAAACTGGTACATTCAGACGCCCTTCATGTTTGTCCATTTTGCCTGGTCACCCCAGGCCACGCAGCTACAGGTAGTTCATCAGGCTCATCTGCTGGATCCGGGCGGTGAGCGCATACGACGTTTCCACCTGGTCCAGCAAGGTTTGCATCCGGGTGGAAGCCTCGTAGGCATCCACGCCTTCAACTTCACCCAAATGCACGGTTATGATCTTGATTTGCGATGCCAGAGCGACATTGGCTTTGGTGACACGGTTTTCAGCCACGCCGAGGCTTGAGCGCTGGTTGTCTATTCCGGTGACCGCACGCCCCGCATACTCGATGGCCTTGGCGTTGAGGGCGACGCGGACATCGCTGTTGATCGCGGAACCCAGAAGCTCGATGCCGACGACAGCGGCCAGCGCGAAATCGCGCATGCCATCCGCATTTGCGTTGGCGCCGGAGTCCACCACCTCATTGTTCAGGATGCGGCTCGAAAAATTGGTGTCGGAAGCATTGGACCAGTCGTTGGTCCAATCAGCTCCCGAGAAGGCGGGCTCCAGCACGTTGGTCAGGAAATCGTCCATCTGCGCGACGGTAATGCCGGCGGCAAGCGGATCATCCTGGCTGAACGTGAAGTGGCCAGCAAACAGGGCATCAAATGCGGCCTTTGGCGTCGATCCGGCTTCAAAATAGTCTTCAACCGGCTTGGTGTTGGAGTTGATGCCGGAGAAGAGATATTCCCCGTTGGACGATGTGTTGACCGCCACAGTAAACGAGCCCAGCGAGGATTCGACATCGCGGCGCGCAATCAGAAGGTTGTTGGCGTCATTGGAACCATTGACCGTGATGAAGGCTTCAAGCATCTGCTGCGCGCTGTCGGCCATCAGATTGAGCGCGGACTGGGAAGCGGAAAGCCGCTGGGTGACCAGCGCGTTGGAATCCTGAATGGTCTTCAGGCGCGAGATGTCCTGGTGGAGCGAAACGCTGTTGGAGGTTTTCGCGCCGAGCGCCAGGCCGATATCGGCATGGCGGCCGGTGACGATCTCCTGCTGAAGCGCCTGAACCTCATTTTGCCCGCGGGAAATGGTCAACCGCATCGAGTTCTGCATCGCCAGATTGGATATGAAGCTTACTTTCATGACCTTACCTCACCGCCGCCATTAGCTCTCTGAGCATTTCGTCAACCACCGAAATCAGGCGGGCGGAGGCCTTGTAGGACTGCTCCAGCTCGAGCAGCATCGACATCTCTTCATCCAGCGACACGCCGGTTTCATTGGACAGCGCTTCGGACGACCGGTAGCGCGTTGCCTCGCGCGTTTCATAGGCGGAAGAGGCTTCGCTGCGGTTGAGCTCAAGCCAGCCGACGGAATCGGCCGCGAAATCCAGCAGGCTTGCCGAACTGGTCAGGTCAGCTGCCGGATCGAACGCCATCGGTGTGTCGAGGGCCAGCACATAACTGTCCAGAAGGGACGAAAATCCTGCATTTCCATCCGGATTGGCGTTGTAAGCAGCGCCGTTGATGCCGCCATCGCGCAGCAATTGCGGATTTCCGCCGAGCGATTGAACCAGCGCCGGATTGACGGTGATGCTCGCCGCGATGCCGGGGACGATCGTCGCCCCGGAAGGCACGGTGCCGCCGCTCCATGTGAACAGGCCGGGCGCATCCGGAAGGGTTGGAGCCGCAGACTGATCTTTCTCGGCGAAAGTGACGATGAGCGCCCGTGCAACCTCGTCAAGCTGCTCCTGAACGGCGGGAGCGTAGACGTCGCGGATCTGCACCAGCGCCTGCAGCGAGCCGCGTGCCGTCGTGGTCGCGCCTTCGCCCGAGGCCAAGGCCACGCCGTCGACATAGATCGGATTGCCAACGATGCTCGCGGCAAATCCGGACGAGGCTCCAAACGTGACCGGCCTCGCGACCGTCTCAAACAAGGTTATGCCGTCGGATGTGTAGATGGCCATGTCGTTGCCGCTGCGGCTGACCGTGGTCACTCCGATGATCTCGGAAATCTTCTTGATCAGGGAATCCCGCTCGTCGAGTTCTGCGCTGACGTCCTTGCCGCTCTGTGTGCCGCTGAAGACCGCCTTGTTGTTGGTCTCGAAAGACGCCAGCAACTCGTTCAGCGTGTGAACCTGACGCGAAATTTCCTGATCGGTCTCAAACCTGACGCTCTGGACGGAGGCGGAAGCATCGCGCAATCCGATCGCGAGCGTATTGGCGTCGGCGACGGTGGTCTGGGCAAGCGTGTTCTCACCCGGTTTGGCAGCATAGCTCGACAGCGTGTCCCGCATGTTGGCGATCAGCGTCGCAGGCGCGCTTTCATAGTCGTTGCCGCCGTAGATGTCCTTCAGATTGGTGAGCCCGGCAAGCAAGGTTTCCTGACCGCTCGCCGTTGCCGTGCTGCTGAGGGAATTGCGGAACAGAACCTCGTCCTGGGCGCGCTGTATGCTGACTACCTGGGCACCGCTCAGCGACGTGGCCAGAGCCGCATTCCGGCGCGAATAGTCGGTATTGGAGGCATTGGAAATATTGCGAGACAATATGCTTGTCTGTGTTGCATAGTTCGACAAAGACGTCTGCGCGGTGTTAATCGCGGATGAAAGAGACATGTATTAGCCTTTCTTTTGCCCCAACCCCGACTTATCGCTTGAGGTTGACGAGCACGTCCATCAAATCGGAGCCAGTCTGGAAGACCTTGGAGTTGGCGGTGTAACTGCGCTGGGATGCAATCATGTCCGTCAGTTCCCGGGCCATATCGACATTGGAGCTTTCCAGCGCCCCGGAGACGATCTGGCCGAAGCCGCCGGAACCGGCGAACCCCGTGGTGATGACTCCCGAATCCACACCTTGCTGATAAACGTTGCCTGCCAGCGGCTGCAGCATGTCAGGGCTTGATACATTGGCCAGCGCGATGCGGTAGAGCGGCTTGAGTTCGCCATTTTCCTGCTTGGCGAAGATCGTGCCATCCTCGGAAATCACGACATCGGTAACCGCACTCGGCGCGTTGCCGTTGACGTCGCCTCTCTGGACTGTGTACTCGTAATCGAGCTGGGTCATCGCCGACAGATCGACGGTCAATGCGGCGGCGCCGCCGGGAACCGGCAACGTGATGCTCGTCGGGCTGGTCGCTGCCAGCAAGCCCTTGTTCAACGGATCGAAAGTCAGTGTTTCGGTTGCCAAAGGCGGCGAACCCGGCACTCCGTAGGGGAACGATGTGCCCGGAGTGGCGTCGGCCCGGTCATAGACCGAAACCTCCCAGGTGTCGGTGCCGGTCTTGGTGTAGTAGAAGTCGAGCAGCACTTCGCCGCCGAGATTGTCGTAGGCCACCAGCGAGCTCTTGTGGCTGTATTCAGCGGTGGCGGAGTTGGCGGACGGCAGGTCGGCTGCAGCGACGATCGGCTCGCCGGCGTCAAGGTTGGCTGAAAAGATACCCAAGGTGGATGCATTGGCCGCCAGGCTGCCGGACGCGATGTTGACGGGCACCAGGCCATCGAAGCCGTTGACCACCGGCGCCGGAATGCCGCTTTCATAATCATAGCCGAGCAGCGTGTAGCCGGCCGCGTTGACAAGGTTGCCGTCGCCATCGGGAACAAAGGAACCGGCGCGGGTCAGGAAGGGAACGCCGTTGGTATCCTCGACGATAAAGAAGCCGTCACCGTCAACCGCCAGGTCCGTGCTCGATGTCGTGAATTCGAGCGTGCCCGGTTCGGAAATCGCGTAGCGCACATCGGTTTGCACCGCGCCCGAATTGTAGGAGCTGTTGGTGCCGGGCAAAACCAGGGAGGAAAACTGAACGGATGCCTTCTTGTAGCCGGTCGTGTTGGCGTTGGCGATGTTGTCGGCCACCGTGCTCAACCGGTTCGCCTGAGCGTTCATTCCGGATGCCCCGGTGCTCATCATTCCATAAAGGCTCATCGTTCATCCCTCGTTTTGTACGGAGTTCCAGCCTAGCGGGCGGGCCTTGCCTGAACCTGTTTCCGTCACATCCGGAAATCCCGACAGGCTGCTTGCATTCAGGCTGTCAGGACAGGTTCAATTCCAGTCAATCAGGTAGCCGAGGAACCTTTTGGAATCGATCGGGTCGAAGCCGAGACGCTTGCGCAGTTTCTTGCGCAGCTTGGAGATGTGGCTTTCGACCACATTCTCTTCGACGTCCTCGTCGAAGATCCCGTAGATGGCATTGAAAATCTGCTGTTTTGTCACCCGGCGGCCGCGGTTGGCGACAAGGTATTCGAGGATACGCCGCTCGCGCCTTGGAAGGGCGAAGGTCTGGTTTTCGATTTCCGGGTCGCGCCCGTCCGAAAAGATGCGGATCGGACCGATGTCGATGTGGTTGGTCAACGTCTTGAGGCGGCGGCGAATGGCCGCGGCCCGGGCCAGGATTTCGCGCGGGTGAATCGGCTTGCGCACAACATCGTCAACACCGCTGTCGAAGAAGGCCAGGGTCGATTCAAGCGATGGCGTATCGCTGACAGCGATCACCGGAGCCTGTGAGCGATCCCGGATCGCCCTCGGCAGACCCAGGGTCTGTGCGCCCTGGCCGATCAGGAAGGCCTCGACGGCCTCCAGATCTGAATCCGCCGCCGTGTTGACCCACTCACCGAATTCTATGGAATCGAAACTGGCCGATGGAACACCTTCCCTCCCAAAAAGGGATGTGTACCCGTCCTTAACCAATTGCCTGTCATCAACCACTACGATCATTTGCCCGCCTCCGAATCAGTAAGGAGCCCCGTTACCCTAGACCTACGAAGGCGCTGATTCGGGGTAAACTACGAAATGCGGAGGGTGTGTTTTAAGAGTTGATTAACCATGTTTCCCACTGATTTGACTATATCTTGTGGATATCTAGTCGATGACCGCTATTTTTCGGTGGAAAAGTTAACAAAAGGTTAATTTTTTGCTTGCCGCATTAACCTTTGCCCCAATGCTGACAAAGTCGATTAATGCAGCCTCCAAACCAAGATTTCTCGTTTTGGTTGCATCATTTGCAGAAGGCTTTTGCCGGCGGAGTCCAGGCTCCATAGCCGCTGGCGACGAGGTTCGCGATCACCCTGCAGACATAGCGTTTCTGGGCAGGATCGTTGTTCGGGCCCGCGTGATAACGGGCAACCGCCATCGTCCAGGTCTCGTGGCGGGCATGAAGCCGGGCCAGAAACCGCGCCGCATATCGGACATTGGCCTGCGGATCGAGCATCGCGTTCACCGACCGGAACTCGGCGCCGTGATAGTGGTGATTGATCTGCATGCAGCCCAGGTCAATCAGGCTTTTGCCTTCAGCCCGGGCGCGCTCGAATTCCCCGATCGCCTCGGCCTGGCTATTTGCATAGACTGTCCTTCCTTCGATGTTCAGCGCGTAGGGATAGAGCGAGCCTTTCCGGCCGGTTTCGGTCAGGCCAACGGAATAGAGAATACCTGGAGGCACGCCATAGGCCCGCGCCGCGGTCAGGATCTCGGCCTCGCAAACCCCGGTCGCCGCTTGCGCGGGGCGGGTTGTCGCACTCTCAAAGATAGACGCCGTCAGAACGGCCAGAGCCAGAACCAGTATGCGGCTTTTGTTCACGGCCGTGTCCCTCACGCTGATTTGCTTCCTGCTGACCGGTGCTGCGGCCATCATTTCCACGGTCTGACGACTGGGCATCACCGGAGCCGGAGCCCTGGAAATTGCCCTGAAATCCCTGCTGCTGCGCGGCATTGCCGGAGCGGTCGCCCGACGGCACATGCTGGACAGTGATTTGCTCCACCGCATAGCCCTGGGCCCGCATGGCCTTGAGGATGGATTGGTTGTCGTCGCTGAGCTGGCGATAGGCTTCGGCCGATTCAACCTGGATCGACACTGACAATTCCTCTCCCGTGAGCTTCAGGACAGCGGTCACGCTGCCGAGCGCCACGGGATTGAGCTGAAGCTTGAGCGTATGCAGCATCTGCCCGGATTGCGGCTGAGCAGCGGTTGCGGCCTGAGATGGCATTGCGCGTTGCGTGGCAAGAGCGGCATCTCCGGCCTCGATCAGCGAGCGGGTCACCATCTGGGCGTTGCCGGACAGGGCTTGCGCCGGCATGAAGCGACGCGATTCAATCACTTCGACAGAGCCGGTCCTGACGCTCATCTGCTCTTCAGGCGCTCGGGCAACGGCGGCGGCTTGCCGCCGGGAGCCGGCAGCGTCTTCGTCAGCGCCTGTATTTTTCGAATCTGACGCCGCGGACGGCTTGTCGACCATGCCCAGTGTCCGGATGATCTCCTTGTCTTCGCCGGAAACCTTCCCCTGGTCAGCAGAGGCTGTCGCAGGCTGCGGCTTTGCAGGCGCCGGCGCCCCCTGGGGCGTGCGGCCACTTCCGCCATTCTGTGCGGCGGCCAGTGACGCCGAGGCGGACGACACCTGGCCGGCGGCGAGCGCGGGCGTGATGACGGCCTGGGTTGCGGGAGCGGAAGACGGGGCGGCCCCCTTGACCGGGTCCAAATTGCCGTGCTCTTCCGGATCCAATTGCGCTGGAGGCTCGGACTGGTCCGTTTCTGCCTGAGTGACAGGATTGACCGATTCCCCCGTCTCCGCCGCGTCCAGGGCCTTAACGGCAATCCCTTCCCCTTCAGCGGGCAGATGGACTGTTTCAGGCAGAGCGGAAAGCGTGGTGTCCACAGCTGCGTCAGGCTCGATGGATTCGCCACTCGGTGGAGCCGAAATGTCAGCCGGTGTCGCGTCGCCCGCGCCCGAATCCGTGTCATCGGCAAAAGCTGCGCTCGACATCAGACCTTCCAGGAGAGACAGCATCTCATCGGATTTTGCCTTGGCGGCAGGTGTCGCCGTACCTGATCCTTCCGCCTCCGCGCCATTCGCGGGTTCGGGGTCTGATTTTTGGTCAATCTGATCACGCGTCACCGCGGAGCCGCGTTTCTGGCCTGAGAGGACTGAAGAAAACGCATCATCTGCACGGCGGCTGCCCGCATTGGTGTCGCTGGCCCCGCCGCCCAGTTTCGCAGCTGACCGGACGGGCACCTGCCGTTGCAAAACAATATCCAAGGTGCTCACGAGCCTTTATCCTCTTCTCCGCCCTCGAGCAGCTTGTCTATGCGCTCGAGCGTCTGCTTGCGGTCCGAGACAAATCCCCGAAAGATTTCATCTGCCGCGGCTGTTTCCTCGTCGATTCCGGATCCGCCGGCCGCCGTGGCCGAGACCTCGGCATTTCCATTCTCGCCTTCGGCGGACGAACTGCTGCCGGTCCCGTCTTCCGGGTCCATGGCCAACACATTGGGCGAGAATGCTTGCGTGAGGCTGTTGGGGTCCGGTTTGCGCAGAACTTCGGTGGCGATGATCTGGGCTGCCGCCCGCAATGCCCGGTCGCGGCCCGACAACTGGCGTTCCGGCACCGCATTGAGCCCTGCCAGGACACCGTCGACGCCGTCGGTCGGGATTCTGGCCATGCCTGCGTAGAGATCGGCAAGCGCCTGCGGGGCCTTGTCGCCGGGACCGGCGAGAGCTTCCGCCTCGCCTGAGGCAAACACCGCGAGATCCCGCAGACCTGAAATGACCGCCTTGCGGGCGATGCGCAGATACACCTCGCGTTTGCGCGGCCGATCCATGAAAGACAGGATTTCGTCCAGCCGGTCATCGCCGACCTTGCCGTAGTTGATCACCACCAGGTCAACCAGAAGATCGGCATACTGACCGGCATAGGGCGAGTTGATGAACCGCCTGGCATAGAGCTGCGCATAGCGAAGGGCTTCATCAACGAGGTTCTTGCGTGCCGCGACGAAAAGCGACCTTCGCAGCGCGGCTTCTTCGACCAGCGTTCCGGGCGCGCTCAGCCTTGCCCAATCGAACAATTCCAGCGCATCCGTCGCATCGTTCGTGGCCGCCAGTACATTTGCCGCCATCAAAATAAGGTAGGGGCCGATTTCACTGTTCTTGTAGACTTCCACCACTTCGATAAGCGAAGACTTGGTTTTTGCGGCGCGGCCATTGAGATAGGCCCGGAGCACCGTGACAACCTCATTGTCGAAGTTTCCGAACTTGTCCCTGACCGCCAGAAGATCCAGCGTTTCGGGATTGCCTCCGCTCATGGCGTAGATCAGCGCTGCATCGACATTGCGGGGATCGTCGAAAACCCGCTGATCAGCGCTGCGCAGGCGGCTTTCGATGACCCCGAGCAGAAACCGCTGCATCTCCATTGCGGAATGGTCGCCTTTGACAACCGCGTCCTGAACGAATTGAAGCGACCGCACCAACTTGTAGGGTTCGAGAGCCTCGATATCGCCGGTCATGGCGAAAGCGTCCATATCCCCGCCGTCGCGCGCGGGGAAATCCGGAATGCCACCGGCGTCTGCGCCGCTCTCCGCCGCGGCTTCCTTGGCATTGCCGTCCGACGCAGGCCTGGCCTGCGTGCCTGAAGCTGTAAGCGTGTCCGAACCCGGCGACGCCGGCTGTTCCTGAGCCGAGGCCCCGAACGCGAATGCCGCCGCAAGAACGGCGCAACTCAAAAGCCCTGGGCGAAGCGTGCGCCGCACGATCAGCTCCCTTCGGCCTCGACGAGGATTTCAATACGGCGATTGACCTCGGACAGAGGATTGGCCGGGTCCTTGAGGCGCTTGTCGGCAAAGCCGGACACCTGAACAATGCGATCCTCCGGAACCCCGCCGCGCACCAGCATGAACAGGGCTGAATGAGCCCGCGCCATCGACAGGCGCCAGTTGTCATCATTGCCCGACGCGAAAGGGCGCGCATCGGTGTGACCCCGGATGGCGATCGCCCCCGGACGCTCGGACAGCAACTGGCCGATTTTCTCCATGGCCACGACCAGGTCGCGTCCCGGCACCGCCGAGCCCACCTGGAACATGCCGAAATCCAGCTGGTCGGTGATCGACACCAGCAGACCACCCTCCGTCGGCGTCACGGTGATGCCCTCGGCCACCTTGCCTGCAGCGCTGCCCAGCGCCTTTGCGATCTCATCCTTGAGGGTGTCGGCCTCGGCTTCCGCACGATCGCGTTTTTCCGCGACCTGTTCCTGAGACGTCGCGCCGTCGCCGGCATCGGTTGCCGCAGACGGATTGCCGTCGGCCGGCCCGGCTTGTTGCGCATCTTGGCTCAGCGTCTGTTCACTGGCTTCATTCGCGGAACCCTGTGTATCGACAAATCCGTCGGCCCTGACCATCGCCTGGCTTTCTTCGAACGATTTGCGCTCCTGCTCGATCTGCTGGGTCCAGAAATCCGGATCGAACGGATCGCGGTAGGCTTCTCCGCCCGAGGCGCCGGTGGCAGGGCCCGATTCCTGGGCGCCGCCATCACCCTTGGCGGACACATTGGTCTGGGTTCCGGTTTCCTGAGCAATCTCGGCGAGGACGGAATAGGGATTTTCGAAATAGTCGGCTTCCGAATAGTCCTTTTTTTCCCCGACCGTGGTGTTTTCCTTCTCACCTGCCTCACCGGCCTGCCCGCTGGTCGTCTCCTGACCCTCGGTCTCCGATTTGGGGGCCGTTGCCTCGCCGTCAGCGCTGTTGCCGACCTGCTTGATGCCCCGATCCGTCGGCTTGTCGTCCATCAGCTTGATCGGGTTGAAATAGCTTGCAACCGACGCCTTGGATTCCTCGTTGGCGGCATTGACCAGCCACATCACAAGAAAGAACGCCATCATCGCCGTCATGAAATCGGCGTAGGCGATCTTCCAGACACCGCCGTGATGGCCCTCGTCACCACCGCGGCGGCGCTTGACGATGATGATTTCGTTCTTGCCCTGGTGGGTGGAGGAAGCGTCGTTCATGACAGGCTCTCCCTGAGAGCATCCGCCCAGGCCGAAATTCGTGTGGCGAACCGGGTGCGGTCCACTTCAACCTCGATGTCGAACCCGCCGGTGTCGCGGAGGACAAGCCTGTCAGCGCCAGGTCCAATGGCTTCGCGCAGGGCGGTCACAAGCGCTTCCGGTCCGGATACGCTGACACGCCCGGAATTTTCAAGCTCCAGAACGTCGCGGATCTCATCGGCAAGAGCGGCAATGATGCGGGCGCGGACCGCGTCGTCAATCAGGGGCGCCAGCACGGCTTCGACATCGGCGGCGATCTGCCCGGCGATCTCTTCACTTCTGGCGGCGATTGCCGTGGGAATGGTTTGTGCGGCGCGCTCTTCCAGCTCCGCCTGCAGGGCCGCGAGCTCGGCGGCGTGGCGGCTCGCGTCGGCCTGGCGTTCGCTTTGATGCTTGAGGGCAAGTTCCGCCCGGGCCATGGCTTCACCTTCCGCGCGGGCTTCGGCGCGAATGGCCTCGATGTCGAACTCTGGATCGCAGGACGCATCAAAGGATTGATCCTCGTGCCGCGTGGCCTGAAAGGCATTGATGCGGGACAATTCGAAATCCGGCAGGAACCGTGCAAGGCTGGCGCTCATGATCGTCTCCGACTGGTCGCGATATCTGGCAATGACCGGTTCAACGTCTTTCCCTTCGTTTGGCCAAGACGGGCTCTTCATATGGCCCAGGCGGGAACGGCTAGATCCGAACTCCCGGTCATCGGCTTCGAATACCTAGAGAGCTAAACTTGCGTGAGCATGAACGCCGGCCCGGCCGCCACAGCGCAATCAATTGGTCAAGCGCACAAGGGACGCTGCGGCATTTGGAATCTGCGCCAGGATTCCGCCTCAAACCGATTCCGGTTTGAGGCAATAGGCCATGAGGAATGGCGCCAAAACAGCCGTTGGACCGCACCAAGGGCAATTTTGGCGCGGTCCAACTGATCCACCATAACCGATGACCGGCGGCACGGCAGAATTTCATCACTCCATCCATCCGCCGTGGATGGTTCCAGCTTACTGCTGGAAGAGCGACAGGATGTTTTGCGAGTTGGTATTGGCGATGGAGAGAGACTGAATGCCCAATTGCTGCTGTGTCTGCAGCGCCTTCAATCTCGTCGATTCATCATTCATATCCGCGTCGACCAGGCGGCCAACGCCCTTGTCGATGGAATCCATCAGATTGGCGACGAAGTCTTCCTGCATCGAGACGCGCTTGCTGATCGCACCCAGATTGGAAGCCGCATCCGTCATCTGGTTCAGCATCGAGTCGACAACACGGATCATGTCGTCAACTTCTTCGTCGGTGGTGGCGGCGGTTAGCGCGATCGCCGTGCCTGAACCGGCAGTCGTGGCGGTGCCATCGCTGTCGATGAGATAGTAGTTTGCCGCGGTGCCGGTTGAATTCGGATTGAGCGCATCGGCGTTGATATCCTTGGTCAGGATGCCGAGGCTTTCATCGCCCGCGCCGATCAGCGTCAAGCTGGTGACATTGACGTCGAGCGTGGTGATCGACACCAGTCCATTGACGTCGCGGTTGAAGCCGCCGACGACCGACTTGATGCCCGCTTCGGTGGCGGCGGTGTTGTTGAGCCAGTTCTCGCCGGAGAACGATGCCGATTCGGAAATCGACTTAAGCTGGTTCTTGAGCTCGGTGAGCTCCTTGTCGATCTTGGTCTTGTCGACGCCAGGCTCGCGGGCCGCAACCAGCTTGGCCTTGATTTCGGAGATCACATCGATCGAGCTGTTCATCGCGGTGTAGGCGATGTCGACCTTCGCTGCGCCGAGCCCGAGAGCGTCCTTGACGGTGGAAAGCGCCTTGTTGTCGGATCGCATTGTCGTTGCGATCGACCAGTAGGCCGCGTTGTCGCCGGCGTTCTCGACGCGGAAGCCAGAAGATACCCTTGCCTGTGTCGTCTCCATATCGGAGTTGATGGACCTGAGAGTCTGCAGTGCAGCCATTGCGGCTGTGTTGGTCATAATGCTGGTCATAAGAAATGCCCCATAAATTGCCCAGGGACATACCGGCCGCTATTCCGGTTACGGAGATCTTGCATCATGCAGCCCGGAGCATTTCATTGCCCATGCGATCCGGTTCACCGTTGGTAACTAACGGGTAAACGTTTATGGTTAATCAACAGTTAATTCAAGCCATTGTTTACGAATTGAAACGCCGCGAAGCAAAAAAGGACAAACGCGAAAAGGCCG
>NZ_JACIYP010000399.1 GCF_014359905.1 Hoeflea sp. | reverse complement strand
AGGGACTGCCGCCACCCGATTGGCAAGCGGCCTTCACCGTCGGAAATAGCGGACTTGCGGGCGCACTCTTGCGTTGCCATTGATAAGCATGGGCCGAGCCGGAAACAAACAAAGCCAGCAACCCGACGCTAAAGATTAAAGAGAGCATGCGACGCATAGCCCTACCACCTCGAAAAAATCGCGTAAGCGCAGGCGGCTCCGATGCAGAAGAAGGCGAATTCCCAGAGCGCTTGCATGTGTACCTCGCCAAGAGAAAGGCCGGCGCTAGGCCGGCCTGGGTTGCGGGTGAGCGTTACGAACGCAGGAAGCCGAGGACGACGCGGGCGCCTTTGATGCCGGCGTACACCGCTGCCAGCAGGGCCGCGACGGCGAGGACGCCGGTTGCGATGGTGGAGAAGTCCACATCGGCGGTCAGGGTGCTGTAATCCCAGCCGGCAGCCTGGGAGGCGGAAGCCGCGACGGCGAAGGGAACGGCCAGGGCCAGATCGCGGGAAACGCGTTTGAGGTTTTGCATGGTGGTCACTCCAAATGGGTTTTCAGGCGTGCTTGAGGAAGTCGAGGACGGCCTTACAGCCGATCCCAATCAGCAGCACAGTGGTTACGAGGGTGAATCCGACGCCGAACACCTGGGCCAGTACCGCGGGGTCCAGCTGGCTCGGGTCGAACTGTTCTGGAAGCTGGACCAAGACCCAGCCACCGGAACACAGGGGCGCCCCGCCTGCATCGACCGAGACGGTGCCGTCGCAGGTGAGCGCGTAAGTCATTCGCCGGCCTCGAGGTCGGCAGTTGCTTCGGAGGGTTCGCAGTCGGGGCAGACGGCGACGTGAGGCGGCAGGCTGAGGTCTGGCAGCAGGTCGCTTTGCGGCGCGGGCAGCGCCATGAGCTTGCCCATGTCATTGCCGCAGCAGTCGCAGAACACCCGGTCACCGATCAGCATGGCCGCCCCTCCCGGCTAGTTGGCCTTGGCCGTTTCCGGCTGGGTGCCGGATGGCTTGGCGGTTTGCGGGGTTGGCTGGGTCGGCTTGGGGGCCGGCGCGCTGGCGGCCTTGACCGGCTCGACGTGGAGCACGATGAACTTGCCGGCGTTCTTCGAGCCGCGTTCGATCTCGGTGGTTACGCGGATCGGCTCCAACACGTCGAGGCCTTCGCAGGCGGCCCAGACTTCGTCGAGGCTTTCTTCGGCCACGCTCATCGACAGGATGGAGATGCCCAGGTCGCGCTTGCCGTCGGGCTCATCGCCAACGAACAGCTTCACCAGCTTGACGTTGTCGAACTCGACTTTCTCAGCGCTGATAAATGCAACTTCCATGATTGAACGTGCCATGTTGTGTTTCCTCTCGTTAATTGCGCTTTATTGCGCGGCTTTGCTTTCTGCAGGCCGAGCGATCCCGAGCCGGTGAACTCGCAAGTTCACCGAGGTGATCTGTTACTTGGCCTACTGGTTAAAACGTCGCGTTATGCGTGTTCTCTCGTTGGTTAACACCAAGGGCTTTGCCCTTGTCATCCCACTCTTGCCGCCGAGGGCTCGGGAGCGCGGGGCGGTGAAGCTGCCCCACACTCACGAGCGGACGCTGTTTCTGTTCGTGCAGGGTCAAGGGTGCGCTCCGCCCGTGCTTCCGTTCGCCGGATCGGTGAAGCGTGATCCGACGAGCCGGGAGCGCGGCCCTGGACCTGTTCGGCTTCGGTCGCGGTTTCGGCTAGAACGGGAATTGCTCGCTCGGCGCCGAGGTTGAATCTTGGTAAGCAACGCTCCACCACTTCGCGGGGCGGGCGGGTGGCGTGTGCTTCTCGCAGATAAAGGCCGGTTCCACTGTCCACTCCGAGAGCAGAGGCTTCCAGATTCCACCGACGCAGCCCATTTGCAGCGTGCGAATCGGCCGCGCATACGCGGGGCGGCATTGGGCGCATTGTGTGGACCGGGAGAGAGCGGGCTTCGCCATTTCGCGTCGGGACCAGCAGACAGAGCAGTCGCAGTCCTGAGCGTGCGGAAGGCGTTGATAGCTGGCCGGCTTCTGCATAGGTCATCCCCTCCCCTGGCTTTCCGTAGACGGCGCGGATCATGCGGTCCACTCCTGTTCCAGCAGCCAACTACGCAGCAGCGCACTGTTAATCATGCGGCGCTTACCGAGCTTTACGGTTGGGAGTACGCCCCGGTAGACCCAAGCGCGGGCCATGGAGCACGTCAGCCCGTTGCGTTCCGCCCAGGCTTCGACGGTTTCCACGTCCTGCTGTGGGCCGACCAGCTTCGAAGGTTCCAGCTCTTCCAGTTCCATGCTCGTTCCGTCACTATTCGTGGCAATGCCAGTTATTCAACCTTGCGTTATCCAAAATGGATAGTCTCGAAACGGATAATGCCATCGT